>NZ_JBEAIL010000001.1:0-460433 GCF_040064495.1 Klebsiella sp. CN_Kp097 | reverse complement strand
AGGCACCGGATTCTGATTCCGGCATTCCGAGGTTCGAATCCTCGTACCCCAGCCACTTATTAACAAAAAAGCTCACTTCGGTGAGCTTTTTTGCTTTCTGCGGATAGTCATCTTGCCGATGCAGGTACTGCAAAACTTTAGTCTGCAGCCCCCATCGGCAAATGCCCCTTTACAACCCTAATGCATATTTCAATGCCTGGCGCTTTAATACACCGGCACGTTCGGCAGCCATCAGGCCAATATTACACAACACGCGCACCGGCGCTAAATCGTTGCTGAAGCCGGCATAGAACAGATCCATGCCGGATTGCATAATAAAGTTATCCGCCCGGCGCCGCGCCTGATAGCGCTTCAGCACCGGCAAGCTGGACCAGGCTTCCCCGCGCCCGCGGGCTTCCGCCAAAATATCCAGCAGCGCGTCAACGTCGCGATAGCCAAGGTTAACCCCCTGCCCCGCCAGCGGATGAATGGTATGCGCCGCATCCCCTACCAGCGCCAGCCCCGGTTGCACGTACTGCAGCGCATGTCGGCGGGTTAACGGGAAGGCGCCGGCGCTCATTGGCGTCACGCTGCCCAGACGTTTCGGGAAATGCGCGGTGATTTCCTGCTGCAGTTGGGTCATCGACATCGCCTGCAGCTGGCGGATGCGCGCCGGGGTGTCGTACCACACCAGCGACGCCCAGTTATCGAATAGCGGCAGGAAGGCGCGCGGCCCGCTGGGGGTGAACTGTTGCCAGGTGCTATCACCGGGATCGTCGGCGCACTGCACGCTAATTAGCATACAGGATTGCTGATATTGCCACGCCTGTACGCCGATGCCGGCCAGTTCGCGCACCTGAGAATTCGCGCCGTCTGCGCCGATCGCCAGTTGCGCCGTGCAAACGCTCTCATCGCTCAGGCGCAGCGAAACGCCCTGCGGCTCACGATGAAGCTCGCTTAACGTCACGCCAACCCGCAAGCTCACCTGCGGATGGGCTTCAAGCGCCTGCCACAGCGCCAGCTGTAGCACGCTATTTTCCACCATATAGCCAAGCTCAGGCAGCTTCAGCTCGGCGGCATTAAAGTCAACGTGCGCGCTTTCCCACTCCCAGGTTTCAAGACGACGATAAGCATGCGCGCGCATACCGCGCACCGCTTCCCAAACGCCGAGGCTTTTGAGCAAGCCGACCGACGACGCGCTGATCGCCGAAATACGCACATCCGGCGCCGCAGCGGCATCAAAGGCCGGAGGCGCGTGTTTTTCTATCACCGTTACCGAAAACCCGTGTTGCGCCAGCCCCAGCGCCAGCGCGCCGCCGACCATTCCGCCGCCGACGATGGCGATATCTGTTGCATGAATTGTCATGGCAATTATCCTTAAAGCTGATTTCCTTAAGTTTACCGGATTTTTTGCACCTTGCGGGGGATCGTGGTCGCACTGGTCAGGTGGCAACCAAAGCATTACAATGCGTACCCTGCAAACGAATTCTAATTCTTAACTTATACCCGTCTTTATAATTGAGCATGAGCAAGTCGATGACAAAAAAACTCCATATTAAAACCTGGGGCTGTCAGATGAACGAATACGATTCATCCAAGATGGCCGATCTGCTGGATGCCACCCATGGGTATCAACTCACAGAAGTGGCCGAAGAAGCGGACGTGCTGCTGCTCAACACCTGCTCAATTCGCGAGAAGGCGCAGGAAAAAGTGTTCCATCAGCTTGGCCGCTGGAAACTACTGAAAGAGAAAAAACCCGGCGTGATTATCGGCGTCGGCGGCTGTGTCGCCTCCCAGGAAGGCAAACTGATTCGCCAGCGCGCCCATTACGTTGACATTATTTTTGGCCCGCAGACGCTGCATCGCCTGCCGGAGATGATCGACGCGGTGCGCAATAACCATAAACCGGTTATCGACGTGAGCTTCCCGGAAATCGAAAAATTCGATCGCCTGCCGGAACCGCGCGCCGAGGGGCCGACCGCCTTCGTTTCCATTATGGAAGGCTGCAACAAATACTGCACTTACTGCGTGGTGCCCTATACCCGCGGTGAAGAAGTGAGCCGTCCGTGCGACGATATTCTGTTTGAAATCGCTCAACTGGCGGCGCAAGGGGTGCGTGAAGTCAACCTGCTCGGGCAGAACGTTAACGCCTGGCGCGGCGAAAACTACGATGGCACGACCGGCAACTTTGCCGATCTACTGCGTCTGGTCGCCGCCATCGACGGCATCGACCGTATTCGCTTCACCACCAGCCACCCGATTGAGTTTACTGACGATATCATCGAGGTCTATCGCGATACCCCTGAACTGGTGAGCTTCCTGCATTTACCGGTGCAGGCTGGTTCCGATCGCGTACTGAACCTGATGGGCCGTACCCACACCGTGCTGGAATATAAAGCGATTATCCGCAAGCTGCGCGAAGCGCGCCCGGATATTCAGATTAGCTCCGACTTTATCGTCGGTTTCCCTGGCGAAACGACGGAAGACTTCGAAAAAACCATGAAGCTGATTGCCGAGGTTAACTTTGATGTCAGCTACAGCTTTATCTTCTCTGCCCGCCCGGGCACCCCGGCGGCGGATATGGTCGACGATGTTCCTGAAGCCGATAAAAAACAGCGCCTGTACATTCTGCAGGAGCGTATTAATCAGCAGGCGATGGCATGGAGCCGCCGCATGCTCGGCACCACCCAGCGTATTCTGGTAGAAGGCACGTCGCGTAAGAGCCTGATGGAGCTCTCCGGGCGCACCGAGAACAACCGCGTGGTGAACTTCGAAGGCACGCCGGATATGGTCGGTAAATTCGTCGACGTAGAAATCGTCGATGTCTACACTAACTCATTACGCGGCAAAATTGTCCGCACAGAAGATGAGATGGGACTGCGCGTCGTGGAATCGCCGGAATCGGTCATTGCGCGTACGCGAAAAGAAAACGATCTGGGCGTCGGCATCTACCAGCCGTAATCCCGGCAGGCCTGTCGGTTCCGGCAGGCCTTGCATTTCCCCTCCTCGCCCCTATATCTACAGCAATGCTTGCGCCATATTCCCGTGACGTGAATAATTTCCTTATTGGCCGGATGACGATTGTCCTCCGGCAACACACGTAATAAGAGGAACAGTTTGAACATAGAAACCCGTGAAATTACCCTGGAGCCAGCGGACAATGCCCGCCTGTTAGCACTGTGCGGCCCGTTTGACGACAACATCAAACAGCTGGAGCGTCGGTTGGGTATTGAGATCAACCGCCGCGACAATCACTTTAAACTGACCGGCCGCGCCATCTGCGTGCACGCCGCGGCCGATATTCTGACAAGCCTGTATGTCGATACCGCGCCAATGCGCGGCCAGATTCAGGATATTGAACCGGAACAAATCCACCTGGCTATTAAAGAAGCCCGGGTGCTCGAGCAGAGCGCCGAGAGCGTGCCGGAATACGGCAAGGCCATCAATATCAAAACCAAACGCGGGGTGATCAAACCGCGTACGCCAAACCAGGCGCAATACATCGCCAATATCCTCGACCACGACATTACCTTTGGCGTCGGCCCGGCGGGTACTGGTAAAACCTATCTTGCGGTCGCCGCGGCGGTCGATGCCCTGGAGCGTCAGGAAATTCGCCGCATTCTGCTGACTCGTCCTGCGGTCGAAGCAGGCGAGAAGCTCGGCTTCCTGCCAGGCGACTTAAGCCAGAAGGTTGACCCGTATTTGCGCCCGCTGTACGACGCGCTGTTCGAGATGCTCGGCTTTGAGAAAGTCGAGAAGCTGATTGAGCGTAACGTCATTGAAGTCGCGCCGCTGGCCTACATGCGCGGGCGTACGCTGAATGACGCCTTTATCATTCTCGATGAAAGCCAGAACACCACCATCGAGCAGATGAAGATGTTCCTGACCCGTATCGGCTTTAACTCGAAAGCGGTTATCACCGGCGACGTGACCCAGATTGACCTACCGCGCAATACCAAATCAGGTCTGCGCCACGCCGTTGAAGTGCTGGCGGAAGTCGATGAAATCAGCTTCAACTTCTTCCACAGCGAAGACGTGGTGCGCCACCCGGTGGTCGCCCGCATCGTCAATGCCTATGAGGCATGGGAAGAAGCCGAACAAAAACGTAAAGCAGAACTGGCCGCCGAGCGCAAACGCGAAGCCCAGGAACAGGAGCAAAAATGAGTCAGGTGATTCTCGATTTACAGCTGGCCTGCGAAGACACCAGCGGTCTACCGGACGAAGCCCTCTTTCAACGCTGGGTGGAAGCCGTGATCCCGCAGTTCCAGGAAGAGTCAGAGTTAACGATTCGCCTGGTGGATGTCGCCGAAAGCCACGAGCTGAACCTGACCTATCGCGGCAAGGATAAGCCGACTAACGTCCTCTCCTTCCCCTTCGAAGCCCCGCCGGGCATTGAGATGCCGCTGCTCGGCGATCTGATCATCTGCCGCCAGGTGGTTGAACAGGAAGCCAAAGAGCAGGAAAAACCGCTGGAGGCTCACTGGGCGCACATGGTCGTGCACGGTAGCCTGCACCTGCTGGGCTACGATCATATCGAAGACGACGAAGCGGAAGAAATGGAAGGCCTCGAAACAGAGATAATGCTTGCTCTGGGCTATGAGGATCCGTACATTGCCGAGAAGATTGCTGAATAGTAACTTGCCGGATGACGGCGCAAGCGCCTTATCCGGCCTACATTCATGCGTATCCCAGGCCTGATAAGCGTAGCGCTATCAGGCAAAACATGCCGTACGACGCTGAGTTTACGCGCGACGAGCGACAATTAAATCAACACGAGAACCCATACGACGCCATGAGCGACGACAATTCACACAGTAGTGACACAGTAAACAGCAAAAAGGGATTTTTCTCCCTCTTACTCAGCCAACTTTTCCACGGCGAACCCAAAAACCGTGATGAATTATTGGCGCTGATCCGTGACTCCGGGCAGAACGAGCTTATCGATGAAGATACGCGCGACATGCTCGAAGGGGTAATGGATATCGCCGACCAACGCGTCCGCGATATTATGATCCCGCGTTCGCAAATGATTACCCTGAAACGCAACCAGACGCTGGACGAGTGCCTCGATGTGATCATCGAATCCGCCCACTCGCGTTTCCCGGTCATTAGCGAAGATAAAGATCACATTGAAGGGATTCTGATGGCTAAGGATCTGCTGCCGTTTATGCGCAGCGACGCCGAAGCTTTCAGCATGGAAAAAGTGTTACGTCCGGCGGTTGTCGTGCCTGAAAGCAAGCGGGTTGACCGCATGCTGAAAGAGTTCCGCTCGCAACGTTATCATATGGCGATCGTCATCGATGAGTTCGGCGGCGTTTCCGGCCTGGTGACTATCGAAGATATTCTCGAACTTATCGTCGGCGAAATCGAAGACGAATACGATGAAGAGGAAGATATCGATTTCCGTCAGCTAAGCCGTCATACCTGGACGGTACGCGCGCTGGCATCGATTGAAGATTTCAATAAAGCCTACGGCACCCACTTCAGCGATGAAGAGGTCGATACCATCGGCGGACTGGTGATGCAGGCCTTTGGTCATCTTCCGGCCCGCGGCGAGTCGATTGACATTGATGGTTACCAATTCAAGGTCGCAATGGCTGACAGCAGACGTATTATTCAGGTCCATGTAAAGCTTCCTGATGATGCGCCGCAGCCGAAGCTGGAAGACTAATTTAACGGGACGATTAACCTAAATGGTATTTGCCTCTTTACTTGAACGCCAGCGCGTACGTCTGCTGCTGGCGCTGTTATTCGGAGCCAGCGGAACGCTGGCTTTTTCACCTTACGACTTCTGGCCAGCGGCGATTGTCTCGCTGTTTGGTCTGCAGGCGCTCACTCTCAACCGTCGCCCGCTACAGAGCGCCTGGATTGGCTACTTCTGGGGGCTTGGGCTATTCGGCACCGGTATTAACTGGGTTTACGTTAGCATCGCGCAGTTCGGCGGCATGCCGGGCCCGGTTAACGTTTTCCTTGTTGCTTTGCTGGCGGCCTATTTATCGCTGTACACCGGTCTGTTCGCCGGGATCCTCGCGAGACTATGGCCGAAAACTAACTGGATCCGTTTGGCCATCGCCGCGCCTGTCATCTGGCAAATTACCGAATTTCTCCGCGGCTGGGTGCTGACCGGTTTCCCGTGGCTACAGTTCGGCTATAGCCAGATTGACGGTCCGCTAAAGGGTCTGGCGCCGGTGATGGGCGTTGAGGCGATAAACTTTCTGTTGATGGTGGTCAGCGGCCTGCTGGCGCTGGCTATCGCGCAGCGCCACTGGAAACCGTTGCTGGTGGCGATAGTGCTGTTTGCCCTGCCCTTCCCGCTGCGTTATATCCAGTGGTATCAACTGCTGCCTGAGCGGGCGACGGAAGTCTCTTTGGTGCAGGGCGATATTCCGCAGGCGATGAAATGGGATGAAAACCAGCTGGTTAACACCCTGAAAACCTATCTCGATCTCACCCAGCCGCATATGGGTAAATCGCAGCTGATTATCTGGCCGGAGTCGGCGATTCCGGATCTGGAAATCAATCAGCAGCATTTCCTCAGCATGGTTGATGACCTGATGCGGGCCAAAAATAGCTCGTTGATTACCGGTATTGTCGATGCGCGCCTCAATAAACAAAACCGCTACGATACCTACAACACCATCATCACGCTGGGTAAAGATAACCCGTACAGCTACGACTCGACCAATCGCTATAACAAAAACCATCTGGTGCCGTTCGGCGAATTCGTACCGCTGGAATCGATTTTACGCCCACTGGCGCCGTTCTTCGATTTGCCGATGTCCTCGTTCAGCCGCGGCCCTTACGTGCAGCCGCAGCTGGTAGCGCATAACCTGAAGCTTACGGCGGCAATTTGCTACGAAATCATTCTCGGCGAGCAGGTCCGCGATAATTTCCGCCCGGATACCGATTATCTGCTGACTATCTCCAACGATGCGTGGTTTGGTAAGTCAATTGGCCCATGGCAGCACTTCCAGATGGCGCGGATGCGCGCGCTGGAACTGGCGCGCCCGCTGCTACGCAGCACCAACAACGGTATCACCGCCGTTATTGGCCCGCGTGGTGAAATTCAGGACATGATCCCACAGTTTACCCGCGCGGTGTTGACCACTAAGGTCACGCCAACCACCGGCCTGACGCCGTATGCTCGTACCGGCAATTGGCCGCTGTGGGCGTTAACCGCCCTCTTTGGCTTTGCCGCGCTGGTGATGAGCCTGCGCCAGCGTCGACGCTAATCTTTTCCGCCGGGCAGCCGCCCGGCCTGCTCCCGGCGGCATTCGTCGCCGGCGGGCCTTCCCCGCTTTACGCTCTCCAGCGCCAATCTGGCACGTCCATTGCTTAATTTCATCCCTGTAGGCGATTTTGACCGCGGTTGTACCAGGGTTGCACCGAAAGCGTTCGCACTTCGCGCCACGTTGGTGCAACAACCCATTTTTGCCCACAAATGGTGCGGTGCGCTTCGCAAAAATAAACAATAACGCATCAAAATCTTTACATTAAGCCAAACTAAATGCTAACAAGCTCATACAAATACTGCACTTTAAGATTGCAGACGATTCCCGAAAGCGCCGCCTTACGGCAGTGCTCGCAGGAATAACAACACATACACACAATCACAATGGGTATCACTAGCGTCCCTGGCGTTAAGGATAAGGAGTTGGATATGCAATTACGTAAACTGGCCGCCGCAATGCTGGTCATGGGAGTGACCGCTGGTCTGGCGCACGCTGAAGATGCCGCCCCGGCCGCAGGTCAGAGCACGCTGGATAAAATCGCCAAAAACGGGGTGATCGTCGTCGGCCACCGCGAGTCGTCAGTACCATTCTCCTATTACGATAACCAACAAAAAGTGGTGGGTTACTCTCAGGATTACTCCAACGCTATCGTTGAAGCCATCAAGAAAAAGCTGAATAAACCCGATCTGCAGGTGAAACTGATTCCGGTCACCTCGCAGAACCGCATCCCGTTACTGCAGAACGGCACTTATGATTTCGAGTGCGGTTCCACCACCAACAACCTTGAGCGTCAGAAGCAGGCCGCCTTCTCCGATACCATTTTCGTCGTCGGCACTCGTCTGCTGGTGAAAAAAGGTGGGCCGATTAAAGACTTCCCGGATCTGAAAGACAAAGCGGTAGTCGTCACTTCCGGTACCACCTCGGAAGTACTGCTGCATAAGCTGAACGACGAGAAGAAAATGAACATGCGCATCATCAGCGCGAAAGATCACGGCGACTCTTTCCGTACGCTGGAAAGTGGCCGCGCGGTGGCCTTTATGATGGATGATGCCCTGCTGGCCGGCGAGCGCGCAAAAGCGAAGAAACCGGATAACTGGGAAATCGTCGGTACGCCGCAGTCGAAAGAAGCCTATGGCTGCATGCTGCGTAAAGACGACGCATCGTTCAAAACACTGGTCGATGACACCGTTGCCCAGGCGCAGACCTCTGGCGAAGCGGCGAAATGGTTTGATACCTGGTTTAAGAACCCGATTCCGCCGAAAAATCTGAACCTGAACTTCGAACTGTCCGACGACATGAAGGCGCTGTTCAAATCACCCAATGACAAGGCTCTTAACTAATTAAAAAAACAGGGGCTCGATAAAGTAGCCCTCCCGATTGTTGCCTTTGCACGGACAGACTATACGGTGGCTGGTCGTTCCCCAGCCGCCGCGAATACCGAAACAAGCAGGGCAACAATCTTCGAGGGTAGCGCTGCTACCCTTTTTTTTCTGGAGTTTATTTATGTCAATAGACTGGAACTGGGGAATATTCCTGCAACCCGCCCCGTTCGGCAACACCACTTATTTAGGCTGGTTATGGAGCGGCTTTCAGGTTACCGTCGCACTGTCGATTAGCGCCTGGATTATCGCTTTCCTCATCGGCTCGCTGTTCGGTATTCTGCGTACCGTCCCTAACCGCTGGTTAGCCGGGATCGGCACCTGCTACGTCGAACTGTTTCGTAACGTTCCACTGATTGTCCAGTTCTTTACCTGGTACCTTGTTATTCCGGAGTTTCTGCCGGAAAACATCGGCATGTGGTTTAAGTCGGAACTGGATCCAAATATTCAGTTCTTTGTCTCCTCAATGCTGTGCCTTGGGCTGTTTACCGCTGCCCGCGTCTGCGAGCAGGTCCGCGCCGCGATACAGTCCCTTCCTCGCGGGCAGAAAAATGCCGGCCTGGCGATGGGGCTGACTCTGCCGCAAACCTATCGCTACGTGCTGCTGCCGAACGCTTATCGCGTTATCGTGCCGCCGATGACCTCGGAAATGATGAACCTGGTAAAAAACTCGGCTATCGCTTCCACTATCGGTCTGGCGGATATGGCGGCGCAGGCGGGTAAGCTGCTGGATTACTCAGCCCACGCCTGGGAATCGTTTACCGCGATCACCCTCGCCTATGTATTCATCAACGCCGTAATCATGCTGGTGATGTATGTGGTTGAACGTAAAGTTCGCCTGCCGGGCAATATGGGAGGCAAATAATGTACGATTTTGACTGGAGTTCAATTGTTCCTTCCATGCCCTACCTGCTGGCAGGGTTGGTCATTACGCTGAAAATCACCGTCACGGCAATTATTATCGGTATCGTCTGGGGCACCATTCTGGCGGTGATGCGCCTGTCAAGCTTCCTGCCGTTGGCGTGGTTTGCCAAAACCTACGTTAACGTTTTCCGCTCGATTCCGCTGGTGATGGTGCTGCTGTGGTTCTATCTGATCGTTCCCGGATTCCTGCAAAACGTGCTGGGGCTGTCGCCGAAAACCGATATTCGTCTGATTTCGGCGATGGTGGCATTTTCGATGTTTGAAGCGGCCTACTATTCGGAAATTATTCGCGCCGGGATCCAGAGTATTTCCCGTGGTCAGTCGAGCGCCGCGCTGGCGCTGGGGATGACCCACTGGCAATCGATGAAGTTGGTGATTCTGCCGCAGGCCTTCCGCGCGATGGTCCCGCTGCTGTTAACCCAGGGTATCGTCCTGTTCCAGGATACCTCGCTGGTGTACGTCCTGAGCCTGGCCGATTTCTTCCGTACCGCCTCCACCATTGGCGAACGTGACGGAACCCAGGTGGAAATGATCCTGTTCGCAGGCGCCGTTTATTTTGTATTTAGTCTCAGCGCATCGCTGTTGGTCAGCTGGTTGAAGAAAAGGACTGTGTAATGATTACCCTGAAAAATATTTCAAAATGGTATGGTCACTTTCAGGTGCTGACCGATTGCTCCACCGAAGTGAAAAAAGGCGAAGTGGTGGTGGTTTGCGGGCCGTCAGGCTCCGGTAAATCGACGCTGATTAAAACCGTTAATGGCCTTGAGCCGGTGCAGCAAGGCGAAATTATCGTTGATGGCACTCAGGTTAACGATAAGAAAACCAATCTTGCTAAACTGCGTTCCCGCGTAGGTATGGTATTCCAGCACTTTGAACTGTTCCCGCACCTGTCGATCATCGACAACCTGACGCTGGCGCAAATTAAGGTTCTCAATCGCGATAAAGAATCTTCGCGTAAAAAGGGGCTTAAGCTGCTGGAGCGCGTGGGTCTGGCGGCGCATGCGGAAAAATATCCGGCGCAGCTCTCCGGCGGCCAGCAGCAGCGTGTCGCGATCGCGCGCGCGCTGTGCATGGATCCGATCGCGATGCTGTTCGATGAGCCAACTTCAGCGCTAGACCCGGAGATGATCAACGAAGTACTGGACGTGATGGTCGAGCTGGCTAACGAAGGTATGACCATGATGGTGGTGACGCACGAAATGGGCTTTGCCCGTAAAGTAGCGAACCGGGTCATCTTTATGGATGAAGGTAAAATTGTCGAAGATGTCGATAAAGAAGCCTTCTTCGCCAACCCGCAATCAGAACGCGCGAAAGATTTCCTTGCCAAAATCCTGCACTAAAATCCCAGCGCGCACGTCATGTGCGCGCCTTTTCTCTCTCGATAATGTGTGCCATATATTAGTGGTTTATTTTAATTGTTTTCTTATTAAACCAGTGAATAATTTAACACTCCCCCCTAACAAATCACATTCTAAATTAATTTAATTCATACAAAATTCAGTTTTCTTCGCATGGCTAAGCGTTACTGCCACCGCTAACATACCCCCCTTAAGAACAAGCCCTGGGAATATTACCCAACACATTACTTTCTGATAATAAAAATAATATTTTTATAGATGGCCCTATGGCCTGAATAAGGTCACATATTAAGCAAGCTTAACAATACAGCATGCAAATTAAATGAAACAAATGGAACTTGCTTCATGTTTAATAAAAAAAATCTGATTTACACCCTGCTGATTCTATTTTTCTGTCAGCAGCAGGTTTTCGCCAGTACGATAGTCTCCACCACGACTAACCAAAACGAGCAGGATAAAGCCCGTCAGGCGGCGCTGACACCACAGCAGCAGGCCGCCCAGGCTTCATTAATTAATACCGACCGACAAACGCTCACATTTCCAAAGGAAGAAAACTGCAGATTCATCAATAATATTCATATCGATTCTGCCGAGCCGAAGCTCACGCATCAGCTTCTTGATAACCTTACAGCTCAGGCTCTGCATCGTTGTCTGGGGATTAACGGTATTCAGCACCTCACCATGGCATTACAAAATGAGTTAATCGCCCGTGGTTACATCACTTCATTACTAACCATCCCGGAACAGTCATTGACGGCGGGCACATTAAGGCTCGAACTCGCTTATGGCAAAATCGGTGATATTTTCTGGTCAACGACAAGCGAGCAAACCACCAGCATCTGGAACAATATCCCCACCCGCACGGGAGATATCCTGCGTCTCACCGATCTCGAACAGGGAATGGAAAACCTGCGCCGCCTGCCAGGAAGTTCGGCGAATATGCAAATATTACCGGGACAACGGGAGGCAGAAAGCAATCTGCAGCTAACGCGTCGGCTGGATAAAAAATGGCAGGTGGGAGCCTGGATGGATGACGCTGGCAGCCGCGCCAGCGGTCGCTATCAGGCCGGAGGTGCGCTCTATCTTTATGATATCACCACACTCAACGACATTTTCTATGTCTCAGGGGGAGGAGATATCGAGTTTAATCAACATAATGATGGTAACCAGAATGGCAGTCTGTATTACTCGATTCCCTTCGGTTACTGGGCGTTAGGTCTTTACGGTTCACAGAGCCAATATCGCCAGTTGTTCAAGGGCAACTGGTCGCAAACGGATTATAAAAGTAAAAATCGCTACTATAGCGCGACGCTGTCACGACTGCTGTCTCACACCCGTCAGCAAAAAACGTCGCTGGATTTCCGTATCTCAAAAAGTACATCACACTACTATTTTGGCGGTGAAGAACTTAGGGTGATGCGCAAACAGAACCCGACATGGGAGCTGACGCTACGACAGCAACGCTATTTCGATAAAAAAGTCGTCGCCGCCAGCCTGGGGTTACAGCGCCGCCTCCCATGGCTAAACTCCGTCGCCACACCGGAAGAAAAAGCAGGCCAGTTCAGTAAGCGCTCACGCGTAGTACATGCCGATTTGCAGGCCTTAATGAAATTCGATTTAACCGGAGATAGATTTAGCTATGCACCGCATTTTAATGCGCAATATAGCCCGGACATTCTCTCTTCGGATAACCAATTTAATATTGGCAACCGCTGGACGGTTCGCGGATTTGATGGCGAATATACTCTCTCTGGCAATCAGGGATGGTACTGGAGCAATGATTTCATCTGGGATATTGCCGGCCCGGAACAGCAATTCTATTTAGGATTAGATATTGGTCGTATTATCGGCAGTGAACAATATCGGCAAGGAAAAGTTATTTCAGGTGCCGTTAGCGGATTGCGCGGTGATATATTCTCAACACAATATGATTTTTTCATCGGCACACCGCTAAGTAAACCAGATAACTTTAGTAGTGACTCATTCAATATGGGTTTCTCATTGAAGTGGAAGTATTAACACAACCTATTTTTCACTATATTTAAAGGAATAAATTCATGTTTAAGTTTAAATTAACCTATGTTGCTTTAGCAGCAGCGTTAAGCTCGACGGTGGTGTACGCCGATCCGTCGACTTACACCCATCTATCAGGCGCAACGGTGGTTGATATTGAAGCGCCGAATGCTGCAGGCGTTTCGCACAACCTGTACCGTGAATTTAACGTTGGCAGCAAAGGTTTAATACTCAATAACAGCGACAGCGATATTAATCATGCGACTTTTGGCAATATTGCTAAAAACAACAATCTGACTAATGGCGGCGCATCGGTGATCCTGAATGAAGTCACCTCCAATAAAGCCAGTTCATTAAATGGCTTCATTGAAGTCGCCGGGCTGAAAGCTGACGTGGTAATCGCTAACCCTAACGGTATTACCTGCTCCGGCTGTAGTTTCGTTAATACCAACAAGGCAATATTAACGACAGGTCAGGTGAATTTGACCGATGAAGGCGCTATCGGCAGCTATACCATCACCAATGGCAAAATCACCATCGATGAAAATGGCATGAACGCCGCTAACAGCTATGCTGCTCTACTCGCCGACGCGATTAAAATTAATGGTAAAGTGCAGGCCAAGAACGCCCTTGTTAGTGCAGGTAATTTCACCATGGATAACAGTTCTGGCGCGGTGACCTCAGCGGGTAAAAAAGCGACCCTGATCGAAATGACGATTAACCCGCAATACAGCATCGACGTCAGTAGTCTTGGCGGCATTACTGCCAACAGCATTAGCATGATTGGCAATAACATTGGTTTTGGCGTACGTAATAATGGCTCTATTATCTCAAACAGCTCACTGCAACTCACCAGCTACGGAAACCTGATAAATAAAGGGACGATAAAAGGAAACGGTCTGCTAAGCCAGGTTTCTACGGTCACAGGTATCACCAATGAAGGCAGTATCGGCGGAGCCAATTATTTAATGCTCTCCAGTGGGGATTATATCGTTAACGTCGGTTCTATCACTGGCGGTCAGCTAATTGCCACCGCTAACGGCAACATCACTAACGGCGACTCTGGAACGATGACCGGAACCAGTGGGTTAAGCCTGGCCAGCGGTGGAAAAATCCGTAATGAGGCTAAGGCCTCCCTGCTGTCGAATAACCAGATTTCCGCCACGGCAATAGGCGATTTTCTGAATGAAGGGAAAATCAGTGCTAAAAACACCACCCTTACTTTTGTTGGCGAGAGTTTTAAAAATACCGGGAACATTAATTCAACCGGCAACACCACCATTCAGTCTCTTAAGCAGGATGGCACCGTAAATGTCGGGGAAATCTACAATCTGGGTAATATCACTGGCGAAAACATCAATCTACAAACCAACGGCACGCTGGCGCAAAGCACCAGTGGCCGCATGGAGGCCACCAACGCCATTACCGCGCATAGCTACTGGCTGAATAACAACGGTTATATGAAAGCCGCTGATATTACTACCGATCATGGCACGATTAGTAACACAGGTACTATCACCGCGGCCAATGTCTCTCTGACAACTTATTATGATGTTACTAATGAAGGGACGATTTACAGCACCGGCGATCTGCTGCTGGACACCCAGTTGAAAGGCAATATCTATAACTACTCATTAATTCAGGCGAACGGCACCTTAACCATGACCGCGAAAAAGGTTGTTAACAGTGGTCGCGGCTGCGGTTGGTTGAAATTTAATACCTGTGATGTCGGCACCATCAGCGCCAACAAGATGGTCCTCAACTCCTCATATAAATACGCCAGCGAGATGGGCGGTTATCAATACTTTAAGATTGCGGAAATCAATACCGTTCTGTAATGACTCAGCGATGCGCAGCGCAATGCGCATCGCTGCTTTTAGCGTTTACGGCTCAAATGGCCGACGCTGGAACTGATCGTGCCCGCACTTTGGGCACCGCGGCAATACGTCCGGGGTATACACCGCCAGGTGATAGTGGCACTTCTCGCATACCAGGTTGCCAAGACCTACCACTTCACCGCTGTGATAGACCCCGTGGTGGTTCAGATCCTGAAATACTTCGCGCCACTCAAGCTGGGTTTTATCGGTGATATCGGCAAGCTCCTGCCACAGACTCTCTTTGATCACCCGCATAAATACGCTGTCGCTGTCGTCTTCCTGACTCTCTTCATAGCTGCGGGCAAATTCTTCCAGATCGCGCTTTACCGCCGCGATTAGCGATTCAATCTCGCTCTGCGTCAAATCGCCTGCCTGGGTGATTTTCTCCCTCGCCTGCTTCACCAGCGCGTCAATGTCACGCTCTCCATTGCGCAGCCGTTCACTGAGCGAGGAGACCAGTTCCCGGTAATATTGAGCAACCTTGTTCATCATTTCGCCTCCGGTGTGATTAACTGCTTCTAATAATAGACGTTATCGGCGGTTTGCTTTGCCATCCGCGCCACAGAGTCGCGAAAAATTCTGCGTCGCTTTTGCCGATGTTAATGTGCGAAAGGCTGTTTTGACGTGGACGTTTGGGCTATGCTATGCCGATCTGAAATAACACATCCATTGGCTACATTTTGTAGCTGTATTGAAAACAGGACCACTGGCTGCCATGCAAGAGCAATACCGCCCGGAAGAGATAGAATCGAAAGTCCAGCTTCACTGGGACGAAAATCGTACATTTGAAGTAACTGAAGACGAGAGCAAAGAGAAGTATTACTGCCTGTCGATGCTTCCTTATCCTTCTGGTCGACTACACATGGGTCACGTGCGTAACTACACCATCGGCGACGTCATCGCGCGCTATCAGCGCATGCTGGGCAAAAACGTCCTGCAGCCGATCGGTTGGGATGCGTTTGGTCTGCCTGCGGAAGGCGCGGCGGTGAAAAACAATACCGCCCCGGCCCCGTGGACCTATGACAACATCGCATACATGAAAAACCAGCTGAAAAAGCTGGGCTTCGGCTATGACTGGAGCCGTGAAATTGCGACCTGCACCCCGGAATACTACCGCTGGGAGCAAAAATTCTTCACCGAGCTGTATAAAAAAGGCCTGGTGTACAAAAAAACCTCAGCGGTGAACTGGTGTCCGAACGATCAGACCGTGCTGGCTAACGAACAGGTTATCGACGGCTGCTGCTGGCGCTGCGACACCAAAGTTGAGCGCAAAGAGATCCCGCAGTGGTTTATTAAAATCACCGCCTACGCCGACGAACTGCTCAACGATCTGGACAACCTGGATCACTGGCCTGACACCGTTAAGACCATGCAGCGCAACTGGATCGGCCGCTCTGAAGGGGTAGAAATCTCCTTTGACGTCAACGACTACGCCGATAAGCTGACCGTCTACACCACCCGCCCGGATACCTTCATGGGCTGCACCTACCTTGCCGTCGCAGCGGGTCACCCGCTGGCGCAACAGGCTGCGGCTAACAATCCGGCGCTGGCCGCCTTTATCGACGAATGCCGTAATACCAAAGTTGCCGAAGCCGATATGGCGACGATGGAGAAAAAAGGCGTCGACACCGGCTTTAAAGCTATTCACCCGCTGACCGGCGAAGCCATCCCGGTATGGGCGGCTAACTTCGTACTGATGGAGTACGGCACCGGCGCGGTGATGGCCGTTCCAGGTCACGACCAGCGCGACTACGAGTTTGCCAGCAAATACGGCCTGAACATCAAGCCAGTTATTCTCGCCGCTGACGGTTCCGAGCCGGATCTCTCCGAGCAGGCCCTGACCGAGAAAGGCGTGCTGTTCAACTCCGGCGAATTTAGCGGCCTGGATTACGAAGCAGGCTTCAACGCCATTGCCGATAAACTGGCCGCGATGGGCGTTGGCGAGCGCAAAGTTAACTACCGCCTGCGCGATTGGGGTGTTTCCCGCCAGCGTTACTGGGGCGCGCCAATTCCGATGGTGACCCTGGAAGACGGTACCGTGATGCCGACGCCGGAAGACCAACTGCCGGTTATCCTGCCGGAAGACGTCGTCATGGACGGCATCACCAGCCCGATCAAAGCCGATCCTGAGTGGGCGAAAACCACCGTTAACGGCATGCCGGCGCTGCGTGAAACCGACACATTCGACACCTTTATGGAGTCCTCCTGGTACTACGCGCGCTACACCTGCCCGCAGTACGATAAAGGTATGCTGGACCCGAATGCCGCGAACTACTGGCTGCCGGTGGATATCTACATCGGCGGCATCGAACACGCCATCATGCACCTGCTCTATTTCCGCTTCTTCCACAAGCTGATGCGCGATGCCGGTATGGTGAATTCCGATGAGCCAGCTAAACAGCTGCTGTGCCAGGGTATGGTACTGGCCGATGCGTTCTACTACGTCGGCGAAAACGGCGAGCGTAACTGGGTATCACCGATTGACGCCACCGTTGAGCGTGATGAAAAAGGCCGTATCGTTAAAGCCTTCGACCCACAGGGCCGCGAGCTGGTGTATACCGGCATGAGCAAAATGTCCAAGTCGAAGAACAACGGTATCGACCCGCAGGTTATGGTTGAGCGCTACGGCGCGGATACCGTACGTCTGTTCATGATGTTCGCCTCCCCAGCAGAAATGACCCTTGAGTGGCAGGAATCTGGCGTAGAAGGGGCAAACCGCTTCCTGAAACGCGTCTGGAAACTGGTTTACGAGCATACCTCTCAGGGCCCGGCTGTCGCCCTGGATGTGGCAAGCCTCAGCGAAGATCAGCAAGCGCTGCGTCGCGACGTGCATAAAACGATTGCCAAAGTGACCGATGATATCGGCCGTCGTCAGACCTTCAATACCGCCATTGCCGCGGTAATGGAGCTGATGAACAAACTGGCGAAAGCGCCGCAGGAAAGCGAACAAGATCGCGCGCTGATGCGTGAAGCGCTGCTGGCCGTGGTGCGTATGCTCAACCCGTTCACCCCGCATGCCTGCTTCACCCTGTGGCAAGAACTGGGCGGCGAAGGCGATATCGACAACGCGCCGTGGCCGGTAGCAGACGAAAGTGCAATGGTTGAAAACACGACTCTGGTCGTCGTCCAGGTAAACGGTAAAGTTCGTGGTAAAATTACCGTTGCGGTAGACGCAACCGAAGAGCAGGTTCGTGAACGTGCAGGCCAGGAACATCTGGTCGCAAAATACCTTGAAGGCGTGACCGTACGTAAAGTGATTTACGTTCCGGGCAAACTGCTCAATCTGGTCGTTGGCTAAGCGCGGGAGGAAGCGTGCGATATCTGGCAACAATGCTGTTATCTCTGGCGGTGTTAATCACCGCCGGTTGCGGCTGGCATCTACGTAGTAATACGCAGGTTCCAACCACAATGAAAACTATGATTTTCCAGTCAGGCGATCCGAATGGTCCATTAAGCCGTGCGGTACGTAACCAGCTACGTCTGAATGGCGTAGAGCTGATCGAAGCCGATACGCTGCGTAAGGATATTCCGTCCCTGCGTCTGGGTAACTCATCCATTCAGAAAGATACGGCATCCATTTTCCAGGATGGTCGTACTGCTGAATACCAAATGGTGCTGACCGTTAACGCCACCGTATTGATTCCGGGCCATGACATTTACCCAATCAATACCAAGGTTTATCGCTCGTTCTTCGATAACCCGCAGGCGGCGCTGGCGAAAGATGCCGAGCAGGACATGATTGTTCGTGAAATGTACGATAAGGCTGCGGAACAGTTGATCCGTAAATTGCCGAGCGTGCATGTCGCGGATGTCGAAGCCACTAAAGAGGCTGAGCAGCCGGTGTCTGGTACCCCGGCCACCTCAACCTCTGGCAACCGCGTCTCCACTACGCTGGGTAACTGATGATTCGGTTGTACCCGGAACAACTCCGCGCGCAGCTCACTGAAGGGCTGCGCGCGGCGTATTTATTGCTTGGTAGCGACCCATTGCTGTTACAGGAAAGCCAGGATGCGATCCGCGAAGCCGCGGCCGCCCAGGGCTTTACCGAACATCACACCGCGACCATCGATGCCAGCACCGACTGGCCCGCCCTTTTTTCCTTAAGTCAGGCGCTGAGCCTCTTTTCCAGCCGCCAGACGCTTCTGCTTATCCTGCCGGAAAACGGCCCGAATGCGGCGATCAACGAACAGCTGTCCACGCTGGTCGGTATGCTGCATGAAGATCTGCTGCTGATTGTCCGCGGCAACAAGCTTACCAAGGCGCAGGAAAACGCGGCGTGGATAACAGCGCTTGCCAGCCGCGCCGTGCAGGTGAGCTGCCAGACGCCGGAATACGCGCAGTTGCCTCGCTGGCTGGCCGCCCGCGCTAAACAGAATCAGTTGCAGTTAGATGAGGCCGCCAGCCAACTGCTGTGCTACTGCTATGAAGGCAACCTGCTGGCGCTGGCGCAGGCGCTGGAGCGCCTCTCTTTGCTGTGGCCTGACGGTAAACTGACGCTGCCGCGCGTTGAACAGGCAGTGAATGACGCCGCCCACTTTACGCCGTATCACTGGGTCGATGCCCTGCTGGCCGGCAAAAGCAAACGCGTACTGCACGTCCTGCAACAACTGCGCCTTGAAGGTTGCGAACCCGCTATTTTGCTGCGCACGTTGCAGCGCGAACTGCTGCTGCTGGTCACTCTGAAGCGCCAGTCGGCACATACGCCGCTGCGCACGCTGTTTGATAAACACCGGGTCTGGCAGAATCGACGTCAGCTGGTCGGCGACGCGCTCACGCGCCTCAGCGCCGAACAGTTACGCCAGGCCGTTACGTTATTAACCCGCGCCGAGCTCACCTTCAAACAGGACTACGGCCAGTCAATATGGCCCGAGCTGGAAAGCCTTTCGTTACTGCTCTGCCATAAAGCGCTGGCGGACGTTTTTATTGATGGTTGATATGACTCAGTTGCAGGCAATGTACGGCGGCACCTTCGATCCGGTGCATTATGGTCACCTTAAGCCGGTAGAGATTCTGGCAAACCAAATTGGTCTTAGCCGGGTCATTATCGTGCCCAATAACGTGCCGCCGCATCGCCCGCAGCCGGAAGCCACCAGCGCCCAGCGGGTGCATATGCTGGAGCTGGCAATTGCCGATAAACCCCTATTCGTTCTCGACGAACGAGAGCTACAACGCGATACGCCGTCCTGGACTGCGCAAACGCTACAGGAGTGGCGGCAAGAACAAGGCCCGGAACAGCCCCTGGCGTTTATCATCGGCCAGGACTCGCTGCTGACCTTCCCCACCTGGCATAACTACGCCACGATCCTCGATAACGCGCATCTGATCGTCTGCCGCCGTCCGGGATATCCGCTGGCGATGAAGCGCGAAGAAGATCAGCAATGGCTCGATAAACATCTCACCCACGACGTCGAGTTGTTACATACCCGTCCCGCCGGGGTTATCTATCTGGCGGAAACCCCGTGGTTCGATATTTCCGCCACGCTGATTCGTCAGCGTCTACAGCAAGGTGTCTCCTGCGCCGATATGCTGCCGACCGCCGTACTGGACTATATTCACCAGCAGAAGCTCTATTGCTGAGAACCGGCTGCGAGGATATCGTTACGCTACGCGATTTCCACGGAGTGCATCATGAAATTATGGCTGGTTCGCCACGGCGAAACGCAGGCTAACGTCGACGGACTGTATAGCGGACATGCCCCCACCCCCCTTACCGAACGCGGTATCCAGCAGGCGCGCTCGCTGGGTGACTATCTGCAAGCGGCGCCTTTCGACCAGGTATTGTGCAGCGAGCTGGCGAGAACCCAGCACACCGCCGACCTGTTGCTCGCTGGCCGGCCTGTCCCCCGGCTAATTATTCCTTCATTGAATGAGATGTTCTTTGGCGATTGGGAAATGCGCCACCATCGCGATCTGCAAAAAGAAGACCCGCGGAACTACGCTGCCTGGTGCAAAGACTGGCAACACGCCACGCCGACCAATGGCGAAAGCTTCCAGGCCTTTGCCCAGCGTATCGCGGACTTTGCCGCCAGCCTCGGGCAATATCAACAGCGGGCTAACCTGCTGATCGTCGGCCATCAGGGCGCTTTAAGCCTGTTAATCGCACTCTTATTGCAGATGCCGGCGGCAGCAATGTGGCATTTTCCCCTCGCCCACGGTTGCTGGAGCCTTATCGAACAGCGTGACGATTTCGCTACCCTGCGGGTATTAAATAGCCAGGCGCAGTGGCGCGCGGAATAAGAATTCATGGCCGCCCATTGACAGCCCCGAGCAGGCTGCTATTCTCCGCAGCCAGGCTACACCCGCTATACGCATCTTGCAGAAATTGTTTTACAAAAATGGCGATGCATTCGTCGGCAAGGGATGGGATGATAGCCCGCTTTCAAGGGCTGAAAGCTGACTTTTCTCCCGACATTGCCATGACTTCGGGTATACTGTCAGGCTCGTTATTGTTATCACTCTTCACGCACCCAGGGGGAACACTTGCAGGGTAAAGCACTCCAGGATTTTGTTATCGACAAAATTGATGACCTGAAAGGTCAGGACATCGTCGCCATTGATGTACATGGCAAATCCAGCATCACCGATTGCATGATTATTTGCACCGGCACCTCCACGCGCCACGTAATGTCCATCGCCGACCATGTGGTGCAGGAATCCCGCGCCGCCGGTATGCTGCCGCTGGGCGTTGAAGGTGAAGCCGCCGCCGACTGGATCGTAGTCGATCTGGGCGACGTGATGGTTCACGTCATGCAGGAAGAGAGCCGTCGTCTGTACGAGCTGGAAAAACTCTGGAGTTAATGCGTGAAGCTACAATTGGTGGCCGTTGGCACCAAAATGCCGGACTGGGTTCAGACCGGCTTTAGCGAATATCTGCGCCGTTTTCCAAAAGATATGCCGTTCGAACTGGTAGAGATCCCTGCCGGTAAGCGCGGAAAGAATGCCGATATCAAACGTATCCTCGAAAAAGAGGGCGAAATGATGCTGGCAGCGGCAGGCAAGAACCGTATCGTGACCCTGGACATCCCCGGCAAACCCTGGGATACGCCACAGCTGGCGCGAGAACTGGAACGCTGGAAGCAGGATGGCCGGGACGTCAGTTTACTCATTGGCGGCCCGGAAGGTCTCTCTCCGGCCTGCAAAGCTGCAGCGGAACAGAGTTGGTCGCTTTCCACGCTCACGTTGCCCCATCCGCTGGTACGCGTGCTGGTGGCTGAGAGCCTGTATCGTGCGTGGAGCATAACGACTAACCACCCTTACCACCGTGAGTAATGATGACCTGGGTAGACTAAGCAGCGAATGAAATTACAGAATTCTTTCCGCGACTATACGGCTGAATCCTCGCTGTTTGTACGCCGCGCGCTGGTCGCTTTTACGGGCATTTTGTTGCTTACCGGCGTGCTGATTGCCAACCTCTACAACGTACAGATTGTCCGTTTCAACGACTACCAAACGCGTTCCAACGAAAACCGCATTAAGCTGGTCCCTATTCCGCCCAGCCGCGGCATTATTTACGATCGTAACGGCACGCCGCTGGCGCTGAACCGCACCATCTATCAGTTGGAGATGATGCCGGAAAAAGTCGATAACGTGCAGCAGACGCTGGATGCGCTGCGCGACGTCGTCGACCTGACCGACGACGACATCGCCGGCTTTAAAAAAGAGCGCGCGCGCTCTCACCGTTTCACCTCGATTCCGGTGAAGGTCAATCTTAATGAAGTCCAGGTGGCGCGTTTCGCCGTAAACCAGTACCGCTTTCCCGGCGTTGAAGTCAAAGGCTACAAGCGCCGCTACTATCCGTATAACTCCGCCCTGACCCACGTTATCGGCTACGTCTCTAAAATTAACGATAAAGACGTCGATCGCCTGGATAAAGAGGGCAAACTGGCTAACTACGCGTCGACCCACGACATCGGTAAGCTGGGAATCGAGCGCTATTATGAAGACGTGCTACACGGACAAACCGGCTACGAAGAGGTTGAAGTCAACAACCGCGGCCGCGTTATTCGTCAGCTAAAAGAAGTGCCGCCGCAGGCCGGGCGCGATATCTACCTAACCCTTGATTTGAAGCTGCAGCAGTATATCGAAACGCTGCTGGCGGGCAGCCGCGCGGCGGTGGTGGTCACCGACCCGCGCAGCGGCGCGATTCTGGCGCTGGTTTCAACCCCGAGCTACGATCCCAACCTGTTTGTCGATGGTATCTCCAGTAAAGATTATTCCGGACTACTCAACGATCCAAATACCCCGCTGGTCAACCGCGCGACGCAGGGGGTCTATCCACCCGCCTCGACGGTAAAACCCTACGTCGCGGTCTCAGCCTTGAGCGCCGGCGTCATTACCCGCAACACCAGTCTGTTCGACCCCGGCTGGTGGCAGTTGCCTGGCTCGGAAAAACGCTATCGCGACTGGAAAAAGTGGGGTCATGGTCATCTGAACGTCACCAAGGCGCTGGAAGAGTCCGCGGATACCTATTTCTATCAGGTTGCCTATGATATGGGCATCGATCGCCTTTCCGAATGGATGAGTAAATTCGGCTACGGCGATTACACTGGCGTTGACCTGGCGGAAGAACGCTCCGGCAACATGCCAACTCGCGAATGGAAGCTTAAGCGCTTTAAGAAACCCTGGTATCAGGGGGATACCATCCCGGTCGGTATCGGCCAGGGCTACTGGACCGCCACGCCGATTCAGATGAACAAAGCGCTGATGATCCTGATAAACGACGGCGTGGTTAAAGTGCCTCACCTTCTGCAAAGCACCCTCGAAGACGGGAAACAGGTACCGTGGGTTCAGCCGCATGAACCGCCGGTCGGCGATATTCATTCCGGCTATTGGGAAATCGCTAAAGATGGGATGTATGGCGTTGCCAACCGCGGCAATGGTACCGCGCACAAATACTTTGCCAGCGCGCCGTATAAGATTGCGGCGAAGTCCGGTACCGCGCAGGTATTCGGCCTGAAAGCCAACGAAACCTATAACGCGCACCGAATTTCCGAACGTCTGCGTGACCACAAACTTATGACGGCGTTTGCGCCTTACAACAACCCCCAGGTCGCGGTGGCGATGATCCTGGAGAATGGCGGCGCCGGCCCGGCGGTCGGTACCATTATGCGCCAGATCCTCGATCACATCATGCTGGGTGATAACAACACCAATCTGCCGAGTGAAAGCCCGGCGGTGACGGCGGGGGAGGATCAATAATGACCGATAATCCGAACAAAAAATCACTATGGGATAAAATCCATCTGGACCCCACGATGCTGCTCATCCTGCTGGCGCTGCTCACCTACAGCGCGCTGGTTATCTGGAGCGCCAGCGGCCAGGACGTGGGCATGATGGAGCGTAAAATCGGCCAAATCGCCATGGGCGTGGTGATAATGATCGTGATGGCGCAGATCCCGCCGCGGGTATATGAGGGCTGGGCGCCCTACCTCTATATTTTCTGTATTATTTTGCTGGTTGCCGTAGACGCCTTCGGCGCAATATCCAAAGGCGCACAGCGCTGGTTGGATCTCGGTATTGTACGCTTTCAGCCCTCGGAGATTGCCAAAATAGCGGTACCGCTGATGGTGGCGCGGTTTATTAACCGCGATGTCTGTCCGCCGTCATTGAAGAATACCGCCATCGCACTGGTCCTGATCTTCCTGCCGACCCTGCTGGTTGCGGCGCAGCCAGACCTCGGCACCTCGATTTTGATCGCCCTCTCCGGCCTGTTTGTCCTGTTCCTCTCCGGCCTCAGTTGGCGTTTAATCGGTATCGCGGTAGTGCTGGTCGCCGCCTTTATTCCGATTTTATGGTTCTTCCTGATGCACGATTACCAGCGTCAACGCGTCATGATGCTCCTCGATCCAGAGACCGATCCGCTGGGCGCGGGCTATCATATTATTCAGTCGAAAATCGCTATTGGTTCCGGCGGCTTACGCGGTAAAGGCTGGTTGCATGGTACTCAGTCGCAGCTCGAATTCCTGCCTGAGCGCCATACTGACTTTATCTTCGCCGTGCTGGCGGAAGAGCTGGGTCTTATCGGGGTGTTGATCCTGCTGGCATTGTACATTTTGCTTATCATGCGCGGACTGTGGATCGCCGCCCAGGCGCAAACCACCTTTGGCCGCGTCATGGCAGGCGGTTTAATGTTGATTTTATTCGTTTATGTCTTCGTAAATATTGGTATGGTAAGTGGTATTTTGCCGGTGGTGGGGGTACCTTTGCCGCTGGTCAGCTACGGGGGCTCAGCCCTAATCGTATTGATGGCCGGGTTTGGTATCGTAATGTCGATCCATACCCACAGAAAAATGTTGTCGAAAAGCGTTTAAGGGGTTCGCAATGCGTAAGCAATGGCTGGGGATCTGCATAGCAGCGGGGCTGCTGGCGGCATGTTCGGGTGAAGATGTTCAGCAGAAGACGGTTAGCGTCCCGCAGCCGGCTGTCTGTAATGGTCCGACGGTAGAAATTAGCGGCGCCGACCCGCGTTTCGAAACGCTGAACGCCACGGCCAATCAGGATTATGAACGCGATGGCAAAAGCTACAAAATCGTCCAGGATCCGGCCAACTTCACCCAGACCGGTCTGGCGGCAATTTATGACGCCGAGCCGAACAGCAACCTGACCGCCTCTGGCGAAGCGTTCGATCCAACACAGCTTACCGCCGCGCATCCGACCTTGCCCATCCCAAGCTATGCGCGTATCACGAACCTGGCTAATGGCCGAATGATCGTGGTGCGCATTAACGATCGCGGCCCGTACGGCAATGACCGGGTCATTTCCCTGTCCCGCGCCTCCGCCGACCGCCTGAATACCTCGAACAATACTAAAGTTCGTATCGATCCTATCATCGTCTCTCAGGACGGCGCCTTGTCCGGCCCTGGTATGGCATGCACCACCGTCGCCAAACAGACCTATGCCCTGCCTTCACGTCCCAACCTTGATGGCGATGGTTCTGCCGCCATCGCCCCGGCCGATCAGTCAAACGTTCACGCCATCAGCAACTCAACGCTTAAGCCTGAAGATAACGTGGGCGCGCCGGTTAACGGCAGTGGATTCCTTGGCGCGCCGACGCCGCTGAATAATGGCGTGCTGGAAGGTAGCGAACCTGCTGCTGCGCCTGCCGCCGTCGCCGCGACGCCGGCAACACCCAGCGCACCGGTCACCGCGCCGGGCTCGATTCAGGGAAGCGTTGCGCCTGCCGCGACCGCAGCAGCAGCCGCGACTGTTGCCGCACCAGCCGCCAGCACCAGTGGCGAGTTCGTCGTGCAGGTGGGCGCCGTTAGCGACCAGGCTCGCGCCCAGCAATATCAGCAGCGCCTGAGCCAGCAGTTCGCCGTTCCCGGACGTGTGATGCAAAACGGCGCCGTATGGCGGATCCAACTGGGGCCATTTGCCAGTAAGTCGCAAGCGTCGACGGTACAACAGCGCCTGCAAAACGAAGCGCAGCTGCAATCATTTATTACTCGCGCCAACTAAACGCAACGCCGCGGCATCCCGTGCTACTGCATATGTAAAAATCATTAACAAAGTCATATGTAATGTCGGGTGCCGCTGCGAAATGCATTTGTTATAGTAAGGCACTTTTTTTAATTTCATCACGGATGCCGTTGTTCTAACCATGAAGACCTCTTTCACCGCTCGTTTACTCGTTACGGCCCTCTCCGTTGCGGCACTGTCTACCGCTGCCCGCGCCGATGACCTGAATATGAAAACCATGATCCCAGGCGCTCCGCAGATCGATGCTGAATCCTGGGTTCTTATCGATTACAACTCAGGTAAAGTACTGGCGGAAAACAACGCCGACGCCCGTCGCGATCCGGCGAGCCTGACCAAAATGATGACCAGCTACGTCATTGGCCAGGCCATGAAGGCGGGGAAATTCAAAGAATCCGATCTGGTCACCGTGGGTAACGACGCGTGGGCAACCGGTAATCCGGTGTTTAAAGGTTCTTCCCTGATGTTCCTGAAACCGGGCATGCAGGTGCCGGTTTCTCAGCTGATCCGCGGCATCAACCTGCAATCCGGTAACGATGCCTGCGTGGCGATGGCCGACTACGTCGCCGGCAGCCAGGACGCATTTGTCAGCCTGATGAACAATTACGTTAACGCGTTGGGCCTGAAAAACACCCATTTCCAGACCGTTCACGGCCTGGATGCCGACGGTCAGTACAGCTCCGCGCGTGACATGGCTCTGATCGGCCAGGCGCTGATCCGCGACGTACCGAATGAGTACTCCATCTACCGTGAGAAAGAGTTCACCTTTAACGGTATTCGCCAGCTGAACCGTAACGGCCTGCTGTGGGATAACAGCCTCAACGTCGACGGTATTAAAACCGGCCATACCGATAAAGCAGGTTACAACCTGGTCGCTTCTGCTACCGAAGGCCAGATGCGCCTGATCTCCGCGGTTATGGGTGGACGTACCTATAAGGGTCGTGAATCCGAGAGCAAGAAACTGCTGACCTGGGGCTTCCGCTTCTTCGAAACCGTAAACCCCATTAAAGCAGGTAAAGAGTTCGCCTCTGAACCGGCCTGGTTCGGCGATAGCGATCGCGCCTCTCTGGGCGTAGATAAGGATGTCTATCTGACTATCCCACGCGGGCGCATGAAAGATCTGAAAGCCAGCTATGTGTTGAATAACACCGAGCTGCACGCGCCGCTGCAGAAAAACCAGGTAGTCGGTACCATCAACTTCCAGTTAGATGGCAAAACTATCGATCAGCGTCCGTTAGTGGTGCTGCAGGAAATTCCGGAAGGTAATTTCTTCGGCAAAATCATTGATTACATTAAGTTAATGTTCCATCACTGGTTTGGTTAAAAATTGAACACTTGAAAGTGTGATTTCTATCCCCATATACTATTCATCAAAGAAACCTGATAACTCCCACATCACGTGGGAGTTATTATTTTAGTCGTCACACCGGAGCTGACATGAAAACCAAACTTAACGAACTGCTTGAATTCCCTACTCCATTTACTTACAAAGTAATGGGGCAGGCGTTGCCTGAGCTGGTTGATCAGGTGGTGGAAGTGGTACAGCGCCATGCGCCTGGTGATTACTCTCCGTCAGTAAAACCGAGCAGCAAAGGTAACTACCACTCGGTCTCCATCACCATTAACGCTACCCACATTGAGCAGGTCGAAGCCCTGTACGAAGAGCTGGGCAATATCGAAATCGTGCGGATGGTGCTGTAATCCCTCGCCTTACCCGGCCTCAAGCGCCGGGTAATCCTCTTTCTTTCGCTGTGATATACTCTCCCCCACTTAAGTCATCCCTCTCGGCGGAGACGTTGTTTTGCAGCACAATACCATTCTTATTCGACAACTCGGCCTGCAACCTTACGAACCCATCTCGCAGGCAATGCATGAATTTACCGACAGTCGTGACGACACGACGCTGGATGAAATCTGGCTGGTAGAACATCACCCGGTCTTTACTCAGGGTCAGGCCGGTAAAGCCGAACACGTGCTGGTGCCAGGCGATATCCCGGTTATTCAGAGCGATCGCGGCGGTCAGGTGACCTATCACGGGCCAGGCCAACAGGTGATGTATGTATTGCTGAATCTTAAACGGCGTAAACTCGGCGTACGTGAATTAGTGACGCTACTGGAGCAGACCGTGGTCAATACTCTCGCAGAGTATCAGATTGAATCCCACCCACGCGCCGATGCGCCGGGGGTTTACGTTGGTGAACAGAAAATCTGTTCACTGGGGCTGCGTATTCGCAAGGGCTGCTCGTTCCACGGACTGGCGCTGAATGTGGCAATGGATTTGACGCCATTCCTGCGTATTAATCCGTGCGGCTATGCCGGCATGGAGATGACGCAAATGCGCCACTGGCAGCCGCAGGCCACTACGGAAAACGTCGCGCCGCGGCTGGTCGCCAACCTGCTGGCGCTGCTGAATAACCCGCCGCATGAATATGTCGCCGCTTGATGCGCACCGCGCTCTGAACCTTCAGAGCGCAACTCATTATTAATACTTCAAATTTGCAATCAATTGTCACTCTACGCCACATAATCGCCCGCTATAATGAGGCTATGACCCAACGACCGGATCCGCGAGTGGCCGACAATCATCCTCCATTGGAAAGCAACGAACAGCCAGAAGATCGGCAGATCTTTCGTATTCTGCGTAATATCGATCTTAACCTGTTAACTATCTTCGAAGCCGTGTACGTGCACAAAGGCATCGTCAACGCGGCGAAGGTATTAAATATCACACCTTCGGCGATTAGCCAGTCCATCAATAAACTACGGGCTCTATTCCCCGACCCGCTCTTTATTCGTAAAGGTCAGGGAGTCACGCCCACAGCTTATGCGACCCACCTGCATCAATATATCAGCCAGGGGATGGAAGCCTTTCTCAATGCGCTGGATTTGGGCAGCGGCTCACATCAGCAGCGTGTGCTCACTATTGCCACCGCGCCGACCGTCGGCGCTCTGGTGATACCGAAAATCGCCAATGCGTTGAAATCGCGCTTTCCTCAGGTATTACTGCACAATATGGCGATTACCGATGCCGCCAGCCAGCTTAATCAGCGGCAGGTTGACTTACTGATCGACAGCTATCCCCATAGCGGGCTGGCTATTGCACACCAGGTGCTGTTCTCCGAACCGGTTGTCATCTTTTGCCGCGAAAATCACCCCATTTTGCACCTTCCCCTGACGAAGGAAAATCTGCAGCAGTATGAGTTCGCGCTATTGCTACCGGAAGGGCAGCGCTACCCTACCCTGCATCGCCAGCTAGAAGAGTACGTCGGCGAACGCCGCTGCGGCTTTAGCAGCTATAACCTGTTGACCCAGGCGGCAATGATGAATAATAGCGATTTGCTGGGGCTGACGCCGGAGAGTATGTTCGCGCTGGTGGCGAAAATCTGGCCTTTACAAGCGATTTCTTTTCCACCTCTGCAGGACCAGCGTATTGATATTTCGCTCCATTACAACCGGCAAAGCGCACAGGAGCCGTTACTGAAAGCGATTATCGACACCATTGTGCAAACTTATGCCTGCTAACCGCACGCGAGGGAAAAGGATAAAACAACAACTATTTTACAATTTGCCGGGTAACCAGGCTGCTTTCAACCCCGTATCAATGATATACTGCCTGTCCTTAGTTCAAAAATAGTTGATAAATACAACATTTGATTGAATTAATTCGCTTTCCTTCGTGACTCGCAACTGGAACACGCACGCTATGAGTAAACCCATTGTGATGGAACGCGGTGTTAAGTACCGCGACGCCGATAAAATGGCCCTTATCCCGGTGAAAAACGTGGCAACTGAGCGTGAAGCTCTGCTCAGAAAACCGGAATGGATGAAAATCAAACTTCCGGCTGACTCGTCCCGTATTCAGGGGATCAAGGCAGCGATGCGTAAGAATGGCCTGCACTCCGTGTGCGAAGAAGCCTCTTGCCCGAACCTTGCCGAGTGCTTCAACCACGGTACCGCGACCTTTATGATCCTCGGCGCTATCTGTACTCGCCGTTGTCCGTTCTGCGACGTTGCCCACGGTCGTCCGGTGACGCCTGATGCCAATGAGCCGCAAAAACTGGCGCAAACCATCGCCGATATGGGTCTGCGCTACGTGGTGGTGACTTCCGTTGACCGCGACGATCTTCGTGATGGCGGCGCGCAACACTTCGCTGACTGTATCAGCGCTATCCGCGAGAAGAGCCCAAATATCAAGATTGAAACGCTGGTGCCGGATTTCCGTGGCCGTATGGATCGCGCGCTGGATATCCTGAAAGTGACGCCGCCGGATGTGTTTAACCACAACCTGGAAAACGTACCGCGTCTGTATCGCCAGGTGCGTCCGGGCGCAGATTACAACTGGTCGCTGAAGCTGCTGGAGCGCTTTAAAGAAGCGCATCCGGAAATCCCGACCAAATCGGGTCTGATGGTCGGTCTTGGCGAAACCAATGAAGAGATCATCGAAGTGATGCGCGATCTGCGCCGTCATGGCGTCACCATGCTGACGCTGGGTCAGTATCTGCAGCCAAGTCGTCACCACCTTCCGGTACAGCGTTATGTTAGCCCGGAAGAGTTTGAAGAGATGAAAGCTGAAGCCATGGCGATGGGCTTTACCCATGCTGCCTGCGGCCCGTTCGTCCGCTCTTCCTATCATGCCGATCTGCAGGCAAAAGGTATGGAAGTAAAATAACTCCTGTCTTTCTCTGGCCGTCGTTCGCGGCGGCCTGATTTACCGGCTAATCCCCCTTTCCATTGTCATACCTGGTTGCATCTTTTTTCATATCCAAAACGCTAACCATAAAAAAGGCGACAACGAATACGCTGCCGCCTCTTTGCCGCCTGAGCTTCACACCCGGCCGCGACGCGCCCCCGTTCGTCGGGAGCCCGTGATTAATTACTCTTTATGAGAGAGCTTCTGTGCCGGCGCGTCTTCCTCAGCGCTGGTCTTTTTGGCACTATCATCGTCATCATTCATGGCTTTCTTGAAGCCTTTGATAGCCGAACCCAGGTCTCCACCCAGCGTGCGTAATTTTTTGGTACCAAACACTAAAATAATCAGCGCTGCGACTACCAGCAGTTTGGTAATACTAATCTCACCCATAGCTAACCTTCTTCTCTATACAAGCTCAAGCTGCGAATACGCCATCATACACATATACGCATACAATTAACGGCTATTTGACGCGCCGACACAATAGCAATCTGTAACAAGGTGAATCAAGCCTTGTTTAAAAAAACGTCACAATAATTGCGGTGGCGCAAATCTGCGATTACGCAGCACCGGCAAACTCTCACGCACCTGACGAATATAATCTGCGGATATCTCAGCAAAAATCAGCTGCGGCTGGGCAGCAGCGCCAGCAATGGTGGTACCGAGCGGATCGATAATCCGGCTCTGACCGATATTACGCGTTCCACATTCGCCTGCCGCAATAATGTAGCAGGTGGTATCCAGCGCTCTTGCCGCCAGCAGCGTTGCCCAGTGATGTTCTTTCAATGGCCCGCGAACCCACGCGGTAGGAAGCACCAACACATCGGCCCCCTTTAACGCTAACGATAGCGCTAATTCGGGAAAGCGTAAATCGTAGCAGGTCATTAAGCCGATTCGCATCCCATTTACATCAATTAACGGCGGAATTTGTTCGCCGGCATCCACCAGCCGCGACTCCTGCATATTAAACGCATCGTACAAATGGAGTTTCTGGTATTGTGCGCTAATCATCCCCTGTCGTATTGCGACCAGGGTATTGCTCGCGCGCCCTTCGCCAGAGGGCACGTGCAGCGTTAATATCGTGGTTAAGTCATTACTCCGGCTTTCGGCCAGCAGTTGCTGCATGAAGCCGCCGTCCAGCGCCTGCGCTGATTTTACCGACATATCAGGATCGTTATCGGCCCGCGCCAGCAACGCCTCGGGTAAGACCAGTAACGATACCCCGCATTCTGCCGCCTGACGCATCAGTTCAACGCAGATCTGCGCATTAGTTTGCCACTGCGCCGTGACGGCAAATTGCCCTGCTGCTACCCGCATCTCTTTCTCCCACTTCGAATCCATAGCCAAAAACGCCTTTGGCGCGCTACACTCGGCCTTATACCTAACCAAATAGCAGGAAATGACCGTGTTACAACTCCTTTTAGCCGTTTTTGTTGGCGGCGGAACCGGCAGCGTGTTGCGCTGGTGGCTGGGCATGAAATTTAACCCCATGCATCATGCGATTCCCATTGGCACGCTAATCGCTAACCTGCTGGGCGCATTTATTATCGGCGCCGGGCTGGCGTGGTTCAATCGCCTGACGAATGTCGATCCGATGTGGAAACTGCTTATCACTACCGGTTTCTGCGGCGGCCTGACGACTTTCTCCACCTTTTCAGCAGAAGTGGTCTTCCTGCTCCAGCAGGGGCGTTTCAGTTGGGCATTGTTAAACGTGCTGGTCAATCTACTGGGTTCTTTCGCCATGACCGCGACGGCATTCTGGCTGTTCTCACAGTCAGCCGCCCGCTAACGACAGGCAAAAAAAAACCCGCTATAAGCGGGTTTTTATATTCTACTGACGCGTTGGTTAGATAGCCATTACGTTTGCAGCAGAAGGGCCTTTGGCACCGTTAGTGATTTCGAACTCTACGCGCTGACCTTCAGCCAGAGTTTTGAAACCGTTGGACTGGATTGCAGAGAAGTGTACGAATACATCTTTGCTGCCATCTTCCGGAGTAATGAAACCGAATCCTTTGGACTCATTAAACCACTTAACGTTACCTTTAATCTTAGACATCAAAATTACCTTTAAATTAAAAAACGACACTAATGCTGTGTCGGATACCAGTACATCAATTGTGATGCCTTTTGTCCAGCGTAACTTTCTTAAAAAGTGATAAAAGTCTCTATCTTTATAGCCGACAGTTACGTTAGTCATTGTTTTTCAACAAGACAAAGAACTTATCACTTTTGTCACTACGTTATAACGATTAAAACTGAATGCGTGCCCAGGCAAAATAAACGTTGCCGTTGTTATAAGTGCCGGGGATGTAGGTCATCTGGAACGTCGCCGGGCCGTAGCCAATCGATGCCAGCGGCAGCACCACCGGGATCGGGATATAGTTCCAGTTGTCGCGCGCCGTTACGCCAAGGGTGTAACCAAGGCCAAGATGGAAGTTGTCGTCGGCCAGCGGGCGCCAGGTTTTTTCCCAGCCATAGCCGCCAATCGGCTCCCACTTATTAAAGGAATCTTTAAACGCCATCAGATAAAGGCCGTGCCAGTTACCTTTATCGTCCCAACGCGACATGCCAAATCCCGCGCCCCATGGGCGTTCGTTATACTTATCGGTTTTCTCTTTGTCATAGGCAAAGCGCGCGTGCCAGGTGATCGCCGGGATGTAGAGATCGTAGTGCTCAGGCTCGTTCCAGGTTTGCGCGACATTGTCCGTCAGCGTGTTGTAGCCATCGCGGAGCGTTGACGAGAACGAGGCGTTAGCATAGCCGGACGACAGCAGCAGGCCGGACAGCGCAAGCATAAATAATGTAAATTGACGTAGTTTAAACACTTCTCTATTACCGATTGCAATTTTAAAAACGAAGTAAAGTAACAAATGTAATCTTAATAGACTGTTAACGGAATAAGGCAAAATCCTGAATTGCGCCATAGCAAAAAGCTCATGCTGGTAGACAACTTTTGTGATGTTAGCCGTGCCACGGGTTCTGATTAGTCAATTCTCAGTAGTTTATTGATTTGGGTCAGCAAGTTCTGTCCGTTTTTTGGGCACATTCCATCACTTAATTTTTGTAGTGCTTTAGATATCAGCAGATTCTTTGGGTTAATGGCTTAGGGGTAAAGTATGCTTACGCTTGTTGAGATCCTTATCGGGGTCGTGGTTATTGTGGGCGTCGCCCGCTACATTATAAAAGGTTATTCCGCGACAGGGGTGCTGTTTGTCGGCGGTTTAATCTTGCTTATCGCCAGCGCCATTATGGGGCATAAAGTTCTCCCGGCCAGCGCCGCCAGTACGGGTTACACCGCAACCGACATCTTTGAATATATTAAAATACTGCTTATGAGCCGCGGCGGCGACCTCGGCATGATGATTATGATGCTCTGCGGTTTCGCCACCTATATGACCCATATCGGGGCCAACGATATGGTGGTTAAACTGGCCTCTAAGCCGCTGCAATATATTAACTCGCCTTATCTGTTGATGATTGCCGCCTACTTCCTCGCCTGCCTGATGTCGCTGGCGGTCTCCTCGGCAACTGGCCTTGGGGTGCTGCTGATGGCGACCCTGTTTCCGGTAATGGTCAATGTCGGCATCAGCCGCGGCGCCGCGGCGGCGATTTGCGCCTCCCCTGCCGCGTTGATCCTGTCACCAACCTCCGGTGACGTAGTGCTGGCGGCCAAAGCTGCCGAAATGCCGCTGATTGATTTCGCTTTCAAAACCACTTTACCTATCTCGATTGCCGCTATCGTCTGTATGGCCATCGCTCACTTCTTCTGGCAGCGCTACCTCGATAAAAAAGAGAACGCCTCGCACGAGATGCTCGACGTCAATGAGATAACCACCACCGCCCCGGCGCTGTACGCCATTCTGCCTTTCACACCGATTATCGGCGTGCTGATTTTTGACGGCAAATGGGGGCCGGAGTTACACATCATCACGATTCTGGTGATCTGTATGGTGCTGGCTTCAGTACTGGAATTCCTGCGCAGTTTTGACACTAAAAAGGTCTTCACCGGGCTGGAAGCCGCCTATCGCGGCATGGCGGACGCCTTCGCCAGCGTCGTCATGCTGTTAGTCGCGGCGGGCGTATTTGCCCAGGGTCTGAGCACTATCGGTTTTATCGACGGTCTTATCTCTATTGCGACCTCGTTCGGATCCGCCAGCATCATCCTGATGTTGGTATTAGTCGTCCTGACCATGCTGGCGGCGATGACTACCGGTTCCGGCAACGCGCCGTTTTACGCCTTCGTTGAGATGATCCCGAAGCTTGCCCACTCTTCCGGCATCAACCCGGCCTATCTGTCGATCCCTATGTTGCAGGCATCGAATCTGGGACGCACCATTTCACCGGTTTCCGGCGTGGTGGTGGCGGTGGCGGGAATGGCGAAGATTTCTCCGTTCGAAGTTGTTAAACGCACCTCGGTCCCCGTTATCGTCGGCCTGTTAGTGGTGATCATCGCCACCGAGATTCTGGTCCCCGGCGCCGCGATTCAATAAACCACAAACCGCAGTGAAAAGGCGCCAGCAGGCGCCTTTTTTATGCTTTAATAAATCCCAGCAATTAATCATCTCCCACTATCAGGAATAAAAATGTTCAGGAAGGATGTCGTCGCCATTGCCCTTTTACTCGGCGCAACACAGGTTGGCGCAGAACCGCTTACCGCGACGAAATACGGTGATTTCGATCGTTACGTGCTGGCATTGTCCTGGCAAACCGGTTTTTGTCAGAGCATGCTGGATAGGAATCGTAATGAACCAGAGGAGTGCCGGCTACAGCAGGAAGAACGCAACAAAGCCGATTTTCTGACGGTACACGGCCTGTGGCCGGGCCTGCCGAAGTCGATCGCCTCGCGCGGCGTCGATGAGCGCCGCTGGATGCGCTACGGCTGCGCGACGCGCCCTATCCCCAATATGCCGGAAGTCAGAGCCGGGCGTAAATGCCAGGCCGCGGAAACCGGGCTATCGCTGGAAATGGCCAATAAGCTGAATAGCGTGATGCCGGGTTCCGGCGGTAACTCCTGCCTGGAACGCTATGAGTATGCCAAACATGGCGTCTGTTTCGGCTTCGATCCGGATAGCTACTTCGGCACGATGGTGCGCCTGAATGGCGAAGTGAAGCAAAGCGCAATCGGCGATTTTCTGGCGAAACATTACGGACAAACCGTTAGCCGTAGCGATTTTGATGCCGCCGTCGCCAAAGCCTATGGCGCGCAAAACGTGAAAGCCTTTAAATTAACCTGTGACGGCAATCCCGCTTATTTAACGGAAATGCAAATCTCCATCAAAGCTAGCGCGATCAATGCTCCGCTGGGCGCAGATTCGTTCCTGCCGCAGCCGCATCCGGGCAACTGCGCTAAGCAGTTTGTGCTGGACAAAGTCGGTTCTTGATAACAAAGCGATGCGTCCATTTCATCTGCTTTTGCTAACGATGCGCTGAATGTGCACTTAATCACTTCAAACATCAGGCAAGTCTCAGTATGATGAAGGGACATTAACCCTTGCCCCTTTCGGCGAGGGTTTTCTTTTACGGAAAAGGTTCCTGGATAACATGGAGTATGCAATGACCAGACCCGCAATCATTATTAATGAATTCGATGCTGAACGTATCGACAGACTGCTTGAACAGCCGGCGTATGCTAATTCACCGGTAGCCGATGCCCTGAACGACGAACTGGACCGCGCGCAAATGCTGGCGCCGGAAGCAATGCCGCACGACGTCGTCAGCATGAACAGCAAAGTCCGCTTCCGCGACTTAACCAGCGGTGAAGAACGGGTGCGGACCCTGGTTTTCCCAGCGCAGGCGACCGATAGCGCCACTCAGCTTTCGGTTCTGGCGCCGGTTGGCGCGGCGCTGCTCGGGCTGAAAGTAGGTACCTCCATTCATTGGGAGTTACCCGGCGGCGCATCGGCGCATCTGGAAGTGCTGGAACTGCTGTACCAGCCGGAAGCCGCAGGCGAATTCCACCGCTAAATACCCCGCTGCCTGAGGCGTTTCACGCTTTATTCAGAGGATGCCTCGTCATCCTCTTTCTGTTTCCCTTCCTCTCTGACAAATTTTTACCTCATCCCGTGACGGCGTATACAGTTTTGCGACCTGAATGCCACAATATCCTTGTATAATATGTTGATATAGAAACAGACAAACAAGGAGAAATGCATATGTATAAAACTATCATTATGCCGGTTGATGTCTTTGAAATGGAGCTGAGCGACAAGGCTGTCCGCCATGCAGAGTTTCTCGCCCAACAGGACGGTATTATTCATTTACTTCACGTCTTACCCGGTTCATCCAGCTTCACCATGAGCCGTTTTACCGCCGATCTGCGCCGCTTTGAAGAGCATTTACAGCATGAAGCGGAAACTCGCTTACAGACCATGGTCGGCCACTTTAGCATTGACCCTTCACGTATTAAGAGCCATGTGCGTTTCGGCAACGTCCGCGATATGGTTAATGAACTGGCCAATGAAATCAAAGCTGACGTGGTAGTCATCGGTTCACGTAATCCGTCGATCAGCACCCATTTACTGGGTTCAAACGCCTCAAGCGTGATTCGTCATGCCCATATTCCGGTAATGGTCGTGAGATAACGGAACGGTGCAATAAGCAAAAAAAAGAGGCGACCCCAGGGTCGCCTCTTTGCTGTGTGCAGGTGTTGTCTTACGACTTTTTATGCGCTTTTGCTACGAATCAGATAATCGAATGAGCTCAGAGAAGCCTTCGCACCTTCGCCAGTGGCGATAATAATTTGTTTGTACGGCACGGTAGTGCAGTCGCCGGCGGCAAATACGCCCTTCACGTTGGTTTCACATTTGGCATCAATGATGATTTCACCCATGCGGTTACGCTCAACCGTACCTTCCAGCCAGTTGGTATTCGGCAACAGGCCGATCTGGACAAAAATACCGGCTAACGCGACATGATGCTCATCGCCGCTGACGCGGTCGCGGTACTGCAGCCCTGTCACCTTACTACCGTCGCCAACCACTTCGGTGGTCTGGGCGTTGAGAATAATATCGACATTTTTCAGGCTGCGTACTTTATCCTGCAGCACCTGGTCGGCTTTCATTTCTGGCGCGAACTCCAGCAACGTCACGTGTTCAACGACGCCCGCCAAATCAATTGCCGCTTCAACGCCAGAGTTACCGCCGCCAATCACCGCCACACGTTTACCTTTAAACAACGGGCCGTCGCAGTGCGGGCAGTAGGTTACGCCCTTAGTGCGGTATTGGTCTTCACCAGGCACGTTCATGTTACGCCATTTGGCGCCGGTTGCGATGATCACGCTGCGCGCTTTCAGCACCGCGCCGGAGGCGGTTTCGATCTGATGCAGGCCGCCTTCGACGGCTGCCGGGATCAGTTTTGCCGCGCTTTGTGAATCAATCACATCAACATCATATTCACTGACGTGCGCTTTCAGGGCGCCGGCCAGTTTTTGGCCTTCGGTTTTCGGTACGGAAATATAGTTTTCGATATCTACAGTATCCAGCACCTGGCCGCCGAAACGTTCGCCCATCAGGCCGGTACGAATGCCTTTACGCGCGGAGTATACCGCCGCCGCTGCGCCAGACGGGCCGGAACCGACGATTAGAACATCATAAGCATCGCGTTTGTTCAGCTCTTCCGCCGCGCGTTTTTCCGCGCCGGTATCCACTTTGGCGACGATTTCAGTCAGCGTCATACGACCTTGACCAAACTCCTGACCATTCACAAACACCGCCGGTACGCCCATCACGTTGCGATTGGTGATTTCATTCTGGAAGGTTCCACCATCAATCGCCGTGTGTTTGATGCGCGGGTTCAGCACCGCCATCAGGTTCAGCGCCTGCACCACGTCCGGGCAGTTGTGGCAAGAGAGCGAGTAGTAAGTCTCGAATTCAAAATCACCGTCAAGGTTGCGGATCTGCTCCAGCAGCGACTGCGCTTCTTTCGACGGATGACCGCCGGTCCACAGTAGCGCCAGTACTAATGAGGTGAACTCATGTCCCAGGGGAGAACCAGCAAAACGCGGCCCCTGGTTGGAACCTGGGTTAGTAATCAGGAACGATGGCTTACGTACCGCCAGCGTGTTGTCTTCTTTAAAGGTAACTTTGTCTGACAGTTCAGCGATTTCAGCCAACAGTTCCTTGATCTCTGCCGATTTAGCGCTGTCATCCAGCGTGGCAATCAGCTCAACAGGTTTGGTCAGCTTCTCAAGATAGGCCTTGAGCTGGGTTTTCATGTTGGTGTCGAGCATTTTTATCTCCTGGGCTTAAAACATCATCATGCAAGCGGCCTTAGTCAGGCAGCCTGAATGCGCTTGCATCATGGTGTTGGAATAAAACGGGCGCTGGTGCGCCCGTTGATTAGCGGGAATAAAACGAATTAGATCTTACCAACCAGATCTAAAGAAGGAGCCAGCGTCGCTTCGCCTTCTTTCCACTTAGCCGGGCACACTTCACCTGGGTGGGAAGCAACGTACTGAGCGGCTTTGATTTTACGCAGCAGGTCAGACGCATCACGGCCGATACCTTCAGCGGTAACTTCGATTGCCTGGATGATACCCTGCGGGTCAACGACGAAGGTCGCGCGGTCAGCCAGACCTTCATCTTCACGCATATTGTCGAAGTTACGGGTCAGGGCGCCAGTCGGGTCGCCGATCATCGCGTATTTGATTTTAGCGATGGTGTCAGAGCTGCTGTGCCACGCTTTGTGGGTAAAGTGGGTGTCGGTAGAAACAGAGTAAACGTCTACGCCCAGTTTCTGCAGCTCTTCGTAATGGTCAGCCACGTCGCCCAGTTCGGTCGGGCAAACGAAAGTGAAGTCGGCCGGGTAGAAGAAGAAGACGCTCCAGCGGCCTTCAGTGTCTTTTTCGGTAACTTCGATGAATTCACCGTTTTTGAATGCCTGGTTTTTGAAAGGTTTGATTTTGGTATTAATTAAAGACATCGATACTTCCTCCGTGTTTTTGTTGAGGTCTAAGTTAACGAATTTTTCCTGACTCGACCAATGCGTTTGCATTATCAAATCAATAAGCGTTATCTAACAACCGTAACAAGACAACTTTGTGAACCTGCCGTCGCGATCGCGGTTTTTCCCCGTGTTTCGCCTCATTTCGCTGAAAGTAAAAAGGCCGCCCTCTCAGGCGGCCCCGTTACCTGAAATACCCGCAGGTAGCTTCAGCGCCAGAATGGCTGGCAATATGTTGCGCTCTACACCTTAATGTAACAGCATGAAGGATTACATCATTCGCCGAACTAAAGGGCAACCAAACGCCCGGCAGGTGTTATCTATGGCTGCGATAGGTTTCACCACCACTGCACATTAGCTTCTGATTTAAAAGGAATACTCATGTTAAAACGACTGCTTTTTCTGAGCCTGCTGCCGTTGTGTAGCTATGCCGAAGACCTCCCCGCCCCCGTAAAAGCAATAGAAAAACAGGGTATTACTATCATTAAGCCCTTTGAAGCCCCCGGCGGCGTCAAAGGCTGGCTCGGGAAGTATCAGGATATGGGCGTTGCTATTTATCTCACCCCCGACGGTAAGCACGCCATTTCCGGCTACATGTACGACGAAAAAGGCAACAATCTGAGCGAACAGCTTTTCCAGAAAGAACTCTATACCCCGGCCGGACAGGCGATGTGGAAAAAACTCGAGTCCGCTGACTGGCTACGGGAAGGTAAAAAAGAGGCGCCCATCGTCCTTTATGTGTTTGCCGACCCTTTCTGCCCCTACTGTAAACAGTTCTGGCAACAGGCGAGGCCGTGGGTTGAATCCGGTAAGGTGCAACTACGCACCTTATTGGTCGGCGTGATTAAACCAGAAAGTCCGGCCACCGCAGCGGCCATACTGGCAAGCAAAGACCCGGCGCAAACCTGGCATGATTACGAACAGTCCAACGGCAAACTGAAGCTGAACGTACCGACAGATATCCCTGCGGCCTTGATGAGGACCCTGAATATCAACCAGCAGCTGATGGATGACCTTGGCGCTAACGCCACGCCGGCTATTTACTATATGAATAAAGATAACATGTTGCAGCAGGTAGTGGGACTACCCGATAAAGAGAAACTGCAGGTGATGATGGGTGAAAAGCAGCAGTAAAAAATAACGCATTTCCGCCAGGTACTTAAGGACAAAAAAGGATCTGGCGGAAAGCGATTGGTTGGTATACATTTAGTAGGGATTAATTGTATATTTAGCTATAATAATGATATTTGATAGCATCGCCACAAATGTATAACGGTAAGAAATAATAATCCGTTCGCCTCGCTGCAACATAAACAGGACGTTAAGCATGGCCAACCTTTATGATTTAAAAAAATTCGATCTAAACCTGTTGGTTATCTTCGAGTGCATTTATCAACATCTTAGTATCAGTAAAGCGGCGGAAACGCTGTTTATTACTCCTTCCGCGGTAAGCCAGTCACTGCAGCGGTTACGTAATCAATTAAACGATCCGCTATTTGTGCGTTCCGGTAAAGGAATTACCCCGACGACCGTGGGCATGAACTTACATCATCACCTGGAAAAAAACCTCAACCAATTAGAAAAAACAATTAATATCGCCAATCATTCTGAATTAAGTAAACGATTTGTAATTTACAGCCCGCAACTTCTTATATCACCAGCAACCATGGATTTAATTAATAAATTGCACATGGACCCGAATCTACAAATCGATCATCGCGATCTGCTGCTATCCCCAGAAAGCGTTGAAGACCTGATGGCTTACCGTAAAGCCGACCTGATTTATAGTATTACGCCTCTTTCTAATCACAGTACTATTTGCCAGCCTTTTCAGGAATTAGAAATTGCACTGGTTTGTCGCGAAGGCCACCCTCGTGCAGATCATCTGAATTCATTTGAAGAGGTGTCTCGGGAAGGATTTACGCTTTACACCTCATCTGACCCGAATGTAAAGGCCTTTCAACAGCACGGGAGCGATCTCATGCCTGAAAGAAGAATTGCGTTTCGCAGCAACTCGCTAATAGCTATTTTAACGATGATCAATCAGAGCGATCTTATTGGTTTTGTCCCGAAGCACGCATTAAGTTATTTTAGCGCGTCATTTAAATTCCGCGAAATCATTTTGCCTGACCCGATCCCTCCGGTAATGGCCTATATGATTTATAATCGTTCATCATTAAACAACCCCAAATTTGCCGAATTTATTACGCAAAATACCGCAGTCAACTAATTTGCCATTACAAACATATTCACATGGTGAATATGTTTGTGTGAATTACATTGAACCCACTTAAAACATTACCATTTCATATTAACCTTACCATTAATGTGTTCTACACTACCGTGAAAGCGCATCCATCACATTAAAGGATTAATGGTAATGTCTTTGGTAAAAATTCCATTACCCGAGTCCGTTCTTCAGGCTAGCCAGCAGCGGATACAGTGGGTATTAGAAAATTTTTCACGCATTTGCATCTCTTTCTCCGGCGGAAAAGACTCCACCACCATGCTGCACCTGGCGGCGCTTTGCGCCCGGCAAATGGGAAAAAAAATCAACGTGTTGTTTATTGATTGGGAGGCGCAATTTTCCTGCACCATTCAGCATTGCGAAAATATCCGTACCGAATACCAGGATGTTATTGAGAAATTTTATTGGGTCGCCCTACCGCTCACCACGCAAAATTCACTGACTCAGTTTTCGCCGGAGTGGCAATGCTGGGAGCCGGGCGTCAACTGGGTACGCCAGCCGCCCGCTGACGCCATTACCGATCCCGGCTATTTCCCGTTTTATAGCAGCGGAATGAGCTTCGAAGAGTTCGTCCGTGATTTCGCCGACTGGTTTTCACAAAACCGTCCGGCGGCGATGATGGTGGGTATCCGGGCAGATGAATCGCTTAATCGGTTTATGACCATCTCATCTCAGCGCAAACTGCGCTTTGCCGATGATAAGCCATGGACGACATCGGCGCCGGGCGGCCATACCTGGTACATCTACCCGATTTATGACTGGAAAACCGCCGATATCTGGACGTGGTTTAGCAAAAGCGGTCATACCTATAACCCCCTTTACGATCTGATGTATCAGGCCGGGGTGCCGCTGCGCTATATGCGCATCTGCGAACCCTTTGGCCCGGAGCAGCGCCAGGGTCTCTGGCTGTATCATGTGCTGGAGCCAGAACGTTGGGCAGCCATTTGCCAGCGCGTAAACGGCGTGCACAGCGGTGGTATTTACGCAGGGTACGACAACAAATTTTATGGCCACCGCAAACTCGATAAACCCGGGCACCACAGCTGGAAGAGTTACGCCCTGTTCCTGCTGGATAGCATGCCGCGGCCAACCGCCGAGCATTATCGTAATAAAATCGCGGTCTATCTGCATTGGTATCAAAAACAGGGAATGGAGGATATCCCCGATAGCCAGGAGAGCGACATCGGCACCCGGGATATCCCTTCATGGCGGCGCGTCTGCAAAGTGTTATTAAACAATGATTACTGGTGTCGCCAGCTCTCATTTAGCCCAACTAAAGCCACCCGCTATAAAAGCTACTGCAAGCGCATAAGTAAAAAACGCCAACAATGGGGACTGCTATGCAACAACGACTAATTACCCAAATAGAAGAGTATCTGGCAGCGCTGCCGGAAGAGGAAAAAATCGACGCGCTGAATCACTTTCGCCAGGCTCTGCACCGCCATAGCCCCTTTCACAACCAGCCGGTTGACTGCGTGCTATGGGTTAAAGAGGAAGAGGTGGTTCCCAACGATTACAACCCTAATAACCTTGCGCCGCCGGAAAAGCGGCTGTTATTAACTTCGCTGGAGGCCAATGGTTTCACGCAACCGATCGTGGTGCAGAATCAACAGTCAAAACGCTATACCATCGTTGACGGTTTTCACCGCCACGAACTGGCGGGCAGCAAGCTGTCGCTGAAAAAACAGCTCAAGGGATATTTGCCGGTAACCTGTCTGTCGGCGAACAGCCCCCCGCGCGATGCCCTGATGGCCGCGACTATCCGCCACAACCGGGCGCGCGGGCGCCATCAGATCCACGCGATGTCGGAAATTGTCCGCGAGCTGGCCAATCTCGGCTGGAGCAATAGCAAAATCAGCAAAGAGCTGGGGATGGATGCCGATGAAGTGCTGCGCCTGAAGCAAATTAACGGCCTGGCCGAGATGTTCGGCGACCGTCAATTTTCTCAGGCATGGACGGTGAAATAGCTACAGGCGACGCAGCCGCTCTGCTGCCGCCTGCAGGGTCTCCGGCTGCTTGGCGAAGCACAGGCGAATCAGCTTATGCGGGAACGGATCGGCACAGAATACCGACAGCGGGATCGCCGCCACGCCGACTTCAGTGGTCAGCCAGCGACAGAAGCTGACGTCATCAAGGTCAGAGATCGCGCTATAGTCGGCCAGCAAGAAGTAGGTCCCTTCACAAGGCAAAATCTCCAGCCGGCTATCACGTAGCGCATCGATAAACAGATCCCGACGCTGCCGATAAAACGCAGGCAGTTCGCGGTAGTGCTCCGGCTGCGCGTGCAGCATATCCGCCAGCGCCAATTGAGCGGGCGTATTGACGGCAAACGTCAAATACTGGTGCACCTTACGCAGTTCGGCGCTGATGGCGGCAGGCGCCACGCAATAACCCACTTTCCAGCCGGTCATGTGAAAGGTTTTACCGAAAGAAGAGACCGCTACCGCCCGCTCGCGCAGCTGCGGATGGGCCAGCACGCTGGCATGCCCCTGCTCTGCAAAACAGATATGTTCATACACTTCGTCGCTGATAACGTAGATTTCCCGTTCAGCGATCGCCTGCCACAGCGCGGCAAAATCTTCCCGCTGCCAGACCGTGGCTGATGGATTATGCGGCGTATTAAGAATGACCAAACGGGTGCGGTCGCTTAACGTGGCGGCAAACTGCTGCCAGTCAACGCGGAAATGCGGCGGCTGCAGAGCAATACGTTTCAGCGCCCCGCCGGAAAGTTCTACCGCTGGCGCGTAGCTGTCATAGCTCGGGTCAAAGCAGATCACCTCATCGCCGGCTCTGACCAGCGCGGTGATCGCCGCATACAGCGCTTCGGTCGCCCCCGCGGTGACGGTGACATCGCTATTCGCATCCGGGCGATAGCCATACAGCTCAGCGGTTTTATCGGCAATGGCTTCGCGCAGCGCCGGTACGCCGGTCATCGGAGCGTACTGGTTAGCCCCCTGGGCGACGTGCCAGGCCAACCGTTCCTTTAGGTAACGCGGGCCATCAAAATCCGGAAAACCTTGTGATAGATTGATGGCCTGATGCTGCTGCGCCAGCGCGCTCATCTGGGTAAAAATGGTGGTGCCTAATGCAGGGAGTTTACTCTCAGGAATCAGTGGTTTATTGCTCATTCTCTTTGTTCCGATTGTAATGCTGTTGTTGAAGCCACTATAACACGATGTTAATATTTGGCAATCAAGACGCTTAGACGTCTAAATGCTAACGTTATTTCGCTTGCCGCAGGCAGGCGGCAAACCGACGCCACCGGCAGCACGGCGCACTATCCACTCTGGAGATACCATGATCCGCGCTATCGTGACCGATATTGAAGGCACCACCAGCGACATTCGCTTCGTCCATAACGTCTTATTCCCCTACGCCCGCGAGCGGCTGGCCGCTTTTGTCAGCGCGCAGCAGTATGTCGAGCCGGTCAGTACCATTCTCGACAATCTGCGTACAGAAATCGCCGCTCCCGAAGCCAGTACCGCAGCGCTTATCGAGACGCTATTCCGCTTCATGGACGAAGATCGTAAATCCACGGCGCTGAAAGCGCTGCAGGGCATTATCTGGCGCGAGGGCTATCTGAACGGCGACTTTACCGGCCATCTTTATCCCGATGTACTCCCGGCGCTGGAGAAGTGGAAGGCGATGGGCATTGATTTATATGTATATTCCTCAGGCTCGGTCGCCGCGCAGAAATTGTTATTTGGCTACAGCGACGAAGGTGATATTACTCATCTCTTCAGCGGCTATTTCGATACCCTGGTCGGCGCCAAACGCGAAGTTCAATCCTATCGCACTATCGCCGAACAACTGGGGCATAGCCCGGCGAGCATTCTGTTCCTCTCTGATATCCATCAGGAACTGGACGCCGCCGAATCTGCAGGTTTACGCACCCTGCAGCTGGTACGCGGCGACTGCGACCCGGCCAGCCATCATCCACAGGTTCAGCGTTTTGACGACATCGACCCGGAGCAACTTCCCGCATGAGCGAATTAACTATTTTTTCCGTTAACGACGCCAGCCATCCACGCTGGCACAGCAGCAACGCCGATGAAATCCAGCAGCAATTGCGCGCAAAAGGGGTACGCTTCGAGCGCTGGCAGGCCGATCGCTACCTGGGCCCGGCGCCAACCGCTGAAACCGTTATTGCGGCCTATCAGCACGCGATTGATAAACTGGTGGCTGAAAAGGGCTACCAGAGCTGGGATGTCATTAGCCTGCGGGCGGATAATCCGCAGAAAGAGGCGCTGCGGGCTAAATTCCTCAATGAGCATACCCATGGAGAAGATGAAGTGCGCTTCTTTGTCGAAGGCGCCGGGCTGTTTTGCCTGCATATCGGCGATGAAGTCTTTCAGGTGCTGTGCGAAAAGAACGATCTGATCTCCGTCCCGGCGCATACGCCGCACTGGTTCGATATGGGTTCGGAGCCGAATTTCACCGCCATTCGTATTTTTGACAATCCGGAAGGCTGGATAGCGCAGTTCACCGGCGATGCTATCGCCGATGCCTATCCGCGCTTACCCTAACCTTTATGCATAGCGGCGGCGCAGCAGCTCGCATTCGAAGAGAAATTCGAGCCCTTCCAGCTGACGCCGCGCCTCGCTAACATCCCTGCCCCAACAGGTTAAACCGTGGCCGCGGATCAAAAATCCATAACGCAAAGGATGGCTACGGGCATACGCTTCAACCCGCGCCGCCAGCGCCTCAATATCCTGATCGTTATCAAAAATCGCCACCGGTACGCTATCGAGATGGCTATGCTGCCCGCTCAGCGTTTTTTGCATTTCATAGCCCTGCAGCTGCAGGGTATCGCTGGTTTCAAGACGTGAGAGCACCGTAGCGTGCACGGTATGCACGTGCAGCACGACGTTCGCTTGCGGAAACAGACGATAAACCAGCGTATGCAAGCCGGTCTCCGCCGACGGTTTACGGCCCGACGGCGCGCGATTGCTGGTGATGTCCACCTGTAAAAAATCGTCGCTGGTCAGGCTGCCCTTATCGCGCCCCGATTCGCTCAACCAACACCAGCGCGCATCCTCGCGTACTGACATATTGCCGCCGGTCGCCGGCGCCCACCCTTTTGCGCCAATCCAGTGACAGGTGGTCACCAGTTGTGCGAGTCGCTCTTGCCACATAATCGTTCCTTATCACTGTTAACCGTTACGCCAGCGGCGCAAAAATACCGTCTGCCACCTGCTGTGGCGTGACCACGCCGCTATCCAGCACCCAACCGCTGATTAACGCGGCTGGCGTCACGTCAAAGGCCGGGTTATAAACCGGCGCGTTTTCTGGCGCCCACTGCACGGCGCCAAAGCTGCCTTTTACGCCGGTCACCTCTTGCGCCGCACGCTGTTCAATCGGGATCGCCGCGCCGTTCGGGCAGTAGCGATCGAGAGTGGTTTGCGGCGCCGCCACGTAGAAAGGAATACGATGATAGTGAGCCAGCACCGCCAGCGAATAGGTCCCAATTTTATTCGCCACGTCGCCGTTGGCGGCGATACGATCCGCGCCGACCCATACCGCATCAACCTGCCCCTGCGCCATCAGGCTGGCGGCCATTGAGTCGGTAATCAGCTGATACGGCACGCCCAGCTCACCCAGCTCCCAGGCGGTCAGGCGCCCGCCCTGCAGCAGCGGCCGCGTCTCATCGACCCAGACGTTAGCCACCTTGCCCTGTTCATGGGCCAAAGCGATAACCCCCAGCGCGGTGCCAACCCCCGCCGTCGCCAGGCCACCGGTATTACAGTGGGTCAACAAACGGCTACCCGGCGTTACCAGCGCATTGCCAGCTTCGGCAATGCTGGCGCACAGCTGTTTATCTTCCGCAATCAGGCGCAGCGCTTCGGTCTCCAGCGCCTGCGGATAGTCTTCCTGCGCCAGCGCCTGCTTCATACGATCGAGATTATTCATTAGATTGACCGCCGTCGGCCGCGCCGCGCGCAGGGTTTCCAGCGCCTGAGCAAGCTCGTCGCGGGATAAGCCGCGCTGCGCCAACAGCGCCAGCAGCAGACTGGCGGAGAGACCAATCAACGGCGCGCCGCGCACCCGCAGGGCATGAATATGGTCCACCAGCAGCGCAACGTTATCCGCCGCCAGCCAGCGTTTTTCCTGCGGCAATGCCTGTTGATCGAGAATAAAAAGCTGATTTTCGCTTACCCGCAGGCTGGTGGTCTGTAGTGTCTGCATATCGTTAAATCCCTGTTGCGTTGTTGTATCACATTGTGTCAGGATGAAATCCAGATGTATAGACGTCTGAACGGCTTAATTCAGCACTTTTGAGGATCGAGGCAATGTCGCAATACCATACCTTCACGGCCAGCGATGCGGTGGCTTACGCACAACAATTTGGCGGGCTCGACGATCCGTCTGAGCTGGTGTCGGCGCAGGAGGTAGGCGACGGCAATCTCAATCTGGTGTTCAAAATTTTCGATGCTCAGGGCGTGAGCCGGATTATTGTTAAGCAGGCGCTGCCCTACGTGCGCTGCGTCGGCGAATCCTGGCCGCTGACCCTCGACCGCGCGCGCCTCGAAGCACAGACCCTGGTCGCCCACTATCAGCACAGCCCGCAGCATACGGTACACATTCTTCATTTCGATCCCGCTCTGGCGGTGATGATAATGGAGGACCTTTCCGATCACCGTATCTGGCGCGGCGAGCTTATCGGCAACGTCTACTATCCGCAGGCGGCAGGCCAGTTGGGCGAATATCTGGCGCAGACGCTGTTCCACACCAGCGATTTCTATCTCCATCCGCATGAGAAAAAAGCGCAGGTGGCGCAATTTATCAATCCGGAAATGTGCGAGATCACCGAGGATCTGTTTTTTAACGATCCGTATCAGATCCACGAGCGCAATAACTACCCGGCGGAGCTGGAAGAAGAGGTTGCCGCCCTGCGTGAGGACGCTCAGCTTAAACTGGCGGTCGCGGCGCTGAAGCACCGCTTTTTCTCACAGGCCGAAGCCCTGCTGCACGGCGATATTCATAGCGGCTCCATCTTCGTCGCTGAAAATAGCCTTAAAGCCATCGATGCCGAATTTGGCTATTTCGGCCCTATCGGTTTTGACGTCGGCACCGCCATTGGCAATTTGTTGCTTAACTATTGTGGTCTACCTGGCCATCTCGGCATTCGCGATGCCGCCGCCGCGCGCGAACAGCGGCTCAACGATATACAGACCTTGTGGCACACCTTCAGCGAGCGTTTCCAGGCGTTAGCGACGGAGAAAACCCGCGATGCGGCGCTGGCCTGCCCCGGTTACGCCTCAGTATTCCTCAAAAAAGTATGGTGCGATGCCATTGGATTCTGCGGAACTGAACTGATACGCCGCAGCGTCGGGCTTTCACACGTCGCCGATATCGATTCGATTCCGGACACGGCCATGCGCCACGAATGCCTGCGCCATGCAATTACGCTCGGCAAAGCGCTGATCGTCATCGCCGAGCGTATCGATAGCGTGGACGAACTTATCGCCCGCGTACGTCAGTACAGCTAACCGCGTGATTATTTATGTTGGGCTTCCAGGGTGGCAAACCACGGGGCAATAAAATCTTCGGTCTGCCCCCAGCCTGGGATGATTTTCCCCAGCGACGCCACGTTGACCGCCCCCGGCTGTGCCGCCAGCAGCGCCTGCGGAATGGCCGCCGCTTTGAAATCGTAGGTAGCCGGGGTGCTTTCCCCGGCAATCTTATTGGCAATCAAGCGCACATTGGTGGCGCCGATGAGTTTCGGGTCGACCGCCACGCTAACCTTCCACGGGCTACCGGCCTCCCGCATCAGCTGTAAATCCTGATTGGAAATATCGATGCTGTAGAGTTTGATTTCGCTGCGCCCGTTTTCTTTCAGCGCCTTATAGGCTCCCTGACTAAAGGCATCCCATGTCCCCCAGATGGCGTCAATTTTACCTTTAGGATACTTAGCCAGAATCGCGCCAACTTTGTTGGCCGTGTCACCCTGCACGTCAGATGACACGGCGCCGATAGACTCCAGCTCTTTAATCCCCGGATTTTGTTTTAGCAGCGTCTGGTAGGCCGCCTGGCGGCGCTCCATTGGCGGGAAGCCTGCCACCCATAGCTTGATAATGTTGGCCTTGCCGTTGAAGTCTTTTACCAGTTGGCCAAAAGAGAGCTCGGTCAACGAGGCGTCATCCTGCTGGCTAACCGTCACGCCGGGGACGGATCCCTGCACCGCGGTATCGAACACCGCCACTTTGATCCCGGCATCGACCGCTTTTTTCACCAGCGCGGTCGAGTAGGGATCGCGCCCCTGGGAAAGAATAATACCGTCGTATTTCTGGCTAATGGCCTGATTGACGAAATCCTGGAACTTCGCGTCATCACCGTTGCTCAGGAAAGCGCTGACTTTAAAACCGAGCTTTTTACCTTCCTGAATCGCCCCGGCGACAAACTGGGTAGTGTTATCGTCAGAACCGAGATTGCGAATCACCGCGATGCGGATCGGGCCGTTATGCTCAGCGATCGCCGCCGGAACCGGCGTCGGGGTTTGCGCCAGCGCTGCCATCGACTGCAGCAGGCCCAGCGCCATAAGAGAAAGTGCTATCTTTTTCATTTTGTTTACCCTGTAAAGTGTTAGGTCCGGCGCTGAAAATAGGTCAGTGCCAGCGCGCCAGCCAGCACCAGTCCTTTAATAATGTCCATCGCGTAATAGGGCACCGACAGCATCACCAGGCCATTGGAAAGCACGCCGAGGATAACTGCTCCCACCAGCGTTCCCAGCGCATTCGGCTTGCCGGAGCCCGCCAGCGAAAAGCCGATCCACGCCGCCGCGACCGCGTCCATCAGGTAACCGCCGCCGGCGTTCACCTGGGAAGAACCAATCCTTGATGCCAGCAGAATGCCGCCCAGCCCGGCCAGCAGCGAGGCAATCACGTAGGCCGCCACTTTATAGCGCGTGATCCGCAGGCCGGAGAGCCGCGCCGCCTCCGGATTACCGCCGATGGCGTACATCCGCCGCCCGTGGGTGGTGAACGACAGCGCCAGCTGCGCGATTAGCGTTACCACCAGCATGATAATGACGATGGTCGGTACCTGCCCCAGCGCGCCAAACGCCGCCGGAATCGTGCCTTCAGCCATATCGCCGCTCGGCAACACCATATTTTCGGTGATCGAGCCGCCGTAGCTGTAGGTCATCGCTACGCCCTGAATCACAAACAGGCTGGCAAGCGTGGCGAGCATGTCAGGAATGCGCAGCACCACGATCAGAAACGCGTTGAATAACCCCACCAGCGTACAGAGCGCGAGGGTAATCAGAATGGCTTCAGTGGTGTTCAGGCCGTGCCAGACAAACAACGAAATCACTAACGCATTCGCCAGCGACGCCGTCGACCCCACCGACAGATCGAAACCGCCGATAGTGAGCGAAATCGACACCCCAATGGCAATCACCGTCACGATAGCGATGGAGCGCAGAATGTTGATGATGTTAAAGGGATCAAGAAAGTTATCTGAGGCTAAACCAAAGACGCCAACCAGCAGCACCACGGTCAGCAACATGCCCCATTTATAGAGAAAATCGAAAAACCGCTGACGGCCCGATACCGTCGCGTTGACTGCCAGGGCCTTGCTCACGCTGCCGCTCCTCCGGTGGAGTAATAAAGAATCGTCTCTTCCCGCGCTTCGGCGCCGGGAATTTCCGCCACAATGCGCCCATCCCATAACACGCAGATGCGATCGCACAGGCCCACCAGCTCGGAAAATTCGCCGGAGGCGTAAATCACGCCCCGGCCCTCCCGCGCCAGGCCATCAATTAACTGAAACAGATCGGTTTTCGCTTTCACGTCCACCCCTTTCGTCGGCTCGTCGAAAATCAGCACGTTTGCACTGCCGCGCAGCCATTTGCCGATGGCCACTTTTTGCTGATTACCGCCGGAGAGACGGCGCAGTGACTGCCCCGGTCCGGTGGCGCGCACGCCGATACGGGCAATTACCTCCTGCGCCCACCGCCACGCCTGCCGATGGCCGAACAGGCTCCAGCGCGAAAAGCTGTTATCGGCGCTGACCGCCAGATTCATGGCGATCGCCTCATCGATGAATATCCCCTCTTTGCGCCGCTCTTCCGGCACCAGCGCCAGCCCCTGGAGGACGGAATCGGCCGGATCGCGCGGCCGCCACGGCTGGCCGTTAAGTTCGCCGTGGCGCAGGCGGCTTTTACTGGCGCCGAATAAGGCTTTGCAGAGTTCAGTTTTCCCCGCGCCCGCCAAGCCGGCGATACCGAGAATTTCCCCCTTATGCAGGCGTAGCGAGATATCCTGCAACAGCGCTTCGTCATGCAAACCGTCAACCTGCAACAGCACCTCTTCGCCATGCGGCGGACGCGCAGGCGGGAAAATATCGCTCAACTCGTGGCCAAGCATTTTTTCGACGATCTGTTCGCCGCTGAGTTCGGCCATCGGGCCGCTTTCGATTAAACGACCATCGCGCAGCACCGTCAGGGTGTCGCAAATCGCTTTCAGCTCATGGATACGATGCGAAATAAAGACCACGCCGATCCCCTGCTGCTGCAGACGACGAACCACCGCAAATAAGCGTTCGCTTTCGTGCTGATCCAACGGCGCGGTGGGTTCATCAAGAATCAAAAAACGGCAGTGGTGCGACAGTGCGCGAGCCAGCAGAATTTGCTGCTTTTCGGCAAGGGTACAGCTATCGATTGAACGTCGAACGTCCAGCGCAATATCAAGCTGCGCCAGCGCTTCGCGCGCCTGCTGACGCACCCGCGACCAGCGAAAAACCGCACCCGGTTCAGCCAGCCTGTCCAGCATGATGTTTTCCGCAATGCTCAGCCCCGGAACCAGCGCAACATCCACCTCCTGCTGTACCAGATGAATCCCCAGTTGCTTTGCATCGCGCGGCGAACGAATGCTAACCGGCTGGTTATTGATCACCACTTCACCTTCGTAATCGGCATGCGTCCCGCACAACACCGCCATCAGCGTCGATTTGCCTGCGCCGTTGGCGCCGGTCAGCGCATGCACCGTTCCGCCCTTAAGGGTAAACGCCACCTTGCTCAGCGCCTGAAAGCCGGAAAAGGCCAGGCTAATGTTATGCATCTCAAGGCGATTCACGCTCATCACCCTCCCCAGGCAATTAATATTCTGATTTAACGAATTTTTCACAGCCGCCGATGCCTGACAACTGCGTAAAAAGCATAAGCTAAAACCAAATAATATTAGCCATCTGGATGTCCAGGCATAACATCAGGTTAACCCAACCCCCATAAGGAGCGCTTCCCGCCCTGGCAGCGCTTTAGCCTGCCGGCGACGTTACCCCTGACGCTTTGCGCGCGACGTTTGAGAAGGTGGAATACTTCAGCCGTTAATCACCCAGACCATCTATACCTAATGATGATTCTCACCACTCTCGTAACGAGGTCATCATGCAGATCGATTTAACAGGTAAGAAGGCGCTGGTTACCGGCGCCAGCCGTGGGTTGGGTCGCGCTATTGCGCTGTCGCTGGCGCGCGCCGGCGCCGATGTGGTTATTACGTATGAAAAATCGGCCGATAAAGCCCAGGCAGTCGCCGATGAAATTAAGGCGCTGGGTCGGTACAGCGAAGCGGTGCAGGCAGACAGCGCCAGCGCGCAGGCCATTCAGGATGCCGTCACCCATGCAGCCCGGGCCCTCGGCGGGCTGGACATTCTGGTCAACAACGCTGGCATCGCCCGCGGCGGTCCACTGGAATCCATGACGCTGGCGGACATTGACGACCTTATCAACGTCAATATTCGTGGGGTGGTCATCGCTATCCAGGAAGCGCTGGTGCATATGTCCGATGGCGGACGGATCATCAACATCGGCAGCTGTCTGGCCAACCGCGTAGCCATGCCGGGCATCGCGGTTTACGCCATGACCAAGTCCGCCCTCAACTCCCTGACCCGTGGCCTGGCGCGTGATTTAGGCCCTCGCGGGATCACCGTTAACCTTGTCCATCCAGGGCCGACCAACAGCGATATGAACCCGGAGAATGGGGAACAGGCGGAAGCCCAGCGCCAGATGATTGCGGTCGGTCACTACGGCCAGCCGCAAGACATCGCCGCGGCGGTCACCTTCCTGGCCAGCCCGGCCGCCGGGCAGATCTCCGGTACGGGGCTCGACGTGGATGGCGGCCTGAACGCCTGATCGCATGTTTTCTGCAAGCCTCTGTCGCCCGGCAGAGGCCTTCCCGCGCCGCCTCGACGGGTTACGCTTTGCCTCTTACCTGCGTTTTTTCTCCGCTCTACTGTACTCCATAAGAAATTCGGAATTTATCTAATAGTCTTATTATTTCCTTATGTTTTGTGTGGGCGTACAGTGGAGGTACGGATGAAGATTGTCTGGTCAAAAACGGCAAATAAGCAATTTTCTAAAATCGATAATCGGTATAAGAACCGCATTAAATCCAGGCTGGAGAAGATGAATGATAAAGCTTCACCTATCTCGGATATCAAAAAATTGTCCTTTCCCGAAAACCACTACAGGCTGCGATTAGGTGATTACAGAGTCATCTACACCTTTGGGGATCCGCCGGACGATACCTGCTACGTAGTGGCGGTTAAACGCCGAACCACCACCACCTACATTCATGAGGAACATACCGAATATGACTATTCAGTACATCAAGGATGAAGAAGGAAAAGACCAGTATGTCGTCATTCCTTACAGCGATTACTTTCGTATGCGCCTGGCTCTGCTGGAGTACGACGACGAGGATGAAAACAATTGGGAAGATATTTCTTATGAATCAGATATCTATGATAACGTAATGCTGCCAGGGGATGTCTGCGACGTGATGCATAAAGAAAACGTCAGCCTGCAGGCCGCGTGGCGTATCCTGCGCGGACTCTCACAGCGGGAGGTCGCGGCTAAACTCGGCATCAGCCAGTCCGCGGTGTCACAGCTGGAAGCGCTGGACTCCCGTCCGCAGAAGCGGACCCGCGAAAAACTGGCGGCGATTTACGGCTGTACCCAGGAGCAAATCAGCCTCTACTTACCAAAAGAAGGCTAGCAGCACTTCGCCCCGCCCTTGCCGCCGTAGCGCGCGTCCTGGCGTTCGCGAAAGAACTCTTCATAGGTCATCGGCGTCTGATCCGGGTGGGTTATTCGCATATGCTCGACGTAGTTATCGTAATCCGGCACGCCGATCATCATCTTCGCCGCCTGGCCTAAATATTTTCCTGCTTTTGAAAGGGTGTCGAACATAATGAGTTTCTCGCTTATTTCCCTCACCCCAGCCCTCTCCCACAGGGAGAGGGAGGAGAAGAAAGGTAGGCCAAACAGGTTAATGCGCGCGTTTTGCCTGCGCCGTTAAGCCCTGCGCATCCGCGGGCATCGCTTCATACGGCGTCTCTTTCGCCGTCGGTTTATCCTCTTTCAGCGCCGCCAGCGCGGTTTTAATCGAGAACAGCGCCAGAACCACCACCACAATCATAAAGAAGATAGTCAGCCCGGCATCAAGACGGTTATTAAACACCAGCTGCGCCAGCTGCGATTCCGTATACTGCGGCGGAATGGCGCCGCTGTCGATCATCGCCTGGAATTTATTGGCGATGGCCAGGAAACCGACTTTGGTATCCGGGCTAAACGACTTCTGCCAGCCAGCGGTCAACGTACAAATCAGCAGCCAGCTTGTCGGCAGCAGCGCCACCCACGCATAGCGCTGGCGTTTCATCTTGAACAGTACCACCGCGCACAGCATCAGCGCCATCCCCGCCAGCATCTGGTTGGCAATACCGAACAGCGGCCACAGGGTATTGATGCCGCCCAGCGGATCGACCACCCCCTGATGCAGGAAGTAGCCCCACGCCAGGACGCACAGCGCGGTCGCCAGCAGGTTAGCCGGCAGCGAGCTGGTTTTTTTCAACCCGGGGCTAATCACGCCCAGCAGATCCTGCAGCATGAATCGCGCCGCGCGGGTGCCCGCATCAACCGCCGTCAGGATAAACAGCGCCTCAAACAGAATGGCGAAGTGGTACCAGAAAGAGACATCCATTAGTCCGCCCAGCGAGCCGTGCAGAATGTAAGCCATCCCCACCGCCAGCGTCGGCGCGCCGCCGGCGCGTGAAATAATCGACTGTTCGCCGACCTCGCTGGCAATCTGGCGCAGCGTATCCGGGGTTATGCTAAAGCCCCAGCCGCTCACTACCTGCGCCGCCGAGGCCACGACATCGGTGGTTCCTGCCGGCGCCAGCACCGCCATCGGGCTGTTCATCGCGAAGTAGACGCCCGGATCGATAATACAGGCCGCCACCAGCGCCATAATGGCGACGAAGGATTCCATCAACATGCCGCCGTAGCCGATAAAGCAGGCCTGCCCTTCGTTGGCCAACATTTTCGGCGTGGTGCCGGAGGAGATCAGCGCATGGAAGCCGGAAACCGCGCCGCAGGCGATGGTGATAAACAGGAACGGGAACAGGTTGCCGGTCCATACCGGGCCGGTGCCGTCAACGAACTTCGTTAGCGCCGGCATGGTCAGCGTCGGGCGCATAATCAGGATGCCAATCGCCAGACCAACGATGGTGCCGATTTTCAGGAACGTGGAGAGATAGTCGCGCGGCGCCAGCAACAGCCAGACTGGCAGTACCGCAGCCACAAAGCCGTAACCCACCAGAATCCACGTCAGCTGTACGCCGGTGTAATCAAACCACGGCGCCCAGGTCGGGCTTTCCGCCACCCAGCCGCCGGAAATGATCGCGAACACCAGCATCACCAGGCCTATCACCGACACCTCGCCGATGCGCCCCGGGCGCAGATAGCGAATATAGATGCCCATAAAAATCGCCAGCGGGATGGTAAAGGCGACGGTGTATGTCCCCCACGGACTGTGGGTCAATGCTTTCACCACGATCATCGCCAGTACCGCGAGGATGATCACCATGATCATAAAACAGGCCACCAGCGCCAGTACGCCAGCGGTCGGCCCCATCTCCTCTTTAACCAGTTCGCCAAGCGAACGGCCATCGCGACGGGTCGAAACAAACAGCACCATAAAGTCCTGCACGGCGCCGGCCAGCACCACGCCGGCGAGGATCCAGATCATCCCCGGCAGGTAGCCCATCTGCGCGGCAAGCACCGGGCCAACCAGCGGCCCTGCGCCGGCAATCGCCGCAAAATGGTGACCGAACAGCACTTTTTTGTCAGTCGGAACATAGTCGAGGCCGTCGTTATGTCGTACCGCCGGCGTCATCCGCGTTGGGTCAACGCCGAGGACGGTTTTGGCGATATACAGGCCGTAGAAACGATATGCGATCAGATAAACGCAGACCGCCGCGACGACAATCCACAGCGCATTTATCTGCTCACCCCGGTTTAAGGCGATATAGCCGAGGGCAAAGGCTCCGATCACGGAGAGCAGTGTCCAGATAAGGTATTTCCCTGAATTATTCATTGTTGTGGTCCACCGGTAGGGTAATCAGGATGTTACAGTTTGTTTCTAGAACACAACGCAGAGTTTAACAACTTCGAAACAGCGCAGATGCCATACCGCGGCGGAGATTTGTCTCACATTGCTAGCGAGATCACTTAAGACAGGAAAATAAATGAAAGGATTACCGTGAACAGTGCCGTTTTTTTGTCGGGTGGCGGCTAACGCCTTACCCGACCTACAGATCCGTAGCCCGGCTCAGCGCAGCGCAAGCCGGGGAAATAGCAGCGTCTTAGCCAAGCACCGCGGTTCCCAGACGACAGGTGCAGCAGCGCCGCCCTTTTTCGTCATACACCACAATTTCCCAGCTCTGACTCTGGCGGCCAAGATGCAGCGGTCGGCATTCGCCGCGCACTTTACCGCTGGAGACCGGACGATGGTGGGTAGCGTTAAGCTCGGTGCCCACCACACATTGCCCATCCTCGGTCATCAGCCAACCGGCCATCGAGCCCAGCGTCTCCGCCAGCGCCGCGGAAGCGCCGCCGTGCAGCAGACCAAACGGCTGATGCGTGCGCGCATCCACCGGCATCTCCGCCTCCAGCAGCGCCTCCTCCAGCCGGGTGTAGACAATACCCAGATGCGCCACCATGGTGTTTTCGCTACTGGCGTTCAGCGCCGCAAGCGTGAGCTCTCGTTTCCAGGCCATCTACGCCCCCAGCGTCGAGCCGCCATCGACCACAATATCCTGCAGCGTAATATGGCTGGCGTGAGAAGAGGCGAGGAACAAAATGGTATTGGCGATCTCCTGCGGTCGGGCGATTTTGCCCAGCGGGATGCCAAGCTTAAACTGCTCGCCAAATCCGCGGATCCGCTGCTGTTCAGCATCTTCATTGACCCACAGGGTACGTTGCATATCGGTGTCGGTGGAGCCCGGCGATACCAGGTTGCAGCGCACGCCGCTACCTGCCAGCTCAAGCCCGACGGTCAATGCCAGGCTTTTCAGCGCCGCTTTCGAGGCGCCATAGGCGCTCATGCCGATACGCGGCGTATGCGCGGCATCGGAGGCGACGGTGACGATCGCCCCGCCCCGCTGACGGCGGAACTGCGCCATCGTCTGCTGAAACAGATTAAACGCGCCGCCGACGTTCACAGCGAAAGTCTGCTGCCAGTCCTCCGCGCTCAATTGATCGGTCGCCCCCATGCGCAGGATCCCGGCGGCATTCACCAGCACGTCCAGTCGTTCGATATCGTTGAGCAGACGCGCGCAAACGTCGCGTACCTGGTCGGCATCGGCGACGTCGAGCATTTCGGTGGCAAACGGATAACCTTCGCCGTCAAAGGCAAGGTCGAAACCGGTGACGTTGGCCCCGGCCTCGACGAAAGCCAACGCGGTGGCATAGCCAATGCCTTTACCTGCGCCAGTCACCCACACGGTCTGGCCGTGAAAATCGAGCGCCGCCATTATTTCACCTCGCGGGAGAGCAGCGCCCACCAGGCGTCGATGGTCGGGTTTTTCGCCAGCATCACGAAGTCGATATCGCCGTGTACTTTGCGCCAGCGGGCGGCCAGCGCCATCATACGCACCGAATCCAGACCGTAGTCGATCAGGTTTTCATCATCCAGCGGTTCGTCGGATTCGTCGAGCAGCGGCAGAATTAGTGCGCGCAGCGCCGCTTTGGAGGCCGGCAGCGGCAACAATTCTTCGGTCATCACCACGCGTCCAGAACGGCCGGCGACGTATTTCAGCGCCATCAAATGCTCTTCGCGGCTGAAATCTGCCAGCGCGTCGGCGACAAAGAACGGTTTGATATCGCGCATAAAAGCGTCGGTGGCGGTGGTCATGCAGCCGATATGGGCGTAAACGCCGGTGATGATCAGCTGGTCGCGGCCGGTCTCTTTCAGCATCTCTTCAAGCGGTGAGCGATGAAACGCGCTGTAGCGCCATTTCACCAGCACCGTATCCTGTTCATCCGGCGCCAGCGCGGCAATCACCTGCTGCTGCTCCGGCGATCGGGTCAACCCCGGCCCCCACATATCATTCAACAGGGCGCGGTCTTCATCGCTCTGCTCTTTCGGCTGGGCGGTGTAGTACACCGGAATGCCGTTTTGTTTGCAGAAGTCGCGCAGGGCGGCGATATTGGCCACCACTTTTTCCATCATCGCGCTGTTTTCGCCCCAGAAGTTGAGGAAATACTCCTGCATATCGTGGATCAGCAGCGCGGCGCGCGACGGCTCAAAGGCCCAGTTAACTTTGTTGGCCGGAATATCGCTGGCTTCCGGCAGCGCGTAAGCCTGTAATTTAGGGATTGCCATTATTTCTTCTCCTTCAGCCCAGCTTGCCTTCGGCCAGCCACTGACGTAATTGTTTTTTATCGACTTTGCCCACCGGCGTCAGCGGCAGCGCGGCAACGCACTCCACGCGATCCGGCAATTTAAATTCGGCCACGCCCTGCTCGCGCAGAAAGCGGCGCACCGCGACGGCGCGCAGCGGTGATGTCACCACCAGATAAGCGCAGCTCTTCTCGCCCAGCAGATTGTCTTCAATGCTAACCAGCGCGGCGTGGATCACCGCCACATGGCGCAGCAGCAGGTTTTCTATCTCTTCAGCGGCGATCTTCTCGCCGCCGCGGTTGATCTGATCTTTTTCCCGCCCCTGGACGGTGATATAGCCATCTTCATCGATCGAAATCAGATCGCCGGAGCAGTAAAATCCATCGGCATCAAAGGCTTCAGCGTTATGTTGCGGACTGTTGTAATAGCCGCGGAAGGTATAAGGGCCACGGGTCATCAGACGGCCCACTTCGCCGCGCGGCAGTGGGTTACCGTCGGCATCCGCCACCCACACTTCGTCGTCAGGGCACATCGGGCAACCCTGGGTGTTGATAATCCGCTGAGGGCTATCGTTGAGGCGGGTGTAGTTAACCAGCCCTTCCGCCATGCCGAACACCTGCTGCAGCTGGCAGCCGATTTCCGCCGGGATACGCGCGGCGAGCGTCGCGGACAGGCGCGCTCCGCCAACCTGCAGCAGCTGCAGCGATTGCAGTTGCGCGTTGCTGCCCCATTCATGAATAGCCTGCAGCCACAGGCTGACCGCCGGCGGCACCAGCGACGCGACGTTAATCTGATGTTTTTCGATCAGCGGGAAACACAACGTGGCGCTCGGGTCAGCGGCGAGGATCACCCGGCCGCCGGCGAGAAAGACGCCCAGCGATCCCGGCGAGCTCATCGCATAGTTGTGCGCCGCCGGCAGCGCGTTGAGATAGCGCGTGTCGGCGTTAATACCGCAGATCTCGTTGCTGCGCCGGATACTGTAGTCGTAATCGTTATGGGTTCGCGGAATAAGCTTCGGCGTCCCGGTGCTGCCGCCGGAGAGCTGGAAAAAGGCCACTTCGTCAGCCGGCGTCGGATTGGCGACAAAGTTATCCGCCGTACGGTTAATTTCCGTTGCCAGGTCGCGCTCGCCGCCATCGTTACGCAGCAGCGCGACGCGCAGCGAAGGATGCTCAGCGATAAAACCATTAAGGAAACTATCGTCAGCAAACAGCGCGTGCTCGCGATCGGCAATCAGCAGCACCGGTTTAATCTGCGCGGCATAGGCGTTGAGTTCGCTGCGCTGGTGGCTAAACAAAGCGTTAACCGGTGCGACGCCGATGCGCAGCAGCGCAAAGAAGGTAATGTAGAACTCGGCGACGTTGCCAAGCTGCACCAGCGCGGTTTCTCCACGCTTGAGTCCCTGATGCTGCAGGGAGGACGCGAGGTTATCCACCAGCTGGTTAAACTGGCGGTAGCTAATCTGCCGCTCGCCGTCGATAATCGCCACGGCGTCATTGTCCGCATGACGAGTAATCAGATTGGTTAACGGCAGATCCTGCCAGTAGCCTTTTTGACGATAGCGGGCCGCAAACTCTTCCGGCCAACGGGTAAATGCAATCATCCTTGCCTCTTAATTCAAGCCAAATACGTTGAGCATGGTGGTGAGTTTGACGCCGGTTTCACGCCATTCGCCCAGCGGCGAAGAGGCCGGGACGATACCCGCGCCGGCAAACAGGCGTAGCGAGCGTTGATGTAAGCGCGCGCAGCGGATGGTCACCACCCATTCGCCGTTGCCTTCGTCATCACACCAGCCGACAATGCCGCCAAACAGTTGGCGATCGAAGGGTTCGAGCTCGGCAATCAGCCGCTTCGCCACCTGGTGCGGGAAGCCGCTCAGCGCCGGGGTCGGGTGCAGCAGGCAGGCCAACGACATGGCGTTTTCTTCCGCCAGCGCCGTACCTTCGATCGGCGTCGCCAGATGCCAGAGCGTCGGGGTGGTAATCAGCTGCGGCGATTCCGGTAGCGACAATTGGCTACTGCGCGGGCCCAGCACGCTCTTCATCGCCTGCGTCACCAACTCGTGCTCATGGCGATCTTTGCCTGACGCCAGTAGCTTGTTACCCGCTTCCCGGTCCAGCACATCGTCAGGCTGGCGGCGGGCGGAGCCGGCCAGCGGCAGCGAACTGAAGTGCAGTCCTTCTTTACGCAGTAGCAGTTCCGGGCTGGCGCCCAACAATACCCCGCCATCAGATAGCGGGACATGGAAATTAAAGCTCGCCGGGTTCTGGGCGATCAGCCGTTCCAGCAGCGCGCCGCTATCAACCCGGTCGCGGGTCGTAATATCAATCAGCCTTGATAGCACCACTTTGTCGACTTCCGGAGTCGCCGTTAGCGCGGCGGCGCGTTCCACCATCGCCAAAAACTCGTCCTGTTCCGGGATCTCCTGACGATCGACAACATCCATCGCCTTGAGCGGCGCCGCATAACGCGCGGACTGCTGTTTGTCGGTACGGGAGAAGGTTTCCCAGCGTTCGGGAATATAGAGCTCGGAAGGCTGATTGGTGTCGAACGGGATCGCCCCGACCATGACCGGCTTGCGGATCCCCGCCGCGCGGGCCTCGGCAAATGCGGCCGCCATTTTCTGCTGGAACTCGCCGTTCAGTGAATCACCGCCGACGGCAGGTTGGGAAAAACGGCTAAAACAGCCGGTGGTGCTGAAGCTGCGGTACGGCGACATAAAGAAGAAGCTTTGCGGCGACAGGGTCTGCGTTTTTTCCTGTACATCCTCAGCCAGTGACGTTTCCATATCATCCTCCAAAAACGATAAAGATATTAAGAATAATTATCATTTATATTTTTGTTGGCTAACCTAAAAGGTATTGCGCTCCTTGTCAACCGCACAAACAGCAGGTTATGCGACTTACACTTGCATCCGGACAATACAATGTTGAAAATGAGACGTATTTACTACAACTGACTCAGGATGCGAATTCGTGAATTTTGCCACTTTTTGCCGTCGTACTTTACTCGCCAGCGGGCTGTGCCTTTTAGGAATTAACTCAGCGCTGGCGGCAGACTGGCCGCGTCAGATCGTCGACAGCCGCGGCACTCATACGCTGGAGAGCCAACCGCAGCGCATCGTCTCGACCAGCGTCACCCTCACCGGATCGTTGCTGGCTATTGATGCGCCGGTGGTCGCCAGCGGCGCGACCACGCCGAATAACCGCGTGGCTGATGCACAGGGCTTTCTGCGCCAGTGGGGCGATATCGCTAAAAAGCGCAACCTGGCGCGACTCTATATTGGCGAACCCAGCGCCGAAGCGGTGGCGGCGCAGATGCCGGATCTGATTCTGATAAGCGCCACCGGGGGAGATTCCGCGCTGGCCCTGTACGACCAGCTGTCGACTATCGCGCCGACCCTTATCATCAACTACGACGATAAAAGCTGGCAGACGCTTCTTACCCAATTAGGGCATATTACCGGTCACGAAAAGCAGGCGGACGCGCGCATTGCCGAATTCAATAAACAGCTCGTTTCGTTAAAAGAGAAACTAAAGTTGCCGCCGCAGCCGGTGACCGCGCTGGTTTATACCGCCGCGGCGCACAGCGCCAATATCTGGACGCCGGAATCAGCGCAGGGTCAGATGCTGGAACAGTTAGGCTTTAAGCTGGCGACGCTGCCGGGTAACCTGCACGCCAGCCAGAGCCAGGGTAAGCGTCACGACATCGTGCAGTTAGGCGGCGAGAATCTGGCAGCGGGTATCAACGGCGAAAGCCTGTTCCTGTTCGCCGGCGATGAGAAAGACGCCGGGGCCATTTACGCCAACCCGCTACTGGCGCACCTACCGTCGGTTGCCGCTAAACGCGTTTATCCGCTGGGGACCGAAACCTTCCGTCTGGACTACTACAGCGCCATGCTGGTGCTGCAGCGTTTATCGGCGCTCTTTGCCTGATTCTCTTCCCGGCCCTGCGCCGGGATCTCATTTCACATCATCGCCCACATCATCATGTTGTTATAAAAGAATTTTTTATTTCTTTCCTCTCTTGATACCTCATCGGCGCCTCACGCGAATCATCATCGTTTCAGGTGTTGTTTTGTGATTAGCCATCGTCGCCGCCTTCCCCGAATATCTGCCCCACACCACTTGAGGTGGACATTCAACTCAGAAGGAACTTACCGTGACCACTAGCAAATTGATCAAGGGCGATACCCTGACCGAAACCAGCAATGCGGCAGATGGTTTTAACCCGGCAACTGAAGTCAGCAACTACAGCTATACGTCAGACCGCGTCGCTAAACCGGTCTATAACAAATATAAAAGCGCGACCAACAAACCAAAGGTCTTCGGTTACTACACCGACTGGTCTCAGTACGATGGCCGCCTGCAGGGCAGCGATGCGAAAGATAACCGCGGACGCGGCTACGACCTGACCAACGTCTCCCCTACCGCTTACGATAAAATCATCGTTGGCTTCGTCGGCGTAACCGGCTTCCATAAAGTGGATGGTCTGTATCGCGATGTGGTAGCCGAAGGGGCTGAGCAGTGCGGCAAAGTCAAATATGAACCGACTTTCCTCGACCCGTGGGGCGACTTCCAGTCCTACGTTAACGTTGGCCACAGCGTCAGCGGCTGGGATGTTGATCCGAAAACCGTGACCCAAACCAATACTAAAGGTCTGCTCGGCGGTCTGCGCGATCTGCAGGCGAAAGCTAAACAGCAGGGCCACAACCTGGTCCTGTCCATGAGTATCGGCGGCTGGACCATGAGTAATGGTTTCCATGAAACCGCAGCGTCTGATTCCGCCCGTAAAACCTTCGCTAAAGGCGTGGTTAAGCTGTTCAAACAGTTCCCGATGTTCAGCGAAGTGGATATCGACTGGGAATACCCGAATGCCGAAGGCGCCGGCAACCCCTACGGCCCGGAAGATGGCGATAACTACGCCCTGCTGATTGGCGAACTGCGTAAGCAGCTGGATTCTGCCGGCCTGAGCGATGTCAAAATCTCTATCGCCAGCTCCGCCGTGGTGAAGACCTTTGATTATTCCAACGTCAAAGCGCTGATGAATGCCGGCCTGTACGGCATCAACGTCATGACCTATGACTTCTTCGGCACCCCGTGGGCGGAAAGCATCGCGCACCACACCAACCTGAAAGCCATTGAGCAAGGCGGCTGGGCGATTAACACCATCGTTGAACATCTGCTGGCGGAAGGTTTCCCGGCTGAGCGCATCAACATCGGTTACGCCGGCTATACCCGTAACGGCCGCAACGCCGAGCTGGAATCGCTGTCTCCGCTGAAAGGCACCTATAACCCGGGTAACGGCACCACCGTCGGTACCTTTGAATCCGGTACCAACGAATGGTATGACGTCATTTATAACTACCTGGATCTGGAAAACCAGAAAGGGCGTAACGGCTTTAACGTTTATACCGACCAGGTGGCTGATGCAGATTTCCTCTACAATCCGGAATCCAAACTGTTTATGTCGCTGGATACCCCGCGCACCGTCAAAGTCAAAGGGGAATACGCTGCCAGCCTGGGCTTAGGCGGCCTGTTTACCTGGACTATCGACCATGATAACGGCGTGCTGGTTAACGCCGCCCGTGAAGGTCTGGGCTACGAAATCGCCTCTGAAGTTATCGATATGGAGCCGTTCTATTTCGAAGGCATCAACGTTGTGCCTGCTGATGAACAAGAAGACGATAAGTCAGAAGATGAGCCAACTGAACCAACGGTAAACCATGCGCCGGAAGCGGCAATTGAAATGATGGTCGTAGGCGGCTCCCGCGTACGCCTGTCCGGGGAAAAATCGTCTGATGAAGATAGCGACGAGCTGAGCTACAGCTGGGGCGTGCCGGCAGCGATTGATGTTGCGGATAAAACCGCCGCGGTTATTGAGTTCGATGTACCTGAAGTCACCGCGGATACCGAGTTCACTTTCACGCTGTTCGTTCGCGATACCTGGGGTGAACCGTCAACCCAGCAGCGCTTTATTCTGTCGGTGGTCGTCGCCTCCCAGGGTGAACCAAGCGCTGACGAGCCAGCCGATGAGCCTGCTGATGAAGCGGCTGACGATGAAAAAGACGCCGATGACGTGCCGGCACAGGAAGACGATGTTGTACCATCTGACGAAACCACGCCTTACCCGCTGTGGGATGCCAAAACCGTTTATGGCGGCAACTGGGGTACCTTTGAAACCGTGAGCTGGAAAGGTCACAACTATCAGGTGAAATGGTGGTCTCAGGGCAACCAGCCTGACCTGTACTGCGGCCAGTTCGACGTCTGGAAAGACCTCGGCGCATACTAAGTGTCATAAGTGAAGCCAGGCCCCGGAGCAATCCGGGGCCTTTCGCTATTGTTGCGCTTAACTTTCGCTGACCATTTCCGGACGCTGAAAACGACGTAGCTCGCGTAATAAGCCAACCAGTAATACGCCAACAATTACCAGCGCCCAGCCGCTGGCGCTGGCGGAAGCCACCGGGGTCATCACCGCCCCTAATCCGCCAAGCAACGCCGCGCCAATAGCATCGCCGGTCACGTTCTGCGCGGTCCACAGGCCATTAATGCGCCCCAGCATATTCTCCGGCGTTTGCGTCTGGATCAGCGTGTACTGTAGCAGCGAGCTTATCGCGCTCAGCCAACCAAACAGCGCCAGACAGAGCGCGCCCAGCGCCCAGAACGGCATCACGCTGAACAGCGCAATCGCCACAAACGATCCTACCGTCGTTATCAGCATCAACGCCCCAGGCTTCGCGGTATGCGCCAGTTGTCCGCTGGTTAACGCCCCCAGCGCCGCGCCAAGCGGAATGGCGGCATACAACAGGCCAATCTGCGAATTTGACATCTGCCAACCTTCCGCCAGCGCCGGATAAAGCACCCGCACCGCGCTGGCCATCGTCAACAGGCCGCCGAGCAGCGCAATGCCGCCAATAAGCGGGCTATTAAAGAGAAATTTCAGCCCCGCCAGCAACGATTTCAGCGGATGCTCGCGCGGCTGCGGCGGTGGCGGCAGCAGCGGCAGGCGTAGCAGCGTCAGGGTGGTAATGAACGTCCCCGCCGCCGCCAGGCCATAGTTCCAGGCCACGCCGCCGGTCGCCAGCAATAGCCCGCCGATCATCGGCGATATCACTGAACCGAGACGCACGGTCAGCATGGTGATCGCTCCGGCCTGCATCAGGTTTTCGCGGCCGACTAAAGCCGGCGTTGCCGCCAGAAGCGCGGTCACGCCCAAAGAGGCGAAGAAGCCATCCCAGATCCCCAGCAGGTAAATTGCCGCCAGCGAGGGTTCCGGTAGCATAGCGTTCAGGCACAGGCCGACGAAGCCCACGCCGCAGGTGCCACGCGCCAGCAGGATCAGGCGTTTGCGTTCATAACGGTCGGCCAGCACGCCGCCGACCATCAGCCCAATGAACATCGAACAGCCGGTCAGCATCACCGAGAGCCCCACCTGCCAGGTCGAATGGGTCATCATCTGGATTTGTACCGGGATCGCCACGCCTAGCAGGCCAAGCGACAGGATAGAGATAAAGCGAGCGATAAAGACGGCGCGGAACGCCGGATGGGTGCGCAGGAGGCTGACATCAAGCAGCCGGGAAGGTCGGTTCATGCAAGGGCCTTGTCGTTATTTTTCATACCATTTTTATGGTTTCTCATGGTAACATAACTGAATAAAATCGATAACGATAATTAATATCATTATCATGTCAGGGATTTGAACTATGTCGTTTTCTACGACCACGGTGCGCGCCGTCGCCGTGCCTGGTCTCTTGTTACTTTTAGCTCTCGCGATTGCGCTCAGCCTGCTTATCGGCGCCAAACCTCTGCCGCCTTCGGTGATTGTCGATGCCTTCTCCGGCAGCTGTCAGAGCGCCGACTGCACTATCGTACTGGATGCCCGCCTGCCGCGTACGCTGGCCGGATTGCTGGCCGGCTGCGCGCTCGGTCTCGCCGGCGCGCTAATGCAAACCCTCACCCGTAACCCGTTGGCCGACCCGGGCCTGCTCGGCGTCAACTCCGGCGCCAGCTTCGCCATCGTGCTCGGTGCGGCGCTGTTGGGCATCACTTCGCCGCAGGAGCAGTTGCTGATGGCCTTCTGCGGCGCCTTCGCCGCGTCGCTACTGGTCGCGTTTACCGGCAGCCAGGGCGGCGGCCAGCTTAGCCCGGTGCGCCTGACCCTCGCGGGCGTGGCGCTGGCGGCGGTACTGGAAGGCCTATCCAACGGCATCGCCCTGCTCAACCCGGACGTGTATGACCAGCTGCGCTTCTGGCAGGCCGGCTCGCTGGATATTCGCACCCTGCAAACGCTGAAAATCGTCCTGCTGCCGGTGCTGATTGCCGCCGTGGTAACTCTGTTTCTTAGCCGGGCGCTGAACAGCCTGAGCCTCGGCGCCGACACCGCCACCGCGCTCGGTAGCCGGGTCGCGCGCACCCAGCTTATCGGCCTGCTGGCAATTACCGTCCTGTGCGGCAGCGCGACGGCGCTGGTCGGCCCTATCGCCTTTATCGGCCTGATGATGCCGCATATGGCCCGCTGGCTGGTGGGGGCGGATCACCGCTGGTCATTGCCGGTTACGCTGCTCGCCACCCCCGCCCTGTTGCTGTTTGCCGACGTGCTTGGCCGCCTGTTGGTGCCTGGTGAACTGCGCGTTTCGGTGGTCAGCGCCTTTATCGGCGCGCCAGTGTTGATCTGGCTGGTTCGCCGTCAGCCGCGAGGAGGTGCGCTGTGATGGCTCCCTCCCGCCGCCTGATGTTCTGCTGCCTGCTGCTGATCGCCGCCAGTCTGCTGGTGTCCCTGCTCGGTCTGGGTAATGGCCTGGTGCCGCTCAGCATTGAACAGGTGGTTTCCGCGCTGCTCGGCGACGCGCCTCGCAACGTCAGCATGGTGGTCACCGAATGGCGCTTGCCGCGCGTGCTGATGGCGCTGCTGATCGGCGCCGGGCTTGGCGTCAGCGGCGCCATTTTTCAGTCATTGATGCGTAACCCGCTGGGTAGCCCGGACGTGATGGGCTTCAACACCGGCGCCTGGAGCGGCGTGCTGGTGGCGATGGTGATGTTCGGCCAGAACCTGACCGCCATCGCGCTGGCGGCGATGCTTGGCGGCGTGCTGACCTCGCTGGTGGTGTGGCTGCTGGCGTGGCGCAACGGCATTGAAACCTTCCGCCTGATCATTATCGGCATCGGCGTGCGCGCCATGCTGGTGGCATTCAATACCTGGTTGCTGCTGCGCGCGTCGCTTGAGACTGCCCTTTCCGCCGGGTTGTGGAATGCCGGTTCGCTCAACGGCCTGACGTGGGGCAAAACCTGGCCATCGGCGCCGCTGATCCTGCTGATGTTAGCGTGCGGCGCGCTGCTGGCGAGGCGGATGCGGCTGCTGGAGATGGGCGACGATACCGCTTGCGCGCTGGGGGTTCGAGTCGAACGTTCACGCCTGTTGCTGATGCTGGTGGCGGTGCTGCTGACCGCTTCCGCCACCGCGCTGGCCGGGCCTATTTCTTTCGTCGCGCTGGTAGCCCCGCATATCGCCCGGCGGATAAGCGGCACCGCACGCTGGGGGTTAACCCAGTCGGCGCTGTGCGGCGCGCTGCTGCTGGCGCTGGCCGATTACTGCGCCCAGCGCCTGTTCATGCCTTATCAGTTACCGGTAGGGGTGGTCACCGTCAGTCTTGGCGGTATCTACCTCATCGCGTTATTAATTCAGGAGTCCCGCAAAAAATGACCGCTGTAACTTCCCGTTTGCGCGGCGACCAGTTGACCCTGGCCTACGGCAAAAAGACCATCGCCGAATCGCTGAACGTCACGATTCCTGACGGCCATTTCACGGCGATTATCGGCCCCAACGGCTGTGGTAAATCAACCCTGCTTCGCACCCTCAGCCGCCTGATGACCCCGTCCAGCGGACACGTTTATCTCGATGGCGAGCAGATCCAGCACTACGCCAGCAAAGAGGTGGCAAAGCGGATTGGCCTGCTGGCGCAGAATGCCACCACGCCCGGCGATATCACCGTACAGGAACTGGTGGCGCGCGGGCGCTATCCGCACCAGCCGATGTTTACCCGTTGGCGTAAAGAAGACGAAGCAGCGGTAAATAACGCGATGCGGGCGACGGGGATTGTCGACCTCGCGCTGCAGAGCGTGGATACCCTCTCCGGCGGCCAGCGCCAGCGGGCGTGGATTGCGATGGTACTGGCGCAGGAGACGGCGATTATGCTGCTTGATGAGCCGACGACCTGGCTGGATATCAGCCATCAGATCGACCTGCTGGAACTGTTAAGCGAGCTGAATCGCGAGAAGGGATATACGCTGGCGGCGGTACTGCACGATCTCAATCAGGCCTGTCGTTACGCCACCCATCTGATCGCCCTGCGCGACGGTAAGATCGTTGCCGAAGGCGCGCCGAAAGAGATCGTCACGGCGGATCTAATTGAGCGTATCTACGGTCTGCGCTGCACGATCATCGACGATCCGGTGGCGCATACGCCGCTGGTAGTGCCGCTGGGTCGCCGATAATCTTTTCTATACCATCTCAACCATCGCATTCCCGGCATGCGCTGCGCTGAGCCGGGCTACCAAAAACGGGTAGCCCGAGCTCTACCGTTACCCCAGAATCTCCCGCACTACCGGGCCTATCGCTTCAAAGGCCTGCGGCGAGATAATCTCGACGTGGGCGCAGTTCTGGCTGAACACCTCCAGCTCGCCAACCCATGGCCCCCATGCGACCTGCGGATCCATCCCTTTCTGGCGCGTTTTCTCCGCCACAAATAGCGTTGCCTTGCCGTCAAACTTCGCGCTGTGCGCGGTCGTCAACAGGCGCACCGCATCGGCGTAGTTACCTTCGATCGCGCTGAACAGCTCGCCGGAAGCCTGCCCCTGCTGAGCAGCAAGAAACGCTTCGCGCTCGCGGGCGATTTCCGCCAGCACCTCGGGATCCAGGCCGTTCGCCTCTTTCTCCGCCCAGTTTTGCGTCTCCGGCGGCCAGGTATCCAGCAGGCCGAGGAACGCCACCTCTTCGCCGCGCTGGCGTAAACGGGCGGCAATCCCCTGCGCCAGCGTTCCACCGAGCGAATAACCAAACAGATAGTAAGGCCCATGCGGCTGCTGCGCTAAAAGCGTGCGCAGATGGTGCTCGCAGACTTCGTCGAGGTTGGCGGCGGAGGCCATTGGCCCCGTCGGACGCGGCGACTGAATACCGGTAATTGACCAGCGCGGGTTAAGATAACGCGCCAGCACGCTGAACTGCCAGGCAAAACCGGAGGCCGGATGGAAGCAGAACAGCGTCGGACCGTCGCTCTCGCGCAGCGGCAACAGCGCATCGAAGCCCAGCCGCTGCGCCTGCTCGTCGCTCAGGTCGGAAGCCAGCAGCGCGCTCAGCTTGCCGACTGTCGAAGCGACCATCACCTGCCCCGGCGTCACCTGCCGCGCCAGCTCGCGGCTAAGCTGCGCCGCCAGCCGCATCGCCAGCAGCGAATGGCCGCCGAGGGCGAAGAAATCGGCGTCGATGTCATTTACCTCGCAGCCCAGCAGCTGACTGAACGCCGCGGCAACGGCCATTTCGGTAGCCGATTGCGGCGGGCGACCGCAGCGCTCGCTGCTTAAGGAGGGGAGCGGTAGCGCTTTACGATCCAGCTTACCGTTGGCGCTGAGCGGGAAGGATTCCAGCTGGATTAACACCACCGGCACCATGTGCGGCGGCAGCTGTTCGCTAAGACGCGCCTTCAGCGCCGCCACGTCCAGCGGCTGGCCGAACTCGCTCACCAGATAACCGACGAGCTGGCGGGCATCGCCGCCGGTGGCCGCCGCCTGATTGAAGACGCAGGCGTGGCACACCGCCTGCGCGACGTCCGGCAGCGCCGCCATCACCCGGTCTATCTCGCCAAGCTCAATGCGCTGGCCGCGAATTTTCAACTGATCGTCGCTGCGGCCAAGATACTCTACCGCCCCGTTATCCAGCCAGCGCGCCACATCGCCGGTGCGGTACATGCGCTCGCCGGGGGCAAACGGGTCGGCAATAAAGCGGCTGGCGGTGAGATCTGGGCGCCCCATATACCCCTGCGCCAGCTGAATGCCCGTTAAGTACAAATCACCCGCCACGCCCGGCGGCACCGGGCGCATGGCGGCATCAAGAATACGTAATCCGGTGTTCCATACCGGCCAGCCGATAGGCACGCTGTTGCCGGTTACCGCCGCCAGCTCTGGCCCGCAGGCGGGATACCAACTGACATCCACCGCCGCTTCCGTTGGCCCGTACAGGTTATGCAGCGGCGCGCCGGTTAAGCGCTCCCATTCGCGACACAGTTCCGTCGGCAGCGCTTCGCCGCTACAGAAAACGCGTTTTAGCGTCCGGCAGGAAGACACATTATCGCTATCCAGCGAGGCGACAAACGCCGCCAGCATCGACGGAACAAAGTGGGTGGTGGTCACGCCGTACTGCGCGAAGAACCGCTGCATCGCCTGTGGATCGCGATGCGCCTCCGGCGCCGCCATCACCAGCTGGGCGCCAGTCATAAATGGCCACCAGAATTCCCATACCGAGACATCAAAGCTGCACGGCGTCTTCTGCGCCACCACATCGGCGGCGGTTAACGGATAGTGATTTTGCATCCACAGCAGGCGGTTCACGATGGCGGTCTGCCCGACCATCACCCCTTTCGGCCGTCCGGTGGAACCGGAGGTGAAGATTATATACGCGGTATGTTCCGGTTTTGACAGCGCCAGCGGCGTATCATCTTCAGCAGCCAACGGCTGCTCATAACACAAGCTGGTCAGTCCCGGAATATCGCTAAACCGGGACAGTTGATCGTCAGAGGTAATCAGCAGCGATGGCTGCGCATCCTCCAGCATCATCCGCAGACGATCATCCGGGTAGCCGGTATCCAGCGGCAGCCAGGCGGCGCCGGCTTCGACGATACCGTGCAGCGCCAGCGTCAGGAAGACCGAACGCGGTAAGGCAACCGCCACGCTATCCCCCGGCTTCACGCCGCGTTGCCGCAGCAGGTTGGCCAGCGCCACCACCTGTTGGCGCATTTCGCGGTAGCTAAAGCGCCAGTTGGCATCCGCCAGCGCCGGGGCATCCGGCGTTTTCCGCGCCTGTTCCGCCACCAGCGCGCTGAGGGTAGTGGTCGGCAGCGGCATCGCGGTATTGTTGATCAATGCCAGCTGCGCGCCTTCTTCCGCCGACAGCATCTCCGCCTCGCCGCAGCGCAGCGCCGGATTGGCGGCGAACTGCGCCAGCAGCGCGGTCAGCCGCGACACGTGGCGGTTCAGCGTCGCCTCATCATAACGCGCTTTATTGGCGAGGATCTCCAGCGACAGACCGCCGCGTTCGTCCGGGAACAGTGCCAGCTCGAGGTCATTCACCGGGCCGGTGGCGAGAGTATGCGTCTGCGCCTGCACGTCGTCGATATCCAACTGGTAATCAAAGACTTTGATGTTCAGCACCGGGCCAAACAGCGGTTCGTCGCCCGCCGCTTTACCGCTATCGCGGACAATTTGCTCGGCATCGTAGCGCTGATGGAGGCGCATTTTTTTCAGTTGCCCGGAGAGACGCGTCGCCAGTTGCGCCAGCGTCTCCTGCGCATCGATATTCACCGCCAGCGGCAGTACGTTGAGTACCGGGCCGGTGGCGGTCAGCGCCGCCGATCCCATGCGGCGCATAAAGATAAAGCCAGCCGCGTAATCCATGCGGCCGCACAGCCGCCCCAGCCACAACGTCGTCAGCGCCAGCGCCAGATCGGCACGCTGGCACTGCGGCGCGCTGGCTGCGAGCTGGCTGAAGACAGCCGGATCGGCCTCCAGTTTCAGGCGCCAGATATCGCTGCTGGTCGCCCGGCCGGCCAGCGGCGCGTCTGATAGCGAGGCCGGAGACGGCAACGCCTGACGCTGCGCCTGCCAGAAGGCTTTATCGCGCTGCCACGCCTCGCTGCCGTAGTAGCGCTGATACTCTTCCACCACTTCGGCGAACGGCGTAAACGGTGAATCCGGCGTCTCTTCGCCGCGTTGCCAGGCACGATAAATAGCGGCGATCTGGCGGGTAATGGCCGGGAAACTAAAACCATCGACCAGTAAATGGTGATAGCGCTGATACCAGTACCAGCAGTCGTCGCCAACGCGCATGAGCTGATGGCAGACCAGCGGATTACCGCTGTCGACGCGCAGATTCTGCCCGAGATCGCTTTGCATCAGCGTCAGCGCGGACATATGCGGATCGGCCTGCTGGCGCAGGTCGACGCTTTGCGGCTCGGCAAACTCGCGCGCGTCATCAACCCACTGCCACGCTTCGCCATTATCTTCGCAAAAGCGCATGCTCAGGGTATCGGCCTGCTTAAGCCCGGCGACGATCGCCTTACTCAGCAGCGCCGGATCAAGATTGCCGCGCAGTTCAACATAGTGGGCAACGCTCCAGGCGCCGGGTAGCGTGGAGAGGCGTTCAGCCATCCAAATTCCCGGCTGCGCCGCAACCAGCGGTAAACGTGTACTCATCGAAAGCTCCTCAGGAGGCGTAGTGCGCTGGGATAAGGGTTGACCAGTTGGCGGCAAGCCAGGCGTTGCAGGCCTCTAATGACTGCGGCGGACACTCCACCGTCCAGCCTGTCGGCAGCGCGCAGTGATGCGGCCACAAACTATATTGCCCCTGTGCGTTGCGCAGAATGTAAAACTGCCCTTGCGGATTGTCGAAGGGGTTGCTGAATTGCATCTCTCACTCCTCATTAAGCGCGTGTTGTTGCCCGCGGCGCAAAGGCTGCCATAGCTGGATAAGCCCGGACGTCAGCCCGCCGCGCCAGCATAGCGCGTCATGACCGCCGTCAACCTGGCGCCAGAAAACGGACGGCGTGGTCTGCCGTAGTTGCGCGAAAAGCGCCTGGTTGGCGCGAAAAATAATCGGCTCGCGCACGCCGGCTTCCAGCCAGATACGCAGCCCCTGCGGTCGAAGCTCGCCGCGCTGCAGTTGTTCAAGTATCACTCCCGGCTGGCTACTGCCGCGCTGCGGCCACCAGTACGACCCCGACTGGCTCAGAACGCAGCCAAAACGCTGCGGCCAGTGGAGCGCGGCATACATCGCCGCCAGACCGCCGAAGCTCTGCCCCGCAACTACCGTCCTGTCGGCGCGATCGCTGAATGGCGCCACGGCCTGCACCAGCGGCAGCAGTTCTTCCTGTACCGCCAGCCAGAAATCACGATTGCAGGGCAGCTCCACGCCGCGGTGTTGATTGTCGATAACGTCGATCAGCACATAGACCGCCGGCGGCAGGCGGCCTTCCCGCGTCAGCCCCGCCAGCGGCGCAAAGACAGGCATGCTTTCGGCCCAGAACTGGCCGTCAAGCAGAACCGCCAGCGGGCGATCCGCCCCACTGCCGGTGGTGTAAATCCACACTCGTCGCTGGTTTCCTAATCGCTGGCTGCGCCATTCAATACAGCGCGGCGCTGGCGAAACCGGCTCGCGATAATGCCAACCCGGCTGTTCCGGCGCCTGCGGCAGTTCCAGCGCTGAGACCGCGTGGCCGCGCCCCCCCTTCCAGCTTTGCGGATTGCGGGGATCGGCAACCGCCCGCGGCAGCAGTTTGCGCCAGCCTTCGCGCAGTAGCGCGCGGTCCGGCGCTTCACCGTTAAAGAGCTGCGGGGAAAAATCGTCGTCGCGTTCGGAGGGAATAAAACAGTAGCTGCCGCGCCAGCTGGCGGGGAGCGTGGTTTGCCAGCACCAGGCATCGGTACCTGGGATGCGCTGCAGGGTTTGCGGCGCCGCGTTGTGGTGATGATCGGTGACGCCGGTAATGTAAATCCACACCCGCCGAATCGGCGACGTGGTTTCGCTGCCTGCCGGATCGCGCCACCAGAAGGTCACCCGATATGCGTCGCCCAGCGCCTCTGTCTGCGGGCCGGCGATCTCCCGCCACCAGTCGTCACTTCCCGTTATTTGCATTCCGTCAGTAACCCTATGTTTACCGTGATTTTTATCAACAAAGGTAATATTTATTGATAATATTATTGATAACTATTTGCATTTGCAATAGCGTATTAACGCGCCTATGGGTAGCGCGTCTTCTCATTACATTAAATCAAGGTCAGAGAGGGTCTTTTCAGAGCGTTTGGCTCGGTCGGCTACGGAAAGCGTTCACCTTCTACTGGCTACATTTATGCCGCCTCCTCTCCCGGTGGGAAGGGGCTTCTGGGGAAAGCGGCAAAGAAAAGCGGAACTGACTTACAATGAATAACAGGATTAAGTCCCTGGCCTTAATGGTCAATCTGGGTATCTACGGGGTGGCATTCCCGCTGTGCGCGGCGGAAGAAACCACCGACAGTAAACAAGCCGCCGGTGAAGAAACGATGGTGGTCACCGCCGAGGTGCAAAACCTACAGGCGCCGGGCGTTTCCACTATTACCGCCGATGAAATTCGCAAACGTCCGCCGGCGCGCGACGTCTCTGAAATCATCCGTACCATGCCGGGCGTCAACCTGACCGGCAACTCCACCAGCGGCCAGCGCGGCAACAATCGCCAGATTGATATTCGCGGTATGGGCCCGGAAAACACTTTAATCCTGATTGATGGTAAGCCCGTGACCAGCCGTAACTCTGTTCGTCTCGGCTGGCGCGGCGAACGCGACACCCGCGGTGATACCAGCTGGGTACCGCCGGAAATGATCGAACGTATAGACGTTATCCGCGGCCCGGCGGCGGCGCGTTACGGTAACGGCGCGGCGGGCGGCGTGGTCAACATCATTACGAAAAAATTCGACAACCAGTGGCATGGTTCGTGGAACGCCTACATGAACATGCCGGAGCATAAAGACGAAGGCGCGACCAAGCGTACCGACTTTAGCCTCAGCGGCCCGCTGGGCGGCGATTTCAGCTTCCGCATGTACGGTAACCTCGATAAAACCCAGGCTGATGCCTGGGATATCAACCAGGGCCATCAGTCTGAACGTACCGGCATTTACGCCGATACCCTGCCCGCCGGGCGTGAAGGGGTAGAAAACAAAAACATCAACGGCGTGGTGCGCTGGGATTTCGCGCCGATGCAGTCGCTGGAGTTTGAAGCCGGCTATAGCCGCCAGGGCAACCTGTATGCCGGTGATACGCAAAACACCAACAGCAACGATCTGGTGAAAGAGAACTACGGTAAAGAGACCAACCGTCTCTATCGCAATACTTACTCCGTGACCTGGAACGGCGGCTGGGATAACGGCGTGACCACCAGCAACTGGGCGCAGTACGAACACACCCGCAACTCGCGTAAAGGCGAAGGCCTGGCGGGCGGCACCGAGGGGATCTTCAGCAGCAACCAGTTCTCGGATATCGATCTCTCCGACGTGATGCTGCACAGCGAAGTCAATATTCCGTTCGATCTGTGGGTTAACCAGAATCTGACGCTGGGTACCGAATGGAACCAGCAGCGCATGAAGGACAACGCCTCTAATACCCAGGAACTCTCCGGCGGTGAAATCCCGGGCTACGACAGCACCGGCCGCAGCCCCTATTCAAAAGCGGAAATCTTCTCGCTGTTCGCCGAGAACAACATGGAAGTGACCGATACCACCATGCTGACGCCGGCGCTGCGTTTCGATCACCACAGCATCGTCGGTAATAACTGGAGCCCGTCGCTGAACCTGTCGCAGGGTCTGGGCGACGACTTTACCCTGAAAATGGGTATCGCTCGCGCCTATAAAGCGCCGAGCCTGTATCAAACCAACCCCAACTATATTCTCTACAGTAAAGGCCAGGGCTGCTATGCGAGTAAATCCGGCTGCTATCTGCAAGGGAATGACGACTTAAAAGCAGAGACCAGCATCAACAAAGAGATCGGCCTGGAGTTCAAACGCGACGGCTGGCTGGCAGGCGTCACCTGGTTCCGTAACGATTACCGCAACAAGATTGAAGCAGGCTATGCTCCGGTCTATACCAACGGCAAAGGCACCGATCTGTACAAATGGGAAAACGTGCCGAAAGCGGTAGTTGAAGGGCTGGAAGGCACGTTGAACGTGCCGGTCAGCGAGACGGTGAACTGGACCAACAACATCACCTACATGCTGCAGAGTAAGAACAAAGAGACCGGCGATCGCCTGTCGATTATTCCGGAATACACGCTGAACTCAACGCTGAGCTGGCAGGTTTATCAGGACGTTTCTGTGCAATCGACCTTCACCTGGTACGGCAAGCAGGAACCGAAGAAGTACAACTACAAAGGCCAGCCGGTCACCGGCAGCGAGAAGAACGAGGTCAGCCCGTATAGCATCCTCGGCCTGAGCGCGACCTGGGACGTGACCAAAAACGTCAGCCTGACCGGCGGCGTGGATAACGTCTTCGACAAGCGCCACTGGCGCGCGGGTAACGCCCAAACCACCGGCGGCGACAAAGGTTATATGTACGGCGCTGGCGCGGAGACCTATAACGAATCCGGCCGTACCTGGTATATGAGCGTCAACACCCACTTCTGATAATATTAGTGTCTGACGCCCTCCCCTCGGGAGGGCGTTTTTTCAACCCTGCGCTATTTTCTGTACCCGCGCGACAATCGACGCCGCGTCAAAACCGTGATGTTGACGCAGCCATCCGCGATCGGCGGCCGCCGCATACTCGCCATCCGGGATCCCCAGACGCTGCAAGGCAATCCCTGTCCCCGCTTCCGCCAGCACTTCGGCGACCAGGCTCCCCAGCCCGCCGTTGACGTTATGTTCTTCGACGGTAATAACTGAACGGCATGACTGCAGCGCCGCCAGCAGCGCCGCGGTATCGCAGGGACGAATCGACGGCACGCTAACCACTTTCGCCTCAATACCAAGGTCGGCAAGCTGCTGCGCCGCCTCCACCGCTTCGTGCACGGTTGAACCGGTCGCCACCAGCGCCACCGCTGCGCCTTCGCGCAGGGTCAGCACCGCGCCGGGCACAAAACGGTACGCTTCGTCATGCAACTCCGGCAGCGCCTTGCCGTCAAGGCGGATATAAACCGGCCCCTGATACGCCAGGGCGTAGTCGATAATCTGCCGACATTCGCGCGGCGTGGAGGGGGCGAAAATCTGGATATTGCCGAAACCGCGCATTACCGCCAGGTCGTCAATAGCATGGTGGGTACTGGCCAATGGGCCATAGCTGGCCCCGGCGTTAAGGCCAAAGAGCTTGACGTTGGTGTTGTTGTAGCAGACATCGACTTTAATCTGCTCGTTAGCGCGGGAGACAAGGAACGGCGCGGCGTTACAGGTCACCGCCACTTTACCGCCGAGCGCCAGCCCTGCGGCGGTGCCGACCATGCTCTGCTCGGCGATACCGACGTTAACCAGCCGTCCGGGGAACAGCTTAATAAAGGGAGCGATCTTGGCCGTTGAGGTGGAGTCCGCGACCACCGGCACCAGATCGACGCCCTTTTCCACCGCGGCGATAAACGCCTCGACCATCACGTTCGCCAGGTGTTCTGCATTACTCATCTTTCAGTTCCTCCAGCGCCAGTGCGATTTCCTCGCCTTTCGGCACCCGGTGGTGCCACTCCGGGCGCCCCTGGATAAAGGAGATGCCCGCGCCCTTCGTGGTGTTGGCAATAATGACGTTAGGTTTACCGTTCTGCTGCAGCCCTTCGATAGCCGCGACCACCGAGGCCATATCGTTGCCGTCGCATTCGCTGACCTCCATGCCGAAGGCCCGCCATTTATCGGCCAGCGGATCGGTATTCATAATTTCACGGGTTGGCCCGGCCAGCTGAAGATTGTTCTTATCATTAATAATGACCAGGTTATCGAGGCCATAATGGGCCGCCGCCAGCGCCGCCTCCCAGTTACTGCCTTCTGCCAGTTCGCCGTCGCCGGTGATTAAAAAGATGCGGCGGGGGCTGTTGCTTTTCTTTGCGGCCAGCGCCAGCCCCACCGCAACAGGCAAACCGTGGCCCAGCGCGCCGGTGTTAAGCTCAATGCCCGGCGTTTTCTGCCGCACCGGATGACCGGGAAGGTGCGAGTTCGCGTGCTGGTAGGTCTCCAGCCAATCGATCGGGAAGAAACCGGCTTCCGCCAGTACGCAGTAGTAGCAGCCCACCGCATGGCCTTTCGACTGGATATAGATATCGCGCTGCGGGTCGTCAAGACGATCGGGCGCCGCATTGAGTACGCGGAAATAGAGCGCGGTTAACAATTCGACCTGCGACAGGTCAGCCCCGGTGTGACCGCCAGCCGGACTATTGGCGTTTAAGCGGACAATGTGGCGGCGCACGGCGCGCGCTTTGCGCTCAAGCGTCTGGATATCAAATCTGTAGGGATTCATTTAATACCTCTGAATTTATTTTCAATATGGAATATTTATTCCAACAGGAACTAAAAAAACCAGATATCCCCATGTCGGTGGTTAGCCTTACACCACTGCGCCGTACTCAGGAACATTCTGCCTCCCGCTCCAGGCAAGCCCGGATAAATTCGTTGACTCAAAGCCACCTTGAATATATATTCAATGATGATTCTTTATTCGATTATGACCTGGCTGTTTTGTTTTTGTCCATAGTCGATTTTGATGAGTGGTAAAAATTTGACCACCATCACACTTAAGTGTGATTTTTTTTCGCGTATGATAGAAGTCACTACGATAATGGCTGCAGCTAAACGCCTGAAGAAAGGCGATAAATGATTTTCGAGGATAAATATGGCTAAGCAGGATGAACAACGGCTATTGGTGAAGATTGCCACGCTTTACTATCTGGAAGGACGAAAGCAGTCTGATATCGCCCAACTTCTCTCGCTGTCTCAGTCATTTGTCTCTCGTGCGATTACCCGCTGCCAAAAAGAGGGCGTCGTCAAAATCAGCGTCGTGCAGCCATCGAATATCTTTCTCAATCTCGAAAAGGGGCTTGAGGATCGCTACGGGCTTAAACAGGCGGTGGTGGTCGATACCGAAGAAGAGGCCAGCGACCATACCATCAAGCGGGCGATTGGCTCCGCCGCCGCGCACTACCTGGAAACCCGCCTGCGGCCAAAAGATCTGATTGGCGTCTCTTCATGGAGTTCGACCATCCGCGCGATGGTTGATGAGGTCCACGCGCAAAATCTGAAGGCCAGCGGCGTCATCCAACTGCTTGGCGGCGTTGGGCCCAACGGCAACGTGCAGGCGACGATCCTCACCCAGACGCTGGCCCAGCGTCTTAACTGCGATGCCTGGCTGCTGCCGTCGCAGAGCATCGAAGGCTCCATGGAAGAGCGCAATCGCCTGCTGGCCAGCAAAGATGTCGCCGACGTGGTTTCACGCTTTGACGAGGTCGATATCGCCATTGTCGGCATTGGAATTCTCGAACCTTCCCAGTTGCTGAAAACGTCGGGTAACTATTATCACGAAGATATGCTGCAGGTGCTGGCGGCGCGCGGCGCGGTTGGCGATATCTGCCTGCACTACTACGACAAATACGGCCAGCCGGTGTTACGCGAAGATGAAGATCCGGTGATCGGCATGGCGCTGGAGAAAGTCAAAAAATGCCCGAACGTGGTCGCGCTGGCCGGCGGCACCGACAAAGTCGCGGCAATTAAAGGCGCGCTTACCGGCGGCTATATCGATGTTTTAATCACCGATTACCCTACCGCCAGATTACTGGTTAGCGACTAATCCTCCGCAGTTTTATGCCTCGTCAATCCCTGAGGCTGTTTTTCAGCAACAGGGATTGCAAAATAAATCATTATAATTCAATACATTAAACAACCATCCTCCCCGCCTTCGTGTCATATTCCCAATCTGTGAAATGTGATTGCCAGCACAATTGATGATTTTTCAGGTAGCCCATCACTGGGTTTGTGGCTTAAGGTATCAAATAAATAATCACTATCGAATATATATTCAGTGATTAAAAAGCGATAACGATATGTCACATCATGGCCTGCATAGACGCATGCAATGGCCGGAGACCATCTCTGTTTCCGCCGTTCCAGGACAATGGGTGACCGAGGAGAGCATCATATGCAGGCGACAGCCAAAGAGTTCATCATTGCGCTGGATGAAGGCACCACCAACGCGAAAGCCGTGGTGCTGGACGGCAAAGGCAAGGTTAGCGTCAAGTTCTCACAGCCGCTGGCGATCCAAACCCCGCGCGAAGGTTGGGTGGAACAATCCGGCGAGGCGCTGGTGGCGGCCTCGCTGGCGGTGATCGCCAAAGCGGTGGCTCACGTCGGCGCGGAAAACGTTGCGGCGCTGGCTATCAGCAATCAACGCGAAACCGCCATCGGCTGGTATCGCGCCAGTGGCGAACCCATTAACGCCGCCATCACCTGGCAGTGCACCCGCAGCGCCGCGTTCTGCGACACGCTGCGTCGCGATCGTCAGGAGCAGCGCATTAAGCACGCCACGGGCCTGCCGATTGCGCCGCTGTTTTCCGCCTCCAAAATGCGCTGGCTGCTGGACGCCACTCCCGATGGCTATCAGCTTGCCGCACGCGGCGAGATTTGCCTCGGCACTATCGACAGCTGGCTGCTGTGGAATTTAACCGGCGGACAATCCTTCTTCTGCGATTATTCCAACGCCGCCCGCACCCAATTGCTGAATCTGCACCGCGGCGAGTGGGATGACGAAATGCTGACGCTATTTGGTATTCCGCGCGCGGCGCTGCCGGAGATTAAACCGTCGAGCGGTCTGTTCGGCTACACCAAAGGGTTGGCGGCGATCCCCGACGGTATTCCGGTGATGGCGATGATTGGCGACTCCCACGCCGCGCTCTTCGGCCACGCGCTTGGCGAAGCTGGCTGTGTGAAAGCCACTTACGGCACCGGCTCCTCGGTGATGGCGCCGGTCAAATCGGCCCAGTGCGATATTGCCGCCCTGGCGACCACCGTCGCCTGGCACGATGGCGACCAGCTGGTGTGGGGGCTGGAAGGCAACATTCCCCATACCGGCGATGCGGTAGCATGGATGGCTGACAGCACCGGGCTGAGCGAACTCTCCGCAGCCGATTTGGCCCACGAGCTGAATACCCTGCCCGCCTCCGTCGATTCGACCTTAGGGGTCTACTTCGTGCCGGCGCTGACCGGGCTCGGCGCCCCCTGGTGGGATGACAGCGCCCGCGGGGTGATCTGCGGCCTCAGCCGCGGCGTCAAGCGCGCACACCTGATCCGCGCGGCGCTGGAATCCATTACCTATCAAATTGCCGACGTGGTGGCGGCGATGCGCCAGCACGCTGAATTCACTCTGACGGCGTTAATGGTCGACGGCGGCCCAACCAACAACGACTGGCTGATGCAATATCAGGCCGACCTGCTCGGCTGCCCGGTGATGCGCAGCGATATCCCGGAGTTGTCCGCCATCGGCGCGGCGCTACTCGCCCGCAAAGCCCTCACTCCGGGTGAAACCGCCGACCTGCAAGCCTTTTTAACCGAACACAGCGCTTTTCAACCCGACATGGCCCGCCACCAGCGACTACAGCAGCGCTGGCGGGAGTGGCGCCATGCGGTAAACAGAACATTATGGAAACCGGATTCGCCAGCCTGATGCCCATCGGCGTCAGATTGAGCGACGAACCTTATTAACCCACTACAGGAGAACCCCGGCCCATAACGATGTATCGCACCCCCGAATTTATTCTGGGGAAATTTCAGACCGTAAAATCCTGCCCGCTCAGGGGCTCATTTGTTCGAATATAAAAATATAGGAACAGAGTCATGAAATTACGTTTAACTCTTTTAACCGCTGCGACCCTGACTGCCTTTTCCTTTGCCGCGCATAGCGCCGAAAAAGGCACCATTATGATAATGGTTAACTCGCTGGATAATCCTTATTACGCCTCGGAAGCCAAAGGCGCCAGCGAAAAAGCGCAAGCCCTCGGCTATAAAACGACCGTGCTCTCGCATGGCGAAGATGTCAAAAAGCAAAATGAGCTGATTGATACCGCCATTGGTAAAAAGGTGCAGGGGATTATTCTCGATAACGCCGACTCCACCGCCAGCGTCGCCGCCATTGAAAAAGCCAAAAAAGCGGGCATTCCGGTGGTATTAATTAACCGTGAAATTCCGGTTGATGATGTTGCGCTGGAACAAATTACCCATAATAACTTCCAGGCAGGTTCAGAAGTCGCCAACGTATTTGTTGAGAAAATGGCGGAAAAAGGCAAATACGCCGAACTGACCTGCAACCTCGCCGATAATAACTGCGTCACCCGTTCTAAATCCTTCCACCAGGTGATTGACCAGTACCCGGATATGGTCAGCGTGGCAAAACAGGATGCCAAAGGCACCCTGATCGACGGCAAACGCATAATGGATAGCATTCTCCAGGCTCACCCGGATGTCAAAGGGGTGATCTGCGGTAACGGCCCGGTGGCCCTTGGCGCCATCGCGGCGCTAAAAGCGGCCAATCGTAACGATGTGATCGTCGTCGGTATCGACGGTAGCAACGACGAACGCGATGCGGTGAAGGCCGGTACGCTACAGGCGACCGTGATGCTCCAGGCGCAGGCCATCGCCGCCCAGGGCGTTACCGATCTGGATAACTACCTGCAAAAAGGCGAGAAGCCGGCGAAGCAGCGCGTGATGTTCCGCGGCATTCTGATTACCCAGGATAACGCAGATAAAGTTCAGGACTTCAACATCAAGTCCTGAGTTCGGGTGGTTGCGCCCCTGCGGGGGCGCAGAGGAGAGCATTATGTACAAGAAAACCTGTCTCGCGCTGGCCGTTCTGGCGCTTGGCGGCTGCCGCATCGTCTCGCAGCAGGAGCTGGCAGACCTGAAATCCCCGCCCAATCCGCATATGGCGAACATCGATAAAACCTGGCAGCAGAGCATCGTGCCGCAGGTGGTCGCTAACGCCCGCCCGGCGGCGGAGTTAATGAGCGCGCTGAAGGCGCAAAAAGATATCGATAGCGCCTGCAAAGCGCTGGGCTACCGCGCCCAGGACGAAAACCCGTGCATCTTTTACGTTAAGGTGGTGGGCGCCGTCAGCAAGCTGGATAGCGCCTCGCGCAGCGGCAAAATGACCCTTGCCGATGGCAGCATCGGTAATGTGGTGGTGCAGATTGGCCCTACCCTGCGCGGCACCCTGCTGCGCGACGGTTACCGCGACGCCAGCTACCAGGACTTTAACGACCAGGTGCTGTTTGGCGAATACAGCAAAAATATTAACAGTCAGGCGGTCAAGATGATTCAGGCGGCCAACCTGAAAACCGGCGACAACGTAGAAGTGTATGGCGTTTTCTCGGCCTGGGATATTCCACAAACTATTCCGGAAATCACCCCGGCGAAAATCGTTCATCCGGGAGGTCAATAATATGACGCCGCAAGATATCGTCGCTCCCCAACCAGTCGAATCTGAAGTGATTATCGAAACCCGCGGCCTTTCGCGCATTTATCCCGGCGTGACCGCGCTGGATAACGTGAATTACCGGGTCTATCGAAATAAGGTTAACGTTCTGATCGGAGAAAATGGTGCGGGTAAATCCACCATGATGAAAATGCTTGCCGGCGTTGAAACGCCCTCCTCCGGTCAAATTATTCTCGATGGCGAGGCGGTGACTTTAAACTCTACCCATCAGGCAGAGAAACTCGGCATCAGCATTATTTTCCAGGAACTGAATTTATTCCCCAATATGAATGTGATGGACAACATATTCATGGCTAATGAATTCTTTCAGAAAGGACGCATCAACGAGAAATATCAATATGCGTTAGCTAAATCGCTACTGGAGCGGCTGGAGCTCGACGTCGATCCCTACACGCAGCTGGGCGAACTGGGGATTGGCCATCAGCAGTTGGTTGAAATCGCCCGTGCGCTATCAAAAGACACCCGCGTGCTGATTATGGATGAACCCACCTCGGCGCTGAGCCAGTCCGAGGTCAAAGTGCTGTTTAAGGTCATCGAGCAGCTTAAGCGCCGCGGCGTCACCATTATCTATATTTCGCATCGCCTCGAAGAGCTGATGGAGATTGGCGACAATATCACCATTTTCCGCGACGGTCGCTTTATCAGCGAACGCAACGTCAGCGACGCCAGCGTGCCGTGGATCATTGAGCAGATGGTCGGCGATAAGAAAAAGCACTTTGATTATCAGCCCGCGCCAAAAGGCAACGCGGTGCTTGACGTTAAGGGGCTGACCGCGCTGCATCCGAGCGGCGGCTACAAACTCAATGATGTCACCTTTACCCTCAGCAAAGGCGAAGTGATCGGCATTTACGGCCTGCTGGGCGCCGGGCGCACCGAGCTGTTTAAAGGGCTGGTTGGCTTGATGCCCTGCCAGAACGGCGAGGTACATCTTAACGGCGAAAGCATCGGCAAATCTCGCTTTCAACACCGCCTGAAAAAGGGCCTGGCGCTGGTGCCGGAAGACCGTCAGGGCGAAGGCGTGGTGCAGATGATGTCAATTCAATCCAACATGACGCTCTCTGATTTTAGCCTGCAGGGTTTTCGCCGCGCCTGGCGGTGGCTGAATCCGCAGAAAGAAGAGTCCTGCGTAAAAGAGATGATTCAGCAATTGGCTATCAAGGTGAGCGACGCCAATTTGCCCATCACCTCGCTGAGCGGCGGCAATCAACAAAAAGTGGTGCTGGGTAAGGCGCTGATGACCCAGCCGCAGGTGGTCTTCCTTGACGAACCGACGCGCGGTATCGACGTCGGCGCAAAAACCGATGTCTATCACCTGATCGGCAAAATGGCCCAGCAGGGGCTGGCGGTTATGTTCTCCTCTTCGGAGCTGGATGAAGTGATGGCGCTGGCCGACCGCATCCTGGTGATGGCCGATGGCCGCATTACCGCCGATTTACCGCGCCATGCGGTGACCCGCGAAAAGTTAATCGCGGCTTCAACACCTCAAGATTAATCAGGCTGGAATCCATCATGAACCAGAAATATATGATTTATATGTACCTGCTGAAGGCCAGAACCTTCATCGCCCTGCTGCTGGTGATCGCATTCTTCAGCGTGATGGTACCGAACTTCCTGACCGCCTCTAACCTGCTGATCATGACCCAGCACGTGGCGATTACCGGCCTGTTGGCCATCGGTATGACGCTGGTGATCCTCACCGGCGGCATTGACCTGTCCGTCGGCGCGGTGGCGGGTATCTGCGGGATGGTCGCGGGCGCGTTGCTGACCAACGGGTTGCCGCTATGGAACGGCGACATCATCTTCTTTAACGTCCCGGAAGTGATCCTTTGCGTCGCGGTCTTCGGCGTGCTGGTGGGGCTGGTTAACGGCGCGGTAATTACCCGCTTCGGCGTCGCGCCGTTTATCTGCACCTTAGGGATGATGTACGTCGCCCGCGGCTCCGCCCTGCTGTTTAACAACGGCAGTACCTACCCGAACCTCAACGGCATGGAAGCGTTGGGCAATACCGGTTTCGCCACGCTGGGCTCCGGTACCCTGCTCGGGATTTATCTGCCGATCTGGCTGATGATCGGCTTCCTGGTACTGGGCTACTGGCTGACCACTAAAACGCCGCTCGGCCGCTACATCTACGCTATCGGCGGCAACGAATCCGCCGCTCGCCTCGCCGGCGTACCGATCGTCAAAGCCAAAATTTTCGTCTACGCCTTCTCCGGCCTGTGCGCCGCCTTCGTCGGCTTGATCGTCGCCTCCCAGCTACAAACCGCGCACCCGATGACCGGCAACATGTTTGAGATGGATGCCATCGGCGCCACCGTGCTCGGCGGTACCGCGCTGGCTGGGGGCCGCGGCCGGGTGACCGGCTCGATTATCGGTGCCTTCGTGATCGTCTTCCTTGCCGACGGCATGGTGATGATGGGCGTTAGCGACTTCTGGCAGATGGTCATTAAGGGCCTGGTGATCGTCACCGCCGTTGTCGTCGACCAGTTCCAGCAGAAACTGCAGAACAAAGTCATCCTGATGCGCCGCCATGAAGAGAAACTGGCCGCCATCCCGCCGAACGGCGCCACCTCCAGCTAATCGGCAACCGTATCCACGTATTCCGCCGGGCCTGGCGCCCGGCTTATCGAAAGGGAAAAAATATGCAACGAGATTTCCATAATAAAACGGTGGTTATCACCGGCGCCTGCCGCGGCATCGGCGCAGGTATTGCGGAGCGCTTTGCCCGCGACGGCGCTAATCTGGTGATGGTCTCCAACGCCGAGCGCGTTCACGAGACCGCCGAAATCCTGCGTCAGCGCTATCAGGCGGATATTTTATCGCTGCAGGTCGATGTGACCGATGAAGCCCAGGTACAGTCGCTGTATGAGCAGGCCGCCGCGCGCTTCGGCACCATTGACGTCTCCATTCAGAACGCCGGGGTGATCACCATCGATTACTACGATCGGATGCCAAAAGCCGATTTTGAAAAAGTGCTCGCGGTTAACACCACCGGCGTGTGGCTGTGCTGCCGCGAGGCCGCTAAATATATGGTGAAACAGAACCACGGCAGCCTGATTAACACCTCTTCCGGCCAGGGGCGTCAGGGCTTTATCTACACGCCGCACTACGCCGCCAGCAAAATGGGCGTGATCGGTATTACCCAAAGCCTGGCCCACGAACTGGCGCCGTGGAACATCACCGTCAACGCCTTCTGCCCCGGCATTATTGAAAGCGAAATGTGGGATTACAACGATCGCGTGTGGGGAGAAATTCTCAGCACCGAGCAAAAGCGTTACGGCAAGGGCGAACTGATGGCGGAATGGGTCGAAGGGATCCCGATGAAGCGCGCCGGTAAGCCGGAAGACGTAGCCGGGCTGGTGGCCTTCCTCGCCTCCGACGATGCACGTTACCTCACCGGGCAGACCATCAATATCGATGGCGGTTTGATTATGTCCTGAACGCGGTAGCCCGGATAAGGCGCTACGCGCCGCCATCCGGGAAACCGGGCTTCCGACGTTCGACACTATATTGAAGAGAGTAATCACTATGATCGGCAAAGACTTTGCACAGCAGCTGTTTAACCTGCAGGAGCGCGTCGCTTTCGTGACCGGCGCCGGCAGCGGCATCGGCCAAACCATCGCCTGCGCGCTCGCCAGCGCCGGCGCGCGGGTGGTCTGTTTTGATCTTCGCGACGACGGCGGGCTGGCGGAAACGGTCAGCCATATTGAATCCATCGGCGGTCAGGCCTGTTCTTATACCGGCGATGTCCGCCAGCTTGCCGACCTGCGCGCCGGCGTTGCGCTGGCCAAAAGCCGTTATGGCCGCCTCGATATCGCCGTTAACGCCGCCGGTATCGCCAACGCCAATCCGGCCCTGGAGATGGAAAGCGAGCAGTGGCAGCGGGTTATCGACATCAACCTCACCGGCGTATGGAACTCCTGCAAAGCAGAAGCGGAATTGATGCAGGAGTCCGGCGGTGGGTCGATTATCAATATCGCCTCGATGTCGGGGATTATTGTTAACCGTGGCCTCGATCAGGCGCATTACAACTGTTCGAAAGCCGGCGTTATTCATCTGTCGAAAAGCCTGGCCATGGAGTGGGTTGATAAAGGGATCCGCGTCAACGCCATCAGCCCCGGCTATACCGCCACGCCGATGAATACCCGCCCGGAGATGGTGCATCAGACCCGCGAGTTTGAAAGCCAGACCCCGATGCAGCGCATGGCGAAGGTAGAAGAGATGGCCGGCCCGGCGCTGTTCCTCGCCAGCGACGCCGCCTCATTCTGCACCGGCGTGGATCTGGTGGTCGACGGTGGGTTTGTCTGCTGGTAAAACCGGTCTTGCCCCGGCTAACGATGCATAAGCCGGGGCGTTTTCTTTCCGCACGCACCTCTCCCGGCGCTATTTTCTTAAGCCATCTTGCACATCTATGCAGAGCACATGATGGATCATGAAGATGGCTCATGCAGTATTGAAATTAACTCTCTTTCACTCATTCAATGACTCTGGCAAAAATAGTCTTCAGCAACTGCAGACAATATGAATGCTACTGAATAATAAATCCAGATAAATCGCAAGGTCATTCTGGGAATGTGAAATACCTGCATTTTTATATCAGAACCCAGGGTGGAAAGAGACGATGAAAGACTTTACCTTTACGATTAAACGTAGTCGTTTTGATGAACACTATAACCCAGCGGAAAATACGCGTATTACCACCAATTTTGCCAACCTGGCGCGGGGCGAAAACCGTCAGCAGAACCTGCGCAATGCGCTGGCAATGATTGATAATCGCTTTAATAACCTGGTGCAGTGGGACAACCCGAACGGCGACCGTTACTCCGTCGAGCTCGATATCATCTCGGTCGAAATGAATATTAGCGATAACGGCCAGAATGCGGCATTCCCGGTGATTGAGATTCTGCAAACCAATATTATTGATAAAGCCACCAACGCGCGAATCGAAGGTATTGTTGGGAATAACTTCTCCTCTTATGTGCGCGATTATGATTTTAGCGTATTACTGCCGGAATATAATAAAGATAAAGCAACATTCAGCGTGCCGGAAAATTATGGCGTTCTGCATGGCAATATTTTCAAACATTTCATACGCTCTGCCGAATACCATGAATGTTTTAAAAAGTCGCCGGTCATCTGCCTGAGCGTATCCAATAAGCATACCTACCGCCGGACCGGCAATCAGCACCCTATTCTCGGCGTCGAGTACCAGCAGGATGGCGTGGCGCTGACCGAGGCCTATTTCAATAAGATGGGCCTGCAGGTGCGTTACTTTATGCCGGCCAATAGCGTAGCGCCGCTGGCCTTCTTCTGCGCGGGCGATCTGCTCAGCGATTACAGCAACCTTGAGCTTGCCAGCACTATTAGCACGATGGAGACGTTCCAGAAGATTTATCGCCCGGAAATTTATAACGCTAACTCCGCGGCAGGGCAGTGCTATCAGCCGAACCTGAATAATCAGGATCATTCGTTGACCCGGATTGTTTATGACCGCGAAGAGCGCAGCCGCCTGGCGATTGAACAGGGCAAATTTACCGAACAACAGTTTATTAAGCCGTACCAGCATATTCTTGAGCAATGGTCAGCTCATTACGCTCTCTAAATCATAAAAAAATAAAGGTCACCTGTATGAAAACATTGCTCCCGACATCCACCGCAGGCAGTTTACCGAAACCGACCTGGCTGGCGCAGCCCGAGACGCTATGGTCTCCGTGGAAATTACAGAATGAAGAGTTAGTATTGGGCAAACGCGATGCGCTGCGTTTATCGCTCGACGATCAGCTGCGCGCAGGCATTGATATCGTCAGCGATGGCGAGCAGACGCGTCAGCACTTTGTCACCACCTTTATTGAACATCTTAGCGGCGTCGATTTCGAGAAACGGCAAACGGTGAGAATTCGCAACCGCTATGACGCCAGCGTGCCGACCGTAGTCAGCGCCGTCGAGCGCCAGCAGCCGGTGTTTGTGGAAGATGCAAAATACCTGCGTCAACTCACCAACAAACCGATTAAATGGGCCCTGCCTGGGCCAATGACGATGATCGATACGCTGTATGACAATCACTATAAAAGCCGTGAAAAGCTGGCCTGGGAATTTGCCAAAATTCTCAACCAGGAAGCCCGGGAATTAGAAGCCGCCGGGGTTGATATTATTCAGTTCGATGAACCTGCGTTTAACGTCTTCTTTGATGAAGTCAATGACTGGGGGATCGCCGCGCTGGAAAGAGCCGTTGAGGGGCTGAAATGCGAAACCGCCGTGCATATCTGCTATGGCTACGGTATTAAGGCCAATACCGACTGGAAAAAAACGCTCGGCTCCGAATGGCGCCAGTATGAAGAGGCGTTCCCGAAACTCCAGACCTCCTCTATCGATATTATTTCGCTGGAGTGCCACAACTCGCGCGTACCGATGGACCTGCTGGAGCTCATCCGCGGCAAGAAAGTGATGGTCGGAGCAATCGATGTGGCGACCAACGCCGTTGAGACGCCAGAAGAGGTGGCCAGCACGCTACGCAAAGCCCTGCAGTTCGTCGACGCCGACAAGCTCTATCCGTCAACCAACTGCGGCATGGCGCCGTTATCGCGTCAGGTCGCCGGCGGTAAGCTACATGCGCTAAGCGCCGGGGCGGAAATTATTCGCCGGGAGCTGGCGGCGAAATAGTTATCGGCTATTTATTGTCTCTGATACTACAACAGGAGCCGGGCCTACCTGGCTGCTGTTATTCCCTTCACAAAGGTTATCATCTCTGTCTTAACTCCTGATGATAATAATCTAACTGACTGAACTTAGGATTAGCCCGGTAGTAGATCACGGGTACCTCTTTTCCCACATAAACCTTATCGAGATCCACCGTATTAATAGTCATAAACTGATTGGCCTTACTATAAATTTTACCTTCGGCACTAAAGCTATACGTTAATACAATACTCACCTCACCACGATCGTTTGGCGTTTTAGGGTAGTAAGTCACGATACTGGCGCGGGTCGCTACAGGATCCCTTTTGATCATCCAGTAGAGGAAAAAACCTCTGGAAAAACAGAAGACAACCGCGGCCATCATCGCATAGAAGGGCCCACGAATAATGATCCCTGAATATTTTTCCATTATATTTCTCATGTACTGATTGTTATTGTTAATAGTGCGATTTATACGAATTTAAAACGTGATATCGTTGTCGTCCCTGGAAGCAATCCTGCAGGACTCATTATTTCATTTCATTATTTGCAAATAACGATATTTAAGCGTAGATACTCCCCCCCATGACTATATGACAACCAGTAATAACACAAATAAAACAATTTAATTAAGCACAAATAGTACATTAAATGGCTACTTAATAATTAAAGCTGTAAATTGACAATGTACTAGATTGCAAAAAAAGGGCGTCATTTATTACATGACGCCCAGGTAAAAGCGGGTTTACATTCCAGGGAAGGTGACGCTATTCCCCGGCGCTTCCCTGTGTAGATGAATAAAGTTCAGGTGTCGCTCGTACTGGTCGAGAATATCGGTGATCACCTGCTCTTTGCTGTAATCCATCAGGTCATTGCCCTGGCTCCCCTCCAGCAGGAAAGTCTCAAGACGGTAGTAGGTCGATTTGCCGCTGCGCGCCCGGTAGGTAAAACCAGGAATCGAGTACTGCTGCGGCCAAATCTGGTAGACGAAGTTTTGTTCGTCGCCCATATGCACCAGCAGATCGAGGTGACCAAGGTTATCGCCCTCTTCCGGCGGCAGGCTTTTCAGCTCAACGTAAGCGCCGCGCAGCTTCAACTCCTGCGCCACCTCTTCCATCGCCGGGAAGCATACCGTCTCCATCATCTGGCGGGTATAGCGCGTACCGGGATAGTTCATTAAGCGTGACAAGCGCTTTTTCCAGCTCAGACGATCCTGCACGCCCAGCGGGCGCGGCGCAGTGTCGCGATTGGCGCTTTCGCGGCGATAATCTTCCACCTTCAATGACTTATATAACCCCGCCATCACGAAGAAAATCACAAAGCTGAACGGTAGCCCCATGATCACCGTCGCGTTCTGTAGCGCGGAGATGCCGTTAGTCATCAGCATACCGAGGGTCAACAGGCCAATCACCACCGACCAGAAGATGCGCAGCCAGTTCGGCGCATCGCTATTAATATCCTTCAGCTTCGAAGTGAAGTTGCCGAGCACCAGCGCGCCGGAGTCCGCTGAGGTGACGTAAAACAGCAGGCCGGTAATGGTGGCGACCGAGGCGCTAAAGGTAAACGCCGGATACTGCGCCAGCAGGTTATAGAAACCGCGCTCCGGGTGAGCGATGGCTTCGGCGGCAAAATCTGCATTGCCATGAATAATTTCATATAACGCGCTATTGCCGAATACCGACAGCCACAGCAGGGTGAAGGTGAACGGAATAATCAGCGTACCGACCACAAACTGGCGAATGGTGCGCCCGCGCGAAATACGCGCCAGGAACAGGCCGACGAACGGTGACCACGCCACCCACCAGGCCCAGAAGAATAACGTCCAGTTATTCATCCATTCAACCGGGCGGTCGAAGGCGAAGCTGTTTAGCGTCATTCCCATAAAGCGATTGACGTAATCCCCGACGTTCAATACCAGCGCATTGAGCAGGAACTCGGTATCGCCCATAAACAGAATGAATAAGATCAGCCCCAGCGCCAGTACCACGTTGAGCTCGGAAAGGATACGAATGCCCTTATCCACGCCGGAGGTCACCGAAATGGTGGCGATAATCACCGACAATACAATCAGCGCCGCCTTTGCTCCCAGGGAATCAGGAATATGGAACAGCACGCTCAGGCCGTAATTGAGCTGCACCACGCCGATACCGAGGGTAGTGGCGATGCCGAAAATCGTACCGATCACCGCGGCGATATCGACGCTGTGGCCGATGGGGCCATTAATCTTTTTCCCGAAGATAGGATAGAGCGCGGAGCGGATGGTGAGCGGCAAATTATAACGATAGCTAAAGTATCCCAGCGCCATTCCCATCAGGGCGTACATCGACCAGCCGGTGAGGCCGTAGTGGAATAGCGTCCACACCATCGCCTGGCGCGCCGCTTCCATGGTCTGCCCCGCCCCTTCCGGCGGCTGCATATACTGCGTGACCGGTTCGGCGACCGAGAAGAACATCAGGTCGATGCCGATACCGGCGGCAAACAGCATCGCCGCCCAGCTCAGCACGCTGAACTCCGGCTTCGAGTGTTCCGGCCCCAGCTTCACCGAGCCAAAGCGCGAACAGGCAATACAGACGACGAACACGATATACAGCGTGGCGGCGAGTAAATAATACCAGCCAAATGTCTTAGAAACCCAGTTCAGGGTACGGCCAATCCAGGCCGCGGAAAAATCGCTGAAGAAGATAGTCATCAGGGAAAACAACAAAATCAGTCCTGCGGAAGTGTAAAAAACCACCGGATTGATTTTGTCCTTTTCTCTGCTCGGCGAAAGGTCTGTCATCCATTCTCCTTACATTTATTGCAACTATTAAAAAGCAAATCGGCAACAATTAAGACACATTTTATATTGAACGTCCAATCAAAAACCGCTTTAATAGATAAACAAATCTGATGAATGGAGTCCGGGAAATGCCAAAACTGGGGATGCAATCGATACGTCAGCGGCAGCTGATCGACGCCACGCTGGCGGCGATTAATGAGGTCGGCATGCATGACGCCACCATCGCGCAGATCGCCCGCCGGGCGGGCGTATCGACGGGCATCATCAGCCACTATTTCAAGGATAAAAACGGACTGCTGGAAGCGACGATGCGCGACATCACCGGCCAGCTACGCCATGCGGTGTTACAGCGGCTGCGGGCGCTACCCGGCGCCAGCGCTGAACGGCGCCTGCGGGCCATCGTCGCCGGCAATTTCGATGACAGCCAGATAAGCGGCGCGGCGATGAAGGCGTGGCTCGCCTTCTGGGCCAGCAGTATGCATCAGCCGATGCTCTATCGCCTGCAGCAGGTCAGCAGTAAGCGTTTGTTGTCGAACATCGTGTATGAGTTTCAGCGTCAGCTACCCCGCGAGCAGGCGCAGGAAGCAGGTTACGGTCTGGCGGCGCTGATCGACGGCCTGTGGCTGCGGGCGGCGTTAAGCGGTAAACCGCTCGACAAAACGCGTGCCGAAACCCTCGCCGACCATTTCATCAGTCAGTATCTGCCACCGACTTCGCAATAATGGAGGAAACCATGTCCCGAATGGCCGAACAGCAGCTTTATATTCACGGCAAGTTTGTCGCCGCCACCAGCGGTAAAACTTTCGAGACCATCAACCCTGCCACTGGGGAAGTGCTGGCAACCGTCCAGGCCGCCGGGCGTGAAGACGTCGACCGCGCGGTAAAAAGCGCCCAACAGGGGCAAAAAGTGTGGGCAGCGATGAGCGCGATGGCGCGCTCGCGGATCCTGCGTAAAGCGGTTGATATCCTGCGCGAACGTAATGATGAGCTGGCGCGTCTGGAGACGCTTGATACCGGCAAACCGCTGAGCGAAACCGCCGCCGTCGATATCGTAACCGGCGCCGATGTGCTGGAGTACTACGCCGGATTGATCCCGGCGCTGGAAGGCAGCCAGATCCCGCTGCGCGACAGTTCTTTTGTTTACACCCGCCGCGAGCCGCTTGGCGTAGTCGCCGGTATTGGCGCCTGGAACTACCCGATCCAGATAGCGCTGTGGAAATCGGCCCCGGCGCTGGCCGCCGGTAACGCGATGATCTTTAAACCGAGCGAAGTCACTCCGCTCACCGCGCTGAAGCTGGCGGAAATCTACCGCGAAGCGGGTCTACCGGAAGGGGTCTTCAACGTCCTGCCGGGAATCGGCGCCGAAACCGGCCAGTACCTGACCGAGCATCCGGATATCGCCAAAATCTCCTTCACCGGCGGTGTCGCCAGCGGCAAAAAAGTCATGGCCAACTCCGCCGCCTCTTCTTTAAAAGAGGTGACCATGGAGCTGGGCGGTAAATCACCGCTGATTATCGCGGAAGATGCCAACCTCGACCTCGCCGCCGATATCGCCATGATGGCCAATTTCTACAGCTCCGGTCAGGTCTGCACCAACGGCACCCGCGTGTTTGTGCCCGCGAAGTTTAAAGCCGAATTTGAACACAAGATCCTGGAGCGCGTGGGCCGTATCCGCGCCGGAGACCTGTTTGCCGACGATACCAATTTCGGCCCGCTGGTCAGCTTCCCGCATCGCCAGAATGTCCTGCGCTATATCGAGAGCGGCAAAAGCGAAGGCGCTCGCCTGCTGTGCGGCGGCGATGTGCTGAAAGGCGAAGGCTTCGATAATGGCGCATGGGTCGCTCCGACGGTCTTCACCGACTGCACCGACGACATGACTATCGTGCGCGAAGAGATCTTCGGACCAGTGATGTCGATTCTTAGCTATGACGACGAAGCGGAAGTGATTCGTCGCGCCAACGCCACCGAGTACGGCCTTGCCGCTGGCGTCGTCACGCCGGATCTGAACCGCGCTCACCGCATCATCCACCAGCTGGAAGCCGGCATTTGCTGGATAAACAGCTGGGGAGAATCGCCGGCGGAAATGCCGGTCGGCGGCTATAAACACTCCGGCATTGGCCGAGAAAACGGCGTGATGACGCTACAGAGCTATACCCAGGTAAAATCCATCCAGGTTGAGATGGGTCAGTTTCAATCCATATTTTAACCAGGAGGTCATTTTTGCAGTTTGACTACATCATTATTGGCGCCGGCTCCGCCGGCAACGTCCTCGCGACGCGTTTAACGGAAGATCCCAACATCACCGTCCTGCTGCTGGAAGCGGGCGGCCCGGATTATCGCTTTGATTTCCGCACCCAGATGCCCGCCGCGCTGGCTTTCCCGCTGCAGGGCAAACGCTACAACTGGGCCTATGAGACCGAACCGGAACCCTATATGAACAACCGTCGCATGGAGTGCGGACGCGGTAAAGGGCTCGGCGGCTCCTCGCTGATTAACGGCATGTGTTATATCCGCGGCAACGCCATGGACCTTGATAACTGGGCCGCCGCGCCGGGGCTGGAACACTGGAGCTACCTCGACTGCCTGCCCTATTACCGGAAAGCGGAAACCCGCGACATCGGCCCTAACGACTATCACGGCGGCGACGGCCCGGTGAGCGTCGCTACGCCGAAACAGAATAATAACCCGCTGTTTCATGCAATGGTGGAAGCCGGCGTGCAGGCGGGCTATCCGCGTACTGACGATCTCAACGGTTATCAGCAGGAAGGGTTTGGCCCGATGGACCGCACCGTGACGCCGCAGGGACGCCGTGCCAGCACCGCCCGCGGCTATCTCGATCAGGCCCGCAGCCGCGCGAACCTGACCATCCGCACCCATGCCATGACCGATCACATTATTTTTGACGGCAAACGCGCCGTTGGCGTCGAGTGGCTGGAAGGCGACAGCAGCGCGCCGTCGAAAGCAATGGCCAATAAAGAAGTGCTGCTGTGCGCCGGCGCCATCGCCTCGCCGCAAATTCTGCAGCGTTCCGGGGTCGGCAATCCGGAACTCCTGCGCCAGTTTGATATTCCGCTGGTCCACGCCCTGCCCGGCGTCGGTGAAAATCTGCAGGACCATCTTGAGATGTACCTGCAGTACGAGTGCAAAGAGCCGGTATCGCTGTACCCGGCGCTACAATGGTGGAATCAGCCGAAAATCGGCGCGGAATGGCTGTTCGGCGGCACCGGGATCGGCGCCAGCAACCAGTTTGAAGCGGGCGGATTTATCCGCAGCCGCGAGGAATTCGCCTGGCCGAATATTCAGTACCACTTCCTGCCGGTGGCGATTAACTACAATGGATCCAATGCAGTTAAAGAACATGGTTTCCAGTGCCACGTTGGCTCGATGCGTTCACCAAGCCGCGGTCACGTGCGTCTGAAATCGCGCGATCCGCATGCCCATCCGGCAATCCTGTTCAACTATATGTCGAGCGACCAGGACTGGCAGGAGTTCCGCGACGCCATCCGTATTACCCGCGAAATCATGAACCAGCCGGCGCTGGATAAATATCGTGGGCGCGAAATCAGTCCTGGCGTTGAGTGCCAGAGCGATGCGGAGTTAGATGAGTTTGTGCGTAATCACGCCGAGACCGCGTTCCACCCGTGCGGCACCTGTAAGATGGGGTACGACGACATGGCGGTGGTCGACGGCGAAGGCCGCGTCCACGGCATGGAAGGGTTAAGAGTCGTCGACGCGTCGATTATGCCGCAGATTATTACCGGCAACCTGAACGCCACCACTATCATGATTGGCGAGAAGATGGCCGATGCCATTCGCGGACGTCAGCCGTTACCGCGCAGCACCGCGGCCTACTATGTCGCTGGCGACGCGCCTGTTCGCCGCTAAACGAGCAGATCCCCGGATTGCGCTGCGCTAATCCGGGCTACCAAATAGCACAGCACTGTAGCCCCGGTAAGCGACAGCGCCACCGGGGATTTTGAAGCCGCCAGCACCGGTGTCAGCGATACACCCCCCGCCTTCCCGGATTGCGCTACGCTAATCCGGGCTACCAAATAGCACAACTCTGTAGCCCCGGTAAGCGACAGCGCCACCGGGGTTTTCTCATCCCGTCCGCACTCACTGCGCTTCTCCTATACTTGCAGTTTAAGCGGGGACAGGAGAAAGACGATGACGCTACCCGATTTTCACGTTTCAGCGCCTTTTACGCTTGGTATTGAGCTGGAGTTACAGGTCGTCAACCCGCCGGGATACGACCTCAGCCAGGATGCCTCCACGCTGATTGCCGATATCCAACGCGAACTGACGGCGGGAGAGGCCAAACACGACATCACCGAAAGCATGCTGGAGATAGCGACCGGCATCTGTCGCGATATCAACCACGCCACCACACAGCTCGGCGCCATCCATCAGGCGGTACAGCGCGCCGCTCTCCATCACCACCTACAAATCTGCGGCGGCGGTTCGCATCCTTTCCACGCCTGGCAGCGTCAACAAATCAGCGATAACCCGCGCTATGTGAAAACCGTCGAGCACTTCGGCTATCTGGCAAAGCAGGCGACGGTGTTTGGCCAGCACGTTCACGTCGGCTGTCAGAACGGCGACGACGCCATCTATTTACTGCACGGGCTGTCACGCTTTGTACCGCACTTTATTGCCCTCAACGCCGCCTCGCCGTGGTTCGACAGCACCGACAGCCGCTTTGCCTGTTCGCGTCTGAATCGTTTCTCTTCCTATCCTGATAACGGGCCGATGCCGTGGGTTGAGAACTGGCAGGCCTTTCAGCGTTTATTCCGCCGCCTGAGCTACACCAGCATGATCGACAGCATGAAGGATCTGCACTGGGATATCCGCCCGAGCCCGGTGTTCGGTACCGTCGAGGTGCGGGTAATGGATACGCCGCTGACGATAGGCCAGGCGGTGAATATCGCCGGATTTATCCAGACGCTGGCCTGCTGGCTGTTAAACGAACGGCCGTTTAAACATCAACCGGAGGATTACCTCCTCTACCCTTTCAACCGCTATCAGGCCTGTCGCTACGGCCTCGACGGGGTGATAACCGATGTCTGGTCCGGCGAACAGCAGAGCATCCGCGCGAACATTCTGCAGTTGGCCGACCGATTGGCGCCTTTTGCCCACAAGGTGCATGCCAGCGCGGCGCTGGAGTCGGTTGTGCGCCAGGCCAGATCCCCCATCAGCGAAGCGCAGCAGATGCGCGAATTCATCGCCAACGGCGGTTCGCTGATTGGTCTGGTACAAAAGCATTGCGAGATTTGGGCGGCATAAGGAAGCGAAACGGGTATACTCGGCGCAGGATATTTAAAAGGAATGTTCATGTTATTACGCCGCCTGATCCCGCTTGCGCTTCTTCCCTTCACCGCTTTTACCCATGCCGCCTGTACGCTCACCGACCCGACGCTGACCTTGCAAAGCTATACGGTTAATCCGCAGCAGGAGCGCATCGTGATGTACTGGCAAAAGCAAAATGGTAAAGCCTGGGGATCGTTGCGCTCGCTGCTGTCCGATATCGATAAAGACGGCAGCGTCCAGATGGCGATGAACGGCGGGATATACGATAAGGCCTACGAACCGCTGGGCTTGTATATCGAAAACGGCGAGCTGCTAAAGCCGCTCAACCGCGCCTCCGGCGGCGGCAACTTTTTCATCCGCCCCGGCGGCGTATTCTGGCTGAAGGGCCAGCGGGCGGGAATAACGCCTATCAACAACTTTAAGCCATCGCCTGAGATAACCTACGCCGTGCAGTCCGGGCCAATGCTGATTGAAAACGGCGCCATCAACTGGCGGCTGAAGCCCTCCGCCAGCTCGCGCAAACTGCGCAACGGCGTCGGCATTGATAAGCAGGGACGGGTGGTATTTATGCTTAGCGAGCGTGAAACCAATTTCTACGATTTCGCCTGTTACGCGCAGTCCAAACTCCACGTGCGCCAGATGCTCTACCTCGACGGTACGATTTCAAAAATGTATCAAAAGGGCGGCAGCATACCGTGGCAATACCATCCGTTCGTCACCATGATCGCGGTGGAAACCCAAAAACCTGGCTAAACGAAAATGGCGCCCGCTCTATCCTGAAGGGGCGCCAGAGGGGATCAGGCAGCTTTACGGAAACGGCGGGTCAGCCGCTTCTCAATTTCAACCACCAGGAACATAGCCACACCAATCACCAGAGTCACGAACCAGTAGCGCAGCGGCAGCGCCTCAGTGCCGAACATGTTCTGCATCAGCGGTACATAGATGATGACCAGCTGCATCAGCAACAGGATGCCGGTCACCAGCCAGATGCCTTTGTTGCGCAGCAATCCTTTGTTCAGGGAGAAACTGTCGCTGCTGCGGCAGTTGATCATATAGACCCACTGGGCGGTCACCAGCATCTGCAGCAGCACGGTGCGGATGAACTCGGCGCTGTGGCCGCGCGGCGCCAGCCAGGCTTCGAGAATAAAAGCGGCGACGGCAATCATCGAACCGACAAAAGCGACGCGCCAGACGGCGAACCCATCCATCACGTGCTGGCCGGTCTTACGCGGTGGACGGTTCATCACGTTGCGCTCGGCGGCTTCAAAGGCCAGGCCGAAGGAGAGCGTGGCCGAGGTCGCCATGTTCATCCACAAAATCAGCACCGGCGTCAGCGGAATAATATTGCCCGCCAGCAGCGCGATGATGATCAACAGCCCCTGCGCGAGGTTGGTCGGCATGATGAACAGGATGGTCTTTTTCAAGTTGTCGTAGACACGACGCCCCTCCTTCACCGAGCCGGCAATGGTGGCGAAGTTGTCGTCGGTGAGCACCATATCGGCGGCCTCTTTGGTCACCTCGGTTCCTTTAATGCCCATGGCGATGCCCACGTCGGCCTGGCGCAGCGCCGGGGCGTCGTTAACGCCGTCACCGGTCATGCCGACCACTTCGCCGCTATCCTGCAGCGCCTTTACCAGACGCAGCTTATGCTCCGGACTGGTACGGGCGAAAATATCAAACTCCACCGCCGCCTTCGCCAGCTCGGCATCATCCATATGCTCAAGCTGATAGCCGGTCATCGCCTGGCGGCTGTTGGCGATCCCCAGCATCTGACCGATGCTCATCGCCGTCTGCGGGTGGTCGCCGGTGATCATCTTCACGCGGATCCCGGCGGTCTGGCAGGCGTGGATCGCGTCAATCGCCTCCGGACGCGGCGGATCCATCATTCCGGCGATGCCGAGGAACACCAGACCTTCTTTCAGATCATCGTGGGTCAATGTGGCGCTGCCGACGGTTGCCGGTTTACAGGCGGCGGCAACCATCCGTAACCCCTGACGGGCGAAACGCGCCATTTCGTCTTCCCAGTATTGACGGTCAAACGGCCTTGGCCCCTGCTTGCTCATCTGCTGGCCGCACAGGGCAAAGATGACATCCGGCGCGCCGGTAATCAGCACCCGCTCCTCATCGCCGATCTGCTGATGGGTGGCCATATATTTGTACTGCGAGTCGAAGGGTATTTTCGCCACCAACCGGGTGGCGACCGGCGCTAACTGGGCTTTCGCCGCCAGCACCTTCAGCGCCCCTTCGGTCGGGCCGCCGGTGATCCCCCACAGGCCACGCTCGTCCTGAACGATCTGGCTGTCGTTGCACAGATCGATGGTGCGCAGGTAGGTTTCCAAAACGCTGCCCGGCTGGACCACCACCGGCTCGTCGCTGCCCTCCTGGAAAATGCGCCCCTGCGGCTCATAGCTGTCGCCTTCAACGCGGTAGCAGCAGTCGGCGGTGATGATTGCTTTCACCGTCATTTCGTTCATGGTCAGGGTGCCGGTCTTGTCCGAACACACCACGGTCATCGCGCCAAGCGTTTCAACCGTCGGCAGCTTGCGGATAATTGCCCGCTTGCGCGCCATCGCCTGTACGCCGAGCGACAGGATAATCGAGATAATCGCCGGCAGGCCTTCCGGCACCGCCGCCACCGCGAGGCTAATCAGCGACAGCAGCAGCTCGCCCAGCGGGATATCGCGCAGCGCGAGGCTGAAGAAGAACAGCGCCACCATCATCGCGAGGATGATGACAAAAATCGCTTTCCCCAGCTTATCCATCTGCACCAGCAGCGGAGTACGGTGCTTTTCAATAGCCGCCATCATCTGATTGATGTGGCCTAGCTCGGTCTCTTGACCGGTAGCGGTGACCACACCGACGCCGCTGCCGGCGCTGATAGTGGTGCCGGAGAAGACCATATTGGTGCGGTCACCCAGCGGTAGCTCGCCGTGCAACGCCACAGTGGTTTTATCCACCACCGTTGATTCGCCGGTGAGAATCGCCTCTTCGACCCGTAGATTGTGGCTTTCAATCAGGCGCATATCCGCCGGGACGCGATCGCCAGCGCGCAAAATAACAATATCGCCCGGCACCAGGTCACGGGTGGGGATGGTTTCATGCTTGCCGTTGCGCTGGACGCGGGCGTCGCTGGAGAGCATGTTGCGGATCCCCTGCAGCGATTTTTCGGCATTGCTCTCCTGAATATGACCGATCAACGCATTAATGACGGTAACGCCGAGAATAACCAGGGTATCGACCCAGTGGCCCATCACCGCGGTGAGCGCGGCAGCGGCCAGCAGGACGTAAATCAGGACATCGTTGAAGTGGGCAAGAAAACGCAGCCAGGCCGGTTTGCCTTTCTTTTCCGGCAGCGCGTTAGGGCCGTATGATTTCAGGCGCCCGACGGCTTCAGCGGTGCTGAGACCGTCGGCATGGCTCTTTTTTTGCGCCAGTACCGCTTCGACTGTTTGCTGATAAGCCTGCTGTGGCGCGCTGTCGCCCGAAGGCGTGATGTTGTGGGGGTTAATCATCCGGGTCAAAATTAAGTTTCCTTTTAAATTCCGTCATTCGGAAAGCCTGAAATCATTTCTGGCCAATGAATTAATGCGTTTTGCGAGCAAGATCAAATTATCCAGCCAGAATATTTATTTACTCGCAAATTAAAAAATACATGGTAAGTTGGTTCTGAAAAACAAATATTACAGGGTATTTCTAAACCATTTATAAACGAGGTGAAACATGTTTGGAATCTACCGCGGACGCCGTCTGGTGCTGTATGTCGCACTGGCAATTATTATCGCCACAATAGTGGGATATAGTACCTATACTTTTGTAAAAATGCTGGGATAATAAATGACGTTAATTTACATCACGGTGCAATTAACTTAATCACAAATATTAATCAATAAATTAACAGAGGGGTTTTAATTAATAGTATTAGAAATAATATGAATGACGTAAATTAATAAGCGGATAAAGCATATTGCGTTAACGGACTTTTTACCAGACAATATGTTTTTTAACTGACGATTAACATTATAATGAAACACCCGCTGGAAACGCTGTTATCCGCCGCCGGCATTTTGCTGTTAGCCCTGATCTCATGCTTATTGCTGCCGGCGCCCTCGCTCGGCCTGACGCTGGCGCAAAAACTGGTCACATCCTTCCACCTGATGGATCTCAACCAGCTCTATACCCTGATCTTCTGCCTGTGGTTCTTAGCGCTGGGGGTAGTTGAGTATCTGGTATTGCGCTGGATATGGCGCCGCTGGTTCTCGCTGGCAGATTAAGCCGTACGAGAGCAAAAAAAGCCCGCCGATAGAGGCGGACTGGTATGCAGTCGGCGCTCAGTGCGCACGACTGTGGTTCTCTTTGCGATACGCGCCCGGCGGCTGATTGAAGGTACGGGTAAAAATACGGGTAAAGGTCTGCTGCGAATCAAAGCCGTATTTCAGGCAGATATCATAAACCCGCTGATCGGTATCGCGCAGGTCGCGCGCTGCCAGCAGCAGTTTACGCTCGCGAATGTAGCGCCCGAGACTTTCCCCTTTGTACTGCAAAAACAGCCGTTGCAGATGCCATTTCGAGTATCCGGCATGGCGCGCAATATCATCAATTCGCAGTGGCTGATGTAGATTGTCATCAATCCATTCCACGATAGTGTCAATCACCTGAGCGGATATATTCATATCTCTTCTCTCCTTCTGAACCACTCTGGCGGTTAGCGCCACCAGGCGTTAAATGATTGTGTCTTATCAGCGACCCACACCGGTTCGCCCAGCATTGGCGTGACTAAACGCCACTCACGTCCTTCGCTGGCTGCCGCCAGCCGCTGGTACGGATCGTCCCAGCTGTGTTTTGCCAGCACAAAGCGTCCGGCGTGCCCCGGTAATACCGACCGGGCGCGTAAATCATCGGCGGCCTGCGCCGTTTCTTCCGGCATCATGTGGATGTACTTCCAGTCCTGGTCATATTGACCGTTTTCCATGATTGCCAGATCGATAGGGCCAAACTGTTCGCCAATGGCCTTAAAATGCGGGCCATAGCCGCTATCGCCGCTGTAATAAATCTTTTCCTGCGGGGTGACGAACAGGAAGCTGGCCCACAAGGTCTGGTTGCGTTTCAGCCCGCGGCCGGAGAAATGGCGAGCCGGCAGCGCGTGTACGGTGAGTTCATCGCTGATTTTTATCGTCTGGTTCCAGTCCACTTCATCAATAATCGCCGCATCCATTCCCCAGTAGCGCAAATGCGAGCCGACGCCGAGCGGCGTCACCACGCGTTTAACTTTCGGCATCAGCGCCTTAATGGTGGCGTAGTCGAGATGGTCGTAGTGATCGTGGGAGATAATCAGCAGATCGATCTCCGGCATCCGCTGCGCGTTCCACGGATAATCACCGGGGAAGGCCTTATTGATGAAGGAGAACGGCGCGGCGTAATCGCTAAATACCGGGTCGATCAGGATACGTTTACCCGCCAGCTGCAGATACCACGATGAGTGACCGAGCCAGACCATGACGTCTTCACCAGACGGCAAACCGGCAAGATCGGTATTCACCAGCGGCAACGGCTGCTGGGGGCGCGCGTTTTCTCGCTTCGTGACCAGGAAATCCCACCACGCGGCCAGCATGTTTTTCTGGCCGGTGAATCCCGGCGTCGGCAGTTGGTTATGGAACTGGCCGTCACGGTAGTTCGGCGACTGTTCGACAAGACTGAGCTGCGCCCCCTGCGGCGCTTTGCCAAAACCGGCATTAAGAACAAACGGCAATGTCGTTGCTGCTGCTAATAACATAATGGCGACCACGCTAAAGGTGACACGGTTCATATCCTGACCAGACAAAAGCCCCATCCAGGGGACTTTATGATATAACTTGATTATGAGTGAGTAAGCACTCATTATTAGGAAGGAGTAGAAAATCGTCAAGACTATTTTCAATTTTTGACATCTGGCGTTGCAGTTGTGCGGTCCGCCGTGATTAGATCGAGGTTTAACTTTCAGCGAGGTAAAATGTAGTGGCTCGTCCTAAGAGTGAAGATAAAAAACAAGCGTTACTGGAAGCCGCCACGGCCGCTTTCGCCCAGTCCGGCATTGCCGCTTCAACATCGGCGATAGCCCGCAGCGCGGGGGTTGCCGAGGGAACGCTGTTTCGCTATTTCGCCACTAAAGATGAGTTGCTCAACGAGTTATACCTCGCCATTAAGATGCGCTTAGTACAGACAATGATCGCCGGGCTCAATCCTGACGAAAAACGCCCGAAAGAGAACGCGCGGAACATCTGGAACAGTTATATCGACTGGGGGATGCGTAACCCTATGGAATACCGCGCCATTCGCCGTATGGCATTGAGCGAACGCATTACCGATGAAACCCGCAGCCAGGTCAAAGAGAGTTTTCCCGAGCTGAACGAGATGTGCCAGCTGTCGGTAAAAGCGGTTTTCCTTAGCGACGCCTATCGCGCTTTCGGCGATGCCCTGTTCCTGTCGCTGGCTGAAACCACCATCGAGTTCGCCAGCCACGATCCGCAGCGCGCCCGCGAGATCATTGCCCTCGGTTTTGAGGCCATGTGGAATGCGCTGCATGAGAGTGAGTCGTAATGGATAACGAAGCGCTACACCATCACGCGCAGCGTATCGCGCTGACCTACCCTTTTACCGAACACTGCTGGCCGTTTGGCCCGGAGTATGACGTGTTTAAAGTCGGTGGGCGTATTTTCATGTTGACCATGACCCTTCGCGGGCGTGCCATAGTCAACCTGAAGGCCGATCCGCAAAAATCGCTGCTCAATCAGCAAATTTACCGCAGCATCGAACCGGGCTATCACATGAACAAAAAGCACTGGATCACCGTGGTGCCGGGCGAGGATATCAGCGAGGATTTACTTGCCGAGCTTATTGACGACTCGTGGAATCTGGTGGTGGATAAGCTGGCGAAAAAAGACCAGCGTCGGCTACGTCCCGGCTGATTTTCAAATAAATGCGATAAGTGTTATCGCATTTTTCACTCTTATCATTTCCCGCGCATCGCTGTACTCTTCCTCCCACGAAATGTGCCCGTAAGGGGCTGAAAATTGTGAGGAAGAGTCATGGATATTATCTCAGTTGCCTTAAAACGTTACTCCACTAAGGCTTTCGATCCGGCGAAAAAACTGACGGCTGAACAGGCGGAAAACCTGAAAACGCTGCTGCAATACAGCCCGTCGAGCACCAACTCTCAGCCATGGCACTTTATCGTCGCCAGCAGCGATGAAGGTAAAGCTCGCGTCGCGAAAGCAGCCAGCGGCACCTATGTGTTCAACGAACGTAAAATCCTCGACGCTTCCCACGTTGTCGTGTTCTGTGCGAAAACCGCAATGGACGATGCGTGGCTGGAAAAAGTCGTTGATCAGGAAGATGCCGATGGCCGTTTTGCCACTCCGGAAGCCAAAGCCGGTAACCACAAAGGCCGCACCTTCTTTGCCGATATGCACCGCAAAGAGCTGAAAGATGACGATCAGTGGATGGCGAAGCAGGTTTATCTTAACGTGGGCAACTTCCTGCTCGGCGTGGCGGCAATGGGTCTGGATGCGGTGCCGATCGAAGGCGTCGATTTCGCTATCCTCGACGAAGAATTTGGCCTGAAAGCGCAAGGTTATACCAGCGTGGTCGTGGTGCCGGTCGGTCATCACAGCGTGGAAGACTTCAACGCCGCGCTGCCGAAATCCCGACTGCCGCAGTCCACCACCATCACCGAGATCTAATCTCCGCGCGCTGTCCTCCCCGGATGGCGGCGCTTTGCGCCTTATCCGGGCTACCTCCGTTACAACCGCATCAATGCTGACTGAAACTGCTGGTGTTGGTGGCCTCAAAATCGCTGAGACGTTCCCGGAAGGCCGGGGCAGCCCGCATGGATGCGGGCTGAGGGCCGTGATTTGCAAGGACGCTGCCTCGGCCCGACCCGAAGCCTGCAGGGATAAGTCGAAGGTACCACGAAGTGGCGATTTTGGCGGCCAGAGCCCGGGAGTACAGAGGGCGGCGGCGACTGGCCGCCCTCTGTGCGCTCCCTGCACCATGAGAGACATAACGCAGAAGAATTATCGGGAGCGCAATGTGCTCGGAAACAGCGCAGAACAACCGTTTTTCCAGGAGCGAAGCAATCGAAAACCGATAACAAGGGCTACGGTCCAGTACTCGGTTGGTAGCCCTGGTAAGCGTTAGCGCCACCGGGGAGGGTTACTTTTTCTCCCCCTCGCCGGCGTGCCAGATCCGCTCGGCGTAGCGACCAATCATCGCCAGCGATACCGCCAGGATAAGGAAGAACACCACCTTGTGCAGGCTATACCAGAAGAATTCGAAGAAGCGGGTGTAGAGGTTGATGGCAAGAAACGTCAGGCCAAATCCACGCAGCATGCCATCGTCGGTTTTCAGGCTGATATAAATACAGATCGCCGCCGCCAGCGCAAACAGCAGCCCCCACGGCAGCAGTTGCGCCTGGCTCACCCCATACCAGCTATCGGAATCGTAGTTGCCGAAAATCGACAGGATCCACAGCGCGACAAACAGCCAGGTCAGCCCCATCGCCTTACTAACGGTAAACAACTGCCGCTGGTGTAATACATTTTGCATCAAGTAGCACAGCGCCAGCAGCACGCCGCCGAACAGCACGAAACGAATCGGGAAGCTCATCCCCAGCCAGTAGGCGCCCCAACCTGATACATAGCCGGTTTCCGCGCCAAACCAGTTACCTAACGCCAGCAGGAAGAACAGCCACACCAGCCCGGAGCGGGCGAAAAACCCTATCAGGCCGTAAATGGCGCAGCCGAGCAGGATTAGCGGCGCCACATGGCCGCTGCCGTCGTCCAGCCGATCGCCTAGCTGCCACAAGGCAATGGCGGTACAGACGACGCCGAGGAACAAAATCGCCTCGGTGCTGTAGTGCCACTGGGATTCGCGCCGCTGGCGGCGGAACCCCCAATAGTAAAATGCGATGGCCAGCAGCGTCGGCAGAATAATCCGCGCGACAGCGGAATCGCTGAACAGATTGATAATCGCCGCAATCAATTCAGCGTCGGCGAACAGACTCCCCAGCGCAATCAAGACGCAGGCTATCGCGGTCCAGAAGGCATAGCGGCTCAGGCGCTGCCAGTCGAAAGTACGGACAGATAGCGACGCTGACAGCCGTTGGCCATCACTGCTGTTCAGGACCCCCTCCTGCTGCCATTGCTCAATAGCGCGTTGAAGAATCCGCTGCTGCTTGCGGGTGACGTTCATAAGCGTTCCTTGTCCATTGCGGGCTTAGCCCTGTTGATCCAACCAGGCCAGCGCCTGTTCTCCGGTTTCATCCAGCGGTAAATAGACCAGCAGACGCGAACCGTTGCGCGGCGCGGAATACCAGTACATTTGCTGCAGGCTAAAGCGCCCGAGCTGCGGATGGTTAAAATTTTTCACCTGGTTTTCGACGCCGCGCACCTCATAGCGCTGGTGCCATAGCGCTTCGAACTCCGCTGAAGCGGCGAAAAAGCGCGCCAGCTTATCTTCCCACTCTGGCGAACCGCGATGCTCAGCCATCGCCGCGCGAAAATAGGAAACAAAAGTCGGCAACACATCGCGATTTTCAATGCGGCTACGCCAGGCTTCGCAGGTGAGATAGAGATAGATGCAATTGCGGTCTTCTTCGGCAATCGTCGCGAAATCAACGCCCATCAGGCGGCAAAAACTGTCATTCCAGGCGACGATATCAAAGTTCGGTTTCTGGATGCTGGCGGGCTGCGGCATCAGGCTATCAAGCATGCGTCGGGTTCCGGGACTGATCCCCTCGCAAACCGTGGCCTGCGTATTCTCCGGCGGCGTTAAGCCGGCCAGTACGAACAGATGGCGGGTTTCCAGCGGGCTGCACTGCAGCGCGCTGGCCACGCCGCTTAATACCGCCGCCGACGGATTCACTTCCCGCCCCTGCTCAAGCCAGGTGTACCAGGTCACGCCGACGTCCGCCAGCATCGCCACCTCTTCCCGGCGCAGCCCCGGCGTCCGCCGCCGCCCGACGCGCGGCAGGCCGAGACGCTGCGGGTCAAGGCTTTCGCGGCGGGCGCGCAGAAATGCTCCCAGCTGTTTACGGCTATCATCGGGCGCGAGATTCAGCGCCTCACGTTGCAGCATTAGCGTCATTGTTCCTCCAGCATGGTAGTACCAATACCAGTATAGACAGGAACTGGTACCCGTTTAATTAATCGGAGATGCTACGGCCATCCGCTGAATGACGCAATGGAGAGATCCGATGAATTCGTCTGCTGTTTCACCCGGCCGCGCCGGCTTACTGCTATTACTGACCGGCCAGATGCTGCCGTTAATTGATACCTCGATAACCAACGTGGCGCTGGATTCGATCACCCACTCCCTCGACGCCAGCGCCACTCAACTGGAGCTTATCGTCGCGCTGTACGGCGTGGCCTTTGCCGTCTGCCTGGCGATGGGCAGCAAACTGGGTGATAACTATGGGCGCCGCCGCCTGTTTCTGTGGGGGGTGGCGGTATTCGGCATCGCCTCACTGCTATGCGGAATGGCTAACTCCATTAACGCCCTACTCGCCGCACGAACGCTGCAAGGTGCCGGCGCGGCGCTGATCGTGCCGCAAATCCTCGCCACCCTGCACGTCACCCTGAAAGGCACCGCTCACGCCCGGGCGATCAGCCTGTACGGCGGTATCGGCGGCATCGCGTTTATCGTCGGCCAGATGGGCGGCGGCTGGCTGGTCTCCGCCGATATCGCCGGGCTCGGCTGGCGCAACGCCTTCTTTATCAACGTGCCTTTCTGCCTGCTGGTGCTCGCTTTTAGCCGCCGCTATGTGCCGGAAACCCGCCGCGAAAGCCATTCCAGCATCGACTGGCAGGGAACTTTCAGCCTGGCGTTAATCCTTTGCTGCCTGCTGTTTCCGATGGCGCTGGGGCCGGAACTGCACTGGCCATGGGAGCTACAGCTGCTTTTGCTGGCCGTACTCCCCCTGCTCGCCTGGATGCGCCTGAGCGCGCTGCGTAAGCAGCAGCGCGGCGAGCAACCGCTGCTGCCGCCGCGGCTGTTGAAGCTCACCAGCATCCGTTTTGGTATGGCTATCGCACTGCTGTTCTTCAGCGCCTGGTCCGGCTTTATGTTTTGTATGGCGCTGACCATGCAGGCCGGGCTGGGGATGGCGCCGTGGCAGTCCGGCAACAGTTTTATCGCTCTCGGGGTGGCCTATTTTATCTCCGCGCTGTACGCGCCAAAGCTTATCGCTCGCTACAGCATGGGACGGATTTTGCTGATTGGCCTGGTGGTGCAGATTAGCGGCCTGCTGCTGCTGAGCGTCACCTTTTATCAACTTGGCCTGCGGACCACGACGCTGACGCTGGTGCCCTCCACCGCGCTGATCGGCTATGGTCAGGCGTTAATCGTCAACAGTTTCTATCGTATCGGGATGCGGGACATTCGCGCTTGCGATGCCGGAGCCGGTAGCGCCATCCTCAGCACCTTGCAGCAGGCGACGCTGGGGCTGGGGCCGGCCATTCTCGGCTCACTGTTCTTAACCCTGGCCCAGCGCGGCGGCGGTGACTATACGCAGGCGCTGATCGTCTTCCTGCTGGTCGAGGTAGCGATGATGCTGCTGCTGGGCGCTATTGCCCTTTGGCTGCGCCATCACCTGAACCTGCAGCCGGCGGCGACGGCGTCCTGATTCACAACTGTGTAACCTCTGATTTGCATAATAGTCATCCAGCGGTCATCATAACCGCTGGATGTACAGGAGACGTTATGCAGGAATTAATATCGCAAATCGCCGCATTAGGCATCAAAATCACCCCTACCACCTCGCTCATCATTACTTTTGGCATTATTTTTCTGACGGCGATTGTCGTTCATCTCATTCTGCACAAAGTGGTTCTACGCACCTTTGAAAAGCGGGCGCAGGCCAGCAGCCATTTATGGCTGCAGATCATTACGCAAAATAAACTCTTCCACCGCCTGGCGTTCACCCTGCAGGGGATTATCGTCAACGTTCAGGCCGTGCTCTGGCTGCAGAAAGGCAGCGAAGCAGCGGAAATCTTATCTACCTGCGCGCAATTGTGGGTCATGGTTTACGCCATGCTCTCTTTCTTCTCGCTGCTGGACGTGATTTTCAACCTGGCGCAAAAATTCCCCACCGCCTCGCAGCTGCCGCTTAAAGGTATCTTCCAGGGGATTAAGCTGGTCACGGCGATTATTATCGGCATCCTGATCATATCGCTGCTGATTGGCCAGTCGCCGGCGATTCTGATTAGCGGTCTTGGCGCGATGGCCGCCGTGCTGATGTTAGTATTTAAAGACCCGATTCTTGGCCTGGTGGCCGGGATCCAGCTTTCCGCCAACGACATGCTCAAACTCGGCGACTGGCTGGAGATGCCAAAATACGGCGCCGATGGCGCGGTTATTGATATCGGCCTGACGACGGTAAAAGTGCGCAACTGGGATAACACTATCACCACGATCCCCACCTGGTCGCTGGTCTCGGATTCGTTTAAAAACTGGAGCGGGATGTCGGCCTCCGGCGGTCGTCGTATTAAGCGCAGCCTGAACATCGATACCACCAGCATCCATTTTCTTGACGAGCAGGAGCGGCAGCGCCTGATTCAGGCCAAATTGCTGAAGCCCTATATGGACTCGCGCCATCAGGAAATTAATGAGTGGAACCAACAGCACGCTAATGAACCGTCGGTGCTTAACCTGCGCAAAATGACCAATATCGGCACCTTCCGCGCCTATCTGCAGGAGTATCTGCGTAACCATCCGCGGCTACGTAAGGATATGACCATGATGGTGCGCCAGCTGGCGCCGGACGCTAACGGCCTGCCGATTGAGATCTACTGCTTCACCAATACCGTGGTGTGGGCGGAGTATGAAGGCATTCAGGCGGACATCTTCGACCATATCTTTGCGGTGGTTGACGAGTTCGGCCTGCGTATTCACCAGACGCCAACCGGCAACGACATTCGTTCACTGTCGGGCGCGCTGTCGTCATAGCATTTGTAATGTCGCCCCGCCATTCCGCGGGGCGATAAGCCTTACGCCGGGCGGCGCAGCAGTTTGAAAGCGGCAAACAGGAAGATAATCCACACCGGCAGCAGTATTGCCGACAGACGCATCCCGTCAATGGTGCACATCAGCACCAGAATCAAACCGAGAAAGGCGATACAGAAGTAGTTGCTGGCTGGCGCCAGTAACGCTTTGAACTTCGATTCACGCCCCTTACGACGCTGCGCGGCGCGAAACTTCAGGTGCGCCATACAGATCATGATCCAGTTCAGCAGCAACGTCGCCACCACCAGCGCCATCAGCAGCCCCAGCGCTTCATGCGGCAGCAGATAGTTGAGCACCACCACCAGCGAGGTAATAACGCCTGACAGCAGCAACGAATTCACCGGCACGCCGCGTTTGCTGACGCGGGCGAGAAACTTCGGCGCATTGCCCTGTACCGACAGGCCGAACAGCATCCGGCTGTTGGAATAGACGCCGCTGTTATAGACCGACAGCGATGCCACCAGAATGACGAAGTTCAGCGCGGAGGCCACCACGTTGCTGTCAAGATTATGGAAAATCATCACAAACGGGCTGCTATCGGATTTAATCTCTACCCACGGATAGAGCGCCAGCAGCACCACCAGTGAACCGATGTAAAACAGCAGGATACGGTAAACCACCTGGTTAACCGCTTTCGGAATGCTCTTTTCCGGATTTTGCGCTTCCGCAGCGGTGATGCCGATAAGCTCCAGGCCGCCGAAAGAAAACATAATCACCGCAAGCGACAGCACCAGGCCATGCCAGCCAGTGGCGAGGAAACCGCCATGCTTCCACAGGTTATCAAAACCGGCTTTGCTGCCGCCGTGGCCGCCAAACAGCATCCACAGGCCAAAGGCGATCATGCCGATAATCGCCAGCACTTTTATCAGCGCGAACCAGAACTCCGCCTCGCCGTACAGGCGTACGTTGACCAGGTTGACGGCGTTAATAATGATGAAGAAAGCCGCCGCCCAAACCCAGGTGGGAACATCGGGGAGCCAGTACTGCATATAAATCCCGGCGGCAGTCAGTTCCGCCATTCCTACCAGCACGAACATCACCCAGTAGTTCCAGCCGGACAGGAAACCGGCGAACGGGCCCCAGTATTTATAGGCAAAGTGGGCAAAAGAACCGGATACCGGCTCTTCCACCACCATCTCGCCAAGCTGGCGCATAATCAGAAAAGCGACAATACCGGCCACGGCGTAACCCAGCAACACCGCCGGGCCAGCCATTTGAATCGCGGGACCAATGCCAAGAAACAGGCCGGTCCCAATCGCGCCGCCAAGGGCGATAAGTTGAATATGTCGGTTCTGTAAACCGCGATGAAGCGTCGGGCCGCTCTCTTCTACGGCATCCGACGACGTTGACGCGTCTTTCACGTCGTTCCCCTGTGTGTTTTTGTGAAGGGGCACCTTTTATCACTTAGGGGGGATTGTCGCAAGTTGCGCGGGGCAAGCATCAGCCGCCCGCCCCGCTTTTTTAGCGTTAGAAGTCGTAGCTCATTGAGACGCGAACGGTACGCGGATCGCCTTCGAACAGATAGGTTCCGGTATCGTCAATGCCGGACCAGTACTTCTCGTTGGTCACGTTGGTCACCCCGATGCGCCAGGTCATTTCGTTCTGGTCGGCGTTCAGGCGCATACGATAGCGCAGGCCTAAATCCAGGGTGGTGTAGCTATCCAGCTTCTTGGTGTTGGCCGCATCGGCATACTGCGAGCCGCTATGATTGACACGCGCTGTCGCGGTCAGGCCTTCCACCGGCTTAATATCATACTCGGCGCCGAGCACCGCGTAGAAATTAGCCACCCCGATGGCATCTTTACCATCGGTTGCGCCTTTAGCGGTTTTAGTCTGTTTGGCATCCAGCCACACCGTACTGGCGTTAAGACGCAGCCCCAGCATCGGCTCGCCGAAGACGTTCATCTCTACGCCGCGGTTACGCTGCTCGCCGTCGAGGCCGTAATTGCCAGCGGTATCGGAAATGGCGTTCGGTTTTTTGATTTCAAACAGCGCCAGCGATCCGCCGATCGTTCCGTAGTCGATCTTGACGCCCACTTCGTCCTGCTTCGAGTGCGCGATCCCGGTACTCTGCCCGGCATTGGCCGCCGTAGTCGGCGCCACAGAGCCCGGCTGCAGCGCTTCGGTATGGTTAGCATACAGCGACAGCTGCTCCCACGGCTTGTACACCAGGCCAAACGTCGGCATCCAGCGGCTTTGGGTATAACGCGAAGAGGTATCTTCCAGTCCGGTGGCGTTGCTGTAGTTGCGCACGACCACTTTCTGATGACGAGCAGCCGCGGTAAACAGCACCTTATCGTTAAAGAAGCCGAGAGTGTCGCTCAGCAGCCAGCCCTGCGTACGGCTGCGCGAGGTGACCAGCGGATCGTGGTAGTTGCCGCCAAAATAGGCGTTATCCGGCATTGCCACATCGTGGTTGTCATAGATATTGGTGGTCGGATTCTTCGCCGACATCCGCCAGGCGGTCGCATCGGTATGCACCTGCGCCGCATAGCCGAGATTCACCTTATGCGAAATCGCGCCGGTATTGAAATCGCCGCGTACCCCGCCCATGCCGCTGATCGCGTCGATGATGCGGTTAGTATCAAGGCGGCCAACCGTTGCATCGCCGTTTTTATTGAGCAGCTTCGGCGCGCTGTAGGTGCCGATTTCATGCGAATGCTGACCGCCGAGGGCGCTGTATACCGTCCAGCTATCGCTCAGGTCATATTCCGCCTTCGCCATGCCGAACTCGCTTTCAATATCGCTATAGCCCCACTTCTGGCTGTAGTTTTTGCTGTTGTCCGGCAGCGCCGGGATGAAATCTACGCCGCTGATATTGACGCCCATCGTACCGCCGTGGAACGTTTTCTTCTGATAGCCGAAATCGAGCGAGGAGCGGAAACGATCGCCACGGTAATCAAGCCCCAGCGAAGCCAGCGTGGTACGGCGTTTATCGTTATCGATAGCGCCTTCGCCCTCGCGATGCACCAGGTTGACCCGGGCGCCGAACTGGTTGTTATCGCCGAAACGGCGTCCCAGGTCGAGGGTACCGCCAACCTGCGAATCAGAGGTATAGTCGACGCCAACACGTGCGGTCGGCAGATCTTCCGCCCGTTTCGGCTCGAGGTTAATCATCCCGCCGACGCCGCTGCTGGCCGCGCCGTTAAGCAGGCTGTTAGCCCCTTTGAAAATTTCAACGCGCTCCAGCATCTGGGTGTCCATCACCTGACGCGGCACCACGCCCGCCAGACCGCCCATGGTCATGTCATCGCCATCGAGCTTAAACCCGCGGATTCGATAGGTCTCGGCGAAGTTGCCGTAGCCCTGTACGGCCTGCACGCCAGCGTCGTTACTGACGACATCGGCGATGGTTTTCGCCTGCTGATCCTGAATCAGTTTCGAGGTATAGCCGATGACGTTAAAAGGAACGTCCATCGCCTTTTGTTCGCCAAGCATCCCCAGACGGCCGCCGTGGGCGATCTGCCCGTCGAGGAATGCCGGAACCACCAGGTCGCCGCCGGATTTAAAATCGCTGGTTTCGTTAGCCTCGACGATGAGGGTCTCTTCGCCAGGTTGCTTCGCGGCGGTAGCGTCCGCGGCCATCGCCGTTTGACTGGCGGCGCCGATGGCTAAGGCCAACAGCGTTTTACGCAGCGGGAAGGATGAATAGTGCGTGGTGTGCATAATTTGCCCCATGGATGAGGATAAATGGATCAAAGGGCCCGTCGCCGGGCCAGTTATTTTTATTGCTCGTTCAGGTCGATGCGTACGACGCTGTCCGGGCCTTTAGTGGAGTGGTCTTTATTGAAGGGCTGTTTGACGGTGACAAACAGCGTCTGACCATCGGCGGAAAGCAGCAGGCTGTTGGGATTGGCCGGCAGCGCCCAGCTTTTCTTCAGCGTGTAGCGGCTGTCGTCAAGGCTGATAACCTTGCCGGATTCACGCTGTGAAATATAAATTTCGTGGCGTTTCCCATTGAACTGCACCGCCAGCGAATCGCCGACCTCGAGCTGTTTAAGCAGTTTGCCACTGTGGATATCCAGCACCAGGGTGGTTTTCGCTTTCGAGTTATCGGTCACGAACAGACGACCGGTGTCGCTATCTTCGGCCATATTAAGCAGCAGCGCCGGCTTGTCGCCCAGCGGCTTCCAGCGCTGTTCAATGCGTTGGTTACGCGGGTTAATCACCAGAATTTCACCGCTGCCGTTGGCGGCGTATACGCGCCCGGTTTGTGCGGAATAGTGCAGGCCGGTCATCCATTTACCGGTGTTTTTAATCCGCGTTTTCAGCTTCATGGTAGCGGCGTCAACCACCCAGATTTGCGCCGGGTCGGCGACCGCGCCAACGTAGAGGGTATTATTTAACAGCAGCAGCTGACGCGCCCCATAGGGGAACCCTTTTTCATTGCGCTCGCTGAACAGCAGGCGGTTTTTTACCTTGCCGGTGGCGGTGTCGATAGCGCTGATGCCGCCGTCAAGCGAATTGCTGACGTATAGCGTTTTACCATCCGCAGAGAGCTGCAAAGCGAAGTTTTTCAGATCGGTATGCGTCAGGCCGATGGTATTAAGGGTTTGCGGATCCAGCTTGTAAACCGCCCCGCCCTGCACATCTTTAAAGCCTTCGGCGCTGGCGACGTACAGCGCATCACCCTGCGGGCTTAGCGCCATCTCGTACAACCCTTCCGCTAGCTGGCGCTGCAGCGGTTGCGCCACGTTAGCCGCAGGAGAGTTAACAACCGGTTGCGCGACGGCAGCGGAATGGTGAGTCGCGCAGCCGCCTAACGTCGCGCTGATGGCCAGCGCCAACGCCGGAAGAGTGTATTTCATTGGAACAACCCTATAAAAAATCAATGACCCGGTGGTCGCGCAGTGGCCGATATTGTGTGTTTCCGGCCTGCTGTCTTTGCGTCACCCTACGCCTTTGCTGTTCCTTGTGAACGACTCACTGGCGCAGATCGATCCCTGCTTAGCCTGCGAACAAAAAAGAGAATGAGAACTATACGCATTATCAGATGTCAGGCAACCCCCGGCGGGCAAAAAAGATAATCTGCTGATTATTTAACGTGGAATAGCGGATTGATAGGGGAAGAAAGAAACTTCGGGATCGATACATACCCGGATAGCGGGGCACTACGCCTTATCCGGGCGACAGGAGGCTATGCCGCACGCTTCTTGCGAAGGGCGGCTTAGCACGCTTAATGCAATTTCAGGCGCGGGCGAATAATCCGGTTAATCCCGCCGGACAACATCATCAGGCCGGTTTTTAAATAACCGTGCAGCGTCACCTGGTGCATCCGATACAGCGAATCGTAAACCATCCGCGCAATACGGCCTTCGACCATCATCGGGCCGATCGGTAGATGCCCCATGATGCTGCCAAAGGTCGTGTAGCCGGAGAGCGAAACCAGCGAACCACGATCGCGATAGGAGAACGATTTCAACTTATGCCCCTTCATCCGGGCGATAATATTGTCGGCAGTGAAGAGCGCCATTTGATGCGCCGCCTGGCCACGCGGTGGAATAAATCCGCCTTCCGGACGCGGGCACGCCGCGCAGTCGCCGAAAGCAAAAATATCAGCGTCGCGCGTGGTTTGCAGCGTCGGGGTCACCACCAGTTGATTAATACGGTTGGTCTCCAGCCCGGCAATATCCTTCATGAAGTCCGGCGCTTTTATCCCCGCCGCCCAGACGATTAAACTCGCCTCAATAAACTGGCCATCTTTGGTATGCAGGCCGCCTTCTTCAACGCCGGTGATCATGGTATTGGTCATCACATTCACGCCAAGTTGGGTCAGCTTTTCGTGCGCAGCGCTGGAAATCCGTTTTGGCAGCGCAGGTAAAATACCGTCGCCGGCTTCTATCAGGCTGACATTTAACGCTTCGTTGGTCAGATCTTTATAACCGTAGCTACGCAGTTCTTTTACCGCATTATGTAATTCGGCAGATAATTCAACCCCGGTAGCGCCCCCGCCAACAATGGCAATATTGACCTTACCTGACGTCTGAGGGTCGGCAGAATAGCGCAGAAATTGGTTCAGCATTTGCTGATGAAATACTTTTGCCTGCTCAGAACTGTCGAGAAAAATACAGTACTCTTTAACACCCGGCGTATTGAAATCATTGGAAGTACTGCCCAGCGCCATTACCAGAGTGTCCCAACATAATTTACGCTCCGGCACCAACACCTCGCCTTGTTCATCCCGCAGCGCGGCGATAGTAATCGTTTTATTCTGCCGATCGATATCCATTACCGAACCGTGCTGGAAGGAAAAGTGGTGTTTGCTGGCATGGGCAAGAAAGCTTAACGCATCCACGCCTTCATCCAGCGAACCAGTGGCGACTTCGTGCAGCAGCGGCTTCCACAGATGGCTCTGGCTGCGGTCTACGAGAGTGATATTCGCTTTCCCTCGGCGCCCTAATTTACGTCCCAGTTGGGTCGCCAACTCCAGCCCACCGGCGCCGCCGCCGACAATAACGATCTCTTTTAATGGCGTAGTCAATGTGACCTCCAAAATAATTAATTAAATGTTAATTAAAAACACTCTAAATAATTTTTAGTTAACAATAATCCAAACAATAAAATGCCAGACATCCATTAGATGATGACGCGGTGCATATTGGTAATCGCAAATTTAATTGGCGGCAATTTTTAATCGGGATATTATTGTACAAGTTTCCGGGTAATTTTCCTGCACGTATATTCGAGGTAAACAAAAAGGCCACCAAATTATTATTTGGCGGCCTGGTGGTGGATTAGATAATAATAACCAGCAAGTCTTATATTTCACTAATTAATGGTGATTAGCGGCATCCCGGTATTCCTGTGGTTTAATAACGCATCATCACCGATTTAAGTTCAGTATAATCATCAATAAACGCGCTACCAAACTCACGGCCAATACCCGATCCTTTCATGCCGCCGAACGGCACCGCCGGGTCGAGGAAAGTATGCATATTGACCCAGACGATCCCGGCGTCAATGGCCTGCGAATAGCGCAGCGCCTGGCGGATATTATCCGACCAGACGCTGGCCGCCAGTCCATACGGCGAAGCATTAATTCGGGCCAGCGCCTCTTCTTCACTGCGATAACCAATAAAGCTGCATACCGGGCCGAAGGTCTCCTCGCGCATCAGGGTGCTCTCTTCGCTGCGCACCTTAACCGCCGTCGGCTGCAGGAAATAGCCCTCGCCGGGCAGCGCTTCGCCGCCGCAGATGATGGTATCCCCCTCTTCGCGTGCGGTCTGAATGAGCCGCAAGACCTTGTCATACTGCTGGCGGTTGGCCAGCGGTCCCATCAGCGTTTGTTCATCCAGCGGCGACCCCGGCGCGAAAGCGCTGAGCCTGTCTTTCAGCAGCGCCAGCACCGCATCCAGTTTGCCCTGCGGCAGATAAAAGCGCTCAGCGGCAGCGCAAATCTGCCCCTGGTTGAGGTAACCGGCTTCGATAATGCCGTTCACCATGGCCTCCGGCGTCAGGTCATCGAGAAACAGCGCGGCGTTTTTACCGCCCAGCTCCAGCGTAACCCGTTTACCTGACGCACTGGCCGACTGCTGGACTTTTTCCCCGGTCGCCACCGAGCCGGTGAAGCTCACCTTGGCGCAGGCCGGATGCGTGATAAGGCGTTGGGCAATCTCGCCGCCGGCGCCGTTGACCACGTTAATGACGCCATCCGGGATACCTACCGCTTTCGCTAGTTCCGCCACCCGCAGCAGCGTCAGCGGCGTATACTCGCTCGGCTTGAGGACGATAGTGCAGCCACAGACCAGCGCCGCCGCCATCTTCCAGATGGCAATCATAATCGAGAAGTTCCACGGTACGATGCCGACCACCACGCCCAACGGCTGGCGGCGGGTAAAAGCGGTATATTTCTCCCCGGCCATCGACGGCAGCGAGACATCCAGGGTTTCGCCGGTGATTTTCCCCGCCCAGCCGGCGAAGTAGCGCAAAAACGCCACCGACTGATCCAGCTCGAGCATCCGCGCCAGCATGATGGTTTTACCGGAGCAGAGACTTTCCAGCTGCGCCAGCTCTTCGCGATGCTCTGCCAGCGTGTCCGCTAGTTTCAGCAGCAACGCGCCGCGCGCCAGCGTCGGCATCTCGCGCCACTGATTAAACGCCTGGCGGGCGCTTTCCATGGCTCGGTCCGCCTGGCCGACATCCGCCGCCGTGATTTCGGCAATCGCCTCTCCGGTCGCCGGGTTTATCACCGCGAACGGCGCGCCGTGGCCCGCCTCCCGATGACCGGCAATAAACTGCCCGTGCGGCTGGCGTAAAAAGGCAGTCACTTCCGCCAGTAAGGTTATTTCGCTCATCGTCAGCACCCGTTTTTCAGCAAAGTTAGCCCATCACAGCACGGTTGCTCCGCGACGCCCATCGTTCTAAAGAACGTCATTCTTCCGGACGATATTCAACGCCCGCGCGGCGTGCTGTGATGAAGACATTGAGCCAGGCAAGACGACAGGGTAACGCGATGAATATTAAAATCGATGCGCTGAACTACTACGGCGCGACGAAGAAATACCAGCTCCATTTTCCGGCGCTGCGGGAAGATATCGAAGCCGATGTGGTGATTATCGGCGGCGGCTTCTCCGGCATTAACACCGCGTTGGAACTGGCGGAACAGGGGATCACCAACGTGGTGGTGCTGGAAGCGCGCCATCTTGGCTATGGCGGTACCGGGCGCAACGGCGGCCAGGTGATGGCCGGGATCGGTCACGATATCGAAGCGGTGAAAAAACACGTCGGCAAAGAGGGGCTGGAAACGCTGTTTAAAATCGCCAATCTCGGCGCAGGCATCATTCGCGAACGCATCCGTAAATACAACATCGACGCCGATTTCGTCCCCGGCTACGGCTACCTGGCCTATAACCAGCGGCAGCTTAAAACGCTGCGCCAGTGGGAAAAGGAGTTTAAAGCCGCTACCCCGGATGAAGAGATTGAACTGTATACCGGGAAAGAGGTACAGCAGGTGGTCGGCTCCGAGGTCTACTGCGGCGCGCTGAAACATATGGGCGGCGGGCAGATCCATTCACTCAATATGCTGCTTGGTTCGGCACAGGCCGCGCATTCTCTGGGGGTGAAAATTTTCGAATCCTCACCGGTGGTGGAGGTGAATTACGGCAAACAGGTGCAGGTGCGCACCGCGATGGGCAGCGTTAAAGCCGCCAAACTGCTGTGGGCCTGCGACAGCTTCCTCAACAATATGGAGCCGGAGATCTACAACAAAACGCTGGTCACCTACTCTTATCAGGTATCGACCGAGCCGCTCTCCGATGAACTGATCGAGCGCATCAGCCCGCTGCGCGGCGCCTTCAGCGATATTCGCCCGGTGATTAACTATTATCGCGTCACTCGTGAAAACCGCCTGCTGTTTGGTAGCGCCACCCGCTTCCTGGAGTATACGCCGAATGATTTCGCCGCCTGGAATCGTACGCTGCTGGCGGAGGTCTTCCCGTACCTGAAAGATGTGAAGATCGATTTCGCCTGGGGCGGGCCGATGGCCTGCAGCGCCAACCTGTTCCCGCAGATTGGCACCTTACGCGACCATAACAACGTCTTTTACGTCCAGGGGTACTCCGGCTTCGGCGTCACCCCCTCGCACATCGTGTGCAAAATCCTCGCCGAAGGGATCAATGGCGGTTCCGACCGCTATCGTCTGCTAAGCAGCATTCCCCACGCGACCATCCACGGCCGTGACAGCCTGCGCTTGCTATTAGTCACCGCCGGAAAACTGATGCATCAAACCGCCGGTTTCTGGAAAGGCCGGAGTTAATCAGGAGAACGCTATGCACGCTTTTAAACTCAAACACCCGGTACCTGAACTGCAGCCGATCGGCAGCGTCAGCCTGCTCGGCGCGACGCCGACCGCCGGCGACCCGCAGGTGGCCGGGGCGATGATCTACGGCGAGCCGCAGGACGCCTTTACCTGCGGACTGTTTTCGTCCACTGAGGGGAGCTTTACCATGACCTATCCGTTTACCGAGCATGCCACCGTGCTGGAAGGCGAAGTGGAGCTGACCGTCGCCGGTGGCGAGCCGCAGCGCTTCGCGCCGGGGGACAGCTGGTTTGTCAAACAGGGTACCGAAGTGGAATGGAAAATCCTCACCCCACGTTTCGTCAAACACTATCTGGCGAACGTCGAGACGCTCTAACACGCTGATAATGCCCGGCGGCGCATTACGCCTTCTCCGGGCTACCAAATCGCACAGCGCTGTAGCCCCGGTAAGCGGCAGCGCCACCGGGGATTTTGAGGCCAAATTAAAGGCAGGCCGCACGGACCGTAGGCCGGGTAAGGCGCTAGCCGCCACCCGGCAGAAATACGCGCAACGTGGCAAGACAGATGGCCCCGCTTTCCGGGGCTATTTTATTTATCAACCGCCACATTCATGGACTACGTCACAGATTCACCCGTTGCTCTCCACCTTCCGGACGATATTCGTTGAGCAGGATGCCCGCCTAAATTATGACTATCCGGGAGTGGCGCTGGCTATTCCCTGCCCTCCCCTACATTGTGCAGAGGTTGACTATGTTTAGTAACAGACTCGCCAGCCATCTTGAACGCGGCGTCGTCGGCTTTCCGACGACCCTCGCCAGCTCGGTTGGGCTGATTATGGCAAGCCCGGTGATCCTGACGGTCACCAGCGGATTCGGCATGGGCGGCGACACCTTCGCGCTGGCGGTACTGCTGGCTTTTATTATGATGCAGGCGCAGGTCACTACCTTCGCTGAAGCCGCGACGTTAATCCCCACCACCGGTTCGGTGTACGACTATATCTCCTGCGGTATGGGCCGCTTCTTCGCCATTACCGGCGCGCTGTGCGCCTATCTTATCGTCCATATCTTCGCCGGCACCGCGGAGACCATTCTCGCCGGCATTATGGCGCTGGTGAACTTCGAATCGGTCAACGCGCAGATGGCCGCCCATCAAAACACCTGGATGGTCGGCGTCGGTATGGTGGTCATTTTCGGCCTGCTGAACGCCATTGGCGTGGAAATTTTCGGCAAGGTCGAAGTGGTGCTCACCTTTGGCATGTGGACGACGCTGACCATTTTCGGCCTGTGCGGCATTTTTATGGCGCCGGTGACTCACCTTTCCGGCTGGTTCGGCACGCCGCTGAACGTTAGCGATATCTCCGGCCTGTTCGGCTATATCGGCATGGCGATGTTTATGTTCGTCGGCTGCGAACTGGTGACGCCGATGGCGCCGGAAATCAAAAAAGCCCACCGCACCATTCCGCGGGCGATGGCGCTGGGTTTACTGGGCGTCGCCAGCTGCATGTTTATCTACGGCGCGGCGATTAACCGCCAGGTGGAAAACGTGGTGGTCGATGCGGCGAATAACATCCATCTGCTGGACACGCCGATGGCGATCCCGGCCTTCTCCGAGCGGGTGATGGGCCACGCCGGCCAGTATTGGCTCGGGGTCGGCCTGCTGCTGGCGGGCTGCGCCACAATTAATACTTTGATGGCCGCGGTGCCGCGTATTATTTACGGTATGGCGCTGGACGGCGCGCTGCCGCGTTTTCTTACCTGGCTGCATCCGCGCTTCAAAACACCGGTGATCGCGATTGCCATCGGCGTGGCCATCCCCTGCCTGCACGCCTGGTACCTGAACGGCGATCTGGACCGCATCGTGCCGCTGATCCTCGCCGCGGTCTGCGCCTGGGGCGTAGCCTATCTGCTGGTCACCCTGTCGGTGGTGATGCTGCGCATTCGCCGCCCGGACCTGCCGCGCGCCTACCGCTCGCCGTGGTTCCCGCTACCGCAGATTATCTCCAGCGTCGGGATTATCATCGCGATCGTGAATATTACCCCACCGGGAATGGACAGCCGCGAGGTGCTGGTGCCGTTCGGAATTATGCTCGGCCTGACCGCTGCCTATGCCCTGTTCTGGACGCTGTGCGTACAGCGCGTTAATCCGTTCAAGCCGCTGGAGGTGGAAGAGGTGGTCGAGCGCGCTATCGGCAATTACGAGAAACAGACCCGCGGGGAGATGACGCCTGATGTCCTCCGTCCCCTGGTTTGAAACGCCATTAATGAACGCGGTGCAGCGCGACTTAGCGAGCTGGCCGAGCGAAAAACTGAGCGAAAGCAGCGCGATGTTGCGGCTAAACGACGTCACCGCCGTCACCTTCAGCGTGCGCCAGAAGCGGCTATTTATGGCCAGCATTCACAGCTGCGAGTTTGTCGTCGAGGGGCCGGTTACCCGGCCCGCTCGCGGCAAGATCCGCGCCCACCAATCCGGCTGGCTGAAACGTCAGCCCATCCGCTTTATCGGCAGTAAAGAGAGCGCGGAACTCGCCGGCTATCTCAACGGTTTTCCTAATCTCCAGCAGACCTTAAGCGAGCTGGACTACCGCCGCTTTTCGTTGACCTTTGACGATAGCGGCTGGCGCTGCTGCATTGAACCCTGGGCCGCCAGCGAAGTGGTCTGTAAAATGCCGCCGCTGCGCCGTTATCTGAAGCTCGAAGCGCAGCAGCGGATGCTGCTGCTCAGCGTACTGGCGATGATTAATCAGGCGGTAAGTCAGTGGATGCGCGGTGAAATCGCAGAAGAGAAAGCATTGACTTCCCCGCCATCACCGCGGGGAAGCTGAGGTGGTTTATAGCAGACCAAACTGCTGCGCCAGCCGATCGATGGCCTGGCGCTGGAACTGCGCGAATGCGGCGCGCGGCTGCTGCTGCTGAATAAATTCCAGCAGCGGATCCTGAACCTCGGTGCGCACGCCGCTCAACGTTTCCATCACCGCCAGGCCGCAAAACGGCACGTAGGACTCGGCGTAGCCGCCTTCGTGCACCATCACCAGTTTCCCGCCGCACAGGCGATCCGCCGCCTGCTGGACCTGTTCGGTCATCGCCCGAAAGCTGTCGCTATGTAGCTGCATCCGCGCTAATGGATCCATCGCGTTGGCGTCATAGCCGCAGGCGACAATGATCAACTCCGGTTCAAAACGCGCCAGCGCGGGAATGACGATAGTTTCCAGCGCATAGCGCCAGCTGTCGTCGCCCGCCCCGGCCAGCAGCGGAATATTGATGTTGTAACCTTCGCCCGCGCCAACGCCGCGATCGTCCTCCCCGGAGTAGCCCGGCGGGAAGCAGCCATCCTGATGCAATGAGATAGTCAGCACATCATCGCGCTGCAGATAGATATGCTGTGTACCGTTACCGTGGTGAACGTCCCAGTCAATAATCGCTACCTTGCCGAGCCCCAGCAACGCTTTCGCCCGTTCAACGGCAATGGGAATATTGGCGAGGAAACAAAACCCCATCGACTGATCCGGCAGGCAGTGGTGTCCTGGCGGCCGCGACAGCGAATAGGCGTTATCCAGCTCCCCTTTCAACACTGCTTCCACGGCGGCACAGGCCAGTCCGGCGGAAAGGCAGGCGATTTCATAACTCCCCGGCCCCAGCGGCGCTTCTTTGCCGAGCATGCCGCCGCCGTTATCGCTGATTGCCTTAAAACGCTCAAGATAGCTATCGGGATGGATCCGCCGCAGGTCCTCAAGGCTCGCCGCCGCCGCGCTGCGTAGTTCCAGCTGCGGCGTCAGCCCGGAGACGTCCATCAGGTTTTTCATCCGCCGTTTGGTCTCCGGCGACTCGGCATGGCCGCCGCCGGCCGGCGGCTGCACCCAACCACCGACCGGCAGCGTTACCGCGTGCAGGCCGGTACTGTGCCAGAAACAACGTTCATCAAAGAAGAAACCGGTTTTTCTTTTCACTCTATCCTCCCGTTGGCTAAACCTTTTCCGGCGGACGACGCCGCCACAATCAAAATCAGCGACAGCAGCGCGCAGGCGCCTGCCGCCGCCAGCAGCGGATTGGCGCTGGCGAAGTGTTGCAGTAAGGCCCCCGCGAGCGCCGGACCGGCGGCCATTCCGCCGCCGATCACCAGATTGATGCTGTTCATCAACCGGCCGGTATTATCGAGCGCGGCCACGCGAGCGAGGATAAAGGGCAGCACGAATGTCCAGGTGAACTTAAACAGCAGCGCCGCAATGGCGTAACGCACCAGCAGCGGATGGCCCGTCAGTAACAGCACGCTGGCGATCAGCAGCGCGTATCCCAGCCACACCGCCAGCCGGTCCGGGCGATGAGTACCGCGCAGCGCCGCGCCGCCTGCGCCGATAATGCCGAACACCGTCGCCGCCGCCAGCACCAGACCGACCTGTGTCGGACTCAACCCCGCCCCGCTGCCGATGGTGCCGATAAAGGTCCATACCGCGCTGAGGCTGATATAGAAGGTGAGAACTGCGAGCACCGCCAGCGCCTTTCGCCACGACGCCGCAGGCGGTTGGCGATGGGAAGCCGATCGCGCTTGAAAACACGCCGGGAAGGCGGAAACCAGCGGCAAACAGCAGAGCATGATGGCGGCGAGAATCAGATAAACAACCTTCAGGCCAAAGGTCACGAACAGGCCGGGCAACACCAGCAGGCCAAGCATGCCTAACAGCAGCTGCCCCAGTACCCAGAATGCGTACACCCGCGATGGATTCGGCGTTCCCGCCGCGCAGCTGATGCACAAAATCATTAGCGTGCCGCCCGCCAGGGAAGCAATAAAGCGTACCGCCAGCAGCGACGCATACTGAGTTACCACCGCCGAAGCAAGGTTAGCGAGCAGAAATACCGCGCAGGCGACGAGTGCCACCCGCCGCCAGTCGAGGCGGTTCATCCACCACCACGCCGGGAGCGTCGCCAGGCTCATCGCACCGAGCTCCGCCGAAAATAGCCAGCCGATCTGTCCTGGTTTAAGGTGCCATTCGCTGGCCAGCTGCGCCGCCACCGCCGGCGCGGTCATTAAAATCCCCGGCGCAATGGCGGCGAAAATAACAATCGCCGCCAGCAAACGCAGCGACACCACCAGCCCGTCAGGCCGGGAAAGGGTATTTTCAGAAAGAGGTGTACTCGACATCGTAGGGCGTGCTCCAGTCAAAAAAGCCTCCCCCCGGACGGTTATCCAGGGAGTGATACCCACAGGCATCAGGAAAACGCCGTGCTGCCACGGCGCGCGCGGGATGCGATAGTCAGATTACAGATGCAGCGTACGCTGAGCGGCAGGCATCCAGGTTCGGGAAACGAGTTCAGTCCGGTTGACGACTTCGGTCTTGGCGAAAATATTGCGCAGGTGGGTTTTCACCGTCGAGAGCGAGATATCCAGCTGGCGGGCAATCAGCTTATTGCTGGCGCCTTCACGCACCATGCCAACGATTTCGCGCTCTTTGGCCGTCAGGATGGCAGGGAGTTCATCCTCTTCCTGCAGGAAATCGCGAATAGCCAATTCCACCAACGGCAGTACCGCCTGGGCCCGCAGCCGTTCCTCGCTGGAAAAAGGCACGTCGCGCATCAGCGAGATACCGGCAACGATCCGCCGTTCGCGGCGAATAAAGATTTCGGTCATGTCGCGTACGTTATTCGGCAACATAAATTCATGATAGTAATGGCGGTTGCGGTCGCAGAGCCGCGGCGTCATCGCTGCCATGGTCGTACTCTGGTGACTAAAGTGCGCCGGCAGGTGCGGATCCAACGGCTGGAAGCTCTCCAGATATTGTTGGTGTGTATTATCCGAAATATTATGCAATATATAGTTTTCAGGTTTTAAACGATTATTTACTCGATAAAAAACCGCTGAAGACAGTGGAATTAACTGTGAAATAGTCTGTAAACAACGGGCTATTATCGCATCATTACGACTGGCTTTTAATAAAGCAGACATGATATTTCCCCCCGTCAAGGTGGTGGTGCGTAACACGCGGATTACCAGAGTAAGATGAAGCATACATTTCACATTTAAGTAACACAATCATTAACATGTTAACAATGTGATATCGATTACATTATTTTCATCAATACATTGTTATTTAAAGCATTTAAAAACAAGCCAGCGTTCTGTTAACGTGTACACGTTAAAACATAAACAAAAGTTATTAACATTACGCGTTATTTTCCGGCAAGGATTAAAAACCCTTATATTGGCAGGTCCGATCTCATCCTTAAGAACGATAGTTTTTTGCATTTTTTCATTTATACCCTAAAAAGGATGTCGATAATTTAACGCCGCGGCTTAATCAACGGATTACGCCTGACTTGCTATTGCCCAAATATGCCGCCCAGGCCAGCAATTAATAGAGGATAAGCCGATGCTGAATATCGCCGCCTTACGCCAGCAGCAAATTCCGCTGGCCGTTGAACCGCGCTCATCGCTGCCGTTTCATATTCTGATGAAACCGATTGGTCCCGCCTGCAACCTCGCCTGCCGCTACTGCTACTACCCGCAGGATGAAACGCCGGTCAGGAAGATGGACGAGGCGCGGCTGGAGCAGTTTATCCGCCGCTATATTGCCGCCCAGCCCGCCAGCGCGCGGGAAATCAACTTTGTCTGGCAGGGCGGCGAGCCGCTACTGGCCGGGTTAAGTTTTTATAAAAAAGCGCTCGCCCTGCAGCAGCGCTACGCCCCTGATGGCGTAACCATCAGCAATAGCCTGCAGACCAACGGGACGCTGATCAACGACGCCTGGTGCCGGCTGTTCCGCGAACATGGCTTTATTATCGGCGTCAGCCTCGAAGGTAGCGAAGCGCTGCAAAACCACCATCGTCCTGATAAACGCGGGCAGGCTTCCTGGCCGGCTGCGCTGCGCGGTATCGCCCTGCTCCACCAGCATCAGGTGGAGTTTAATCTGCTGGTAGTGGTGCATAACGAAATCGCCGCCCACGCGGCGGCGATTTATGACCGGGTGGTCACGCTTGGCGCGCGCTATCTGCAGTTCCAGCCGCTAATGAGCGAAGGCGCCGCGCTGCGTGAGGGTTATCAGCTCAGCGCCGATAACTGGGGGCGTTTTATGGTCGGTATCTGGCGACAGTGGCAAAAGCGCTGCGATATGGGGCGGGTGTTCGTCATCAATATCGAACAGGCGTGGGCGCAATACTTTACCCATACCAGCGGCAGCTGCGTGCATAGCGCCCGCTGCGGCAGCAATCTGGTGATGGAATCGGATGGACAACTTTACGCCTGCGATCATCTGATCAATGCCGAACATCGGCTGGGTCGCCTTGACGAGCAGACGCTTGCCGCCGCAGTTGACGCTTCAGTTCAGCTCCCTTTCGGCCAGCAAAAAAGCCAGCGCCGCGAATGTCAGACTTGCTCCGTAAAAATGGTCTGCCAGGGCGGCTGCCCCGCGCATCTCAACGCCGCTGGCAACAATCGGCTATGCGGCGGTTATTACCGTTTCTTTAGCGAAATCCTCGCGCCAGTACGCCCCTTTTCCCGCGACCTTAACGGCCTGAAAGCCTGGCGGGCCGCGTTTGTTGGGGCCGCGCATCCCGCGTAGCCCTTTGCCCTGATGGTTGTCCCACTATGAACAGGAGAGTCAGTCGTGAACAAAAAAGCCATGGCCGCGGCGGTCAGCATGATCCTCGCCGGCGGCGCGCACGGCGCGCAGAATGAGCATCCAAACGTCATCGTGATTATCGCCGATGATATGGGTTATTCCGATATCAGCCCCTTCGGCGGTGAGATCCCCACCCCCAACCTACAGGCCATGGCGGAGCAAAGTATCCGCATGAGCCAGTATTACACCTCGCCGATGTCGGCCCCGGCGCGTTCGATGCTGTTGACCGGCAACAGTAACCAGCAGGCCGGGATGGGCGGCATGTGGTGGTACGACAGCACCATTGGCAAGGAGGGTTACGAGCTGCGGCTGACCGACCGCGTCACCACCATGGCCGAGCGCTTTAAAGATGCCGGCTATAACACGCTGATGGCCGGCAAATGGCATCTCGGTTTTGTTCCCGGCGCCACGCCGAAAGATCGTGGCTTTAACCACTCCTTCGCCTTTATGGGCGGCGGCACCAGCCATTTTAACGATGCGATACCGCTCGGAACCGTCGAGGCGTTCCACACTTACTATACCCGCGATGGCGAGCGCGTCTCCCTGCCGGATGATTTTTACTCCAGCGAAGCTTACGCCCGCCAGATGAATAGCTGGATTAAAGCGACGCCGAACGAGCAGCCGGTCTTCGTCTGGCTGGCTTTCACCGCCCCTCATGACCCCCTGCAGGCGCCGGACGAGTGGATTAAGCGCTTTAAAGGCCAGTATGAGCAGGGTTACGCCGAGGTCTATCGCCAGCGCATCGCCCGCCTGAAAGCGTTGGGAATTATTCATGACGATACCCCGCTGCCGCATCTGGAGCTGGATAAAGAGTGGGAAGCGCTAACGCCAGAGCAGCAGAAATACACGGCGAAAGTGATGCAGGTGTATGCAGCGATGATCGCCAATATGGACGCGCAAATCGGCACGCTGATGGAGACGCTGAAACAAACCGGGCGCGATAAAAATACCCTGCTGGTATTTTTAACCGATAACGGCGCCAACCCGGCACAAGGTTTTTATTACGAATCTACCCCCGAATTCTGGAAGCAGTTCGATAACAGCTATGACAACGTGGGCCGCAAAGGATCATTTGTCTCCTACGGCCCCCACTGGGCCAACGTCAGCAACGCCCCCTACGCCAATTATCACAAAACCACCAGCGCCCAGGGCGGCATCAATACCGACTTTATGATCTCCGGTCCCGGCATTACCCGGCGCGGTAAAATCGACGCCTCAACGATGGCGGTGTACGACGTGGCGCCGACGCTATATGAATTCGCCGGCATCGATCCCAACAAATCGCTGGCTAAGAAACCCGTATTGCCGATGATTGGCGTCAGCTTTAAGCGCTATCTGACCGGCGAAGTCCAGCAGCCGCCGCGCGGCAACTACGGCGTCGAATTGCATAATCAGGCGGCCTGGGTCGATGGCGACTGGAAGCTGCGGCGCTTAGTCAAGCTCGGCCTCAGCGCCGGCGACGCGCCGTGGCAGCTGTTTAACCTGCATGACGATCCGCTGGAAACGCACGATATCGCGGCCCAACATGCCGACCGGGTCAAAGCCATGATCGACGCCTACGAGGCATTTGCTAAGCGCACCATGGTTACCAAAGCGCAGGGCAAGATGATCGATTATGTCGGCATCGATAGCAAAACCGGACGCTACCTGGCGGTCGATCCGGCGACCATGAAGCCGGTGCCCGCGCCGCAAGCCATTCCTGTGAGCGAGGGCAAATAAACGAACCCGGTTATCGTTCTTCCGGGCGATAGCCGGAAGTAGACTCGCTTTCTAAGGTAATCCTGAACCCCATTACAGGAGAGAGCGGATGGCGAGAGTCGTGGTGATTACCGGCGGCGGAAGCGGGATTGGTGCCGCCTGCGCGCGGTTAATGAGCGCGGCGGGCGATCGGGTGTTTATTACCGGCAGACGTGAAGCGCCGCTACACAAGATTGCCGTTGAAACCGGTGCGACGGCACTGGTGGGCGATGCCGCCGACGGCGACGTCTGGCGGGAACGGCTGCTACCGCCGATTCTCGACCAGACTCACGGTATTGATGTACTCATCTGCAGCGCCGGCGGCATGGGCAATAGCGCCGCCGCCGATACCAGCGATCGCCAATGGCGCGAGGCGCTGGACGCGAACCTGAACAGCGCTTTTGCCAGCGTGCGTGCCTGCCTGCCTTCACTGATTGCCTGCCGCGGCAATGTGCTGTTTGTCGCTTCCATCGCCTCGCTCGCCGCCGGGCCGCAGGCCTGTGGCTATGTCACCGCCAAACACGCGTTAATTGGCCTGATGCGCTCCATCGCCCGCGATTACGGCCCACAGGGCGTCCGCGCCAATGCGATTTGTCCCGGCTGGGTCACCACTCCGATGGCGGATGAAGAGATGATCCCACTGATGCAGGAACACGGGCTGTCGCTTACCGAAGCCTATCAACGGGTGTGCCGCGACGTTCCGCTACGCCGCCCCGCCAGCCCCGAGGAGATAGCCCAGGCCTGTCAGTTTCTCTGCTCTCCGCAGGCCGCCATCATCAGCGGCGCGACGCTGGTCGCCGATGGCGGTTCCAGCATCGTCGATGTTCCAACGCTGGCGTTCACTTAACGCCCTACTCTACTCAGGAGCTCACATGACTTCAGAAGCCGTATTTATCCAGGTCGGCGCGCTGGCCGATGGTTTCGCCCCGCACGGCAACCTGCTGGCCACCGCCAGTCTGCCCGCAGGCGAACGCTTTACCTTTTATGCCGACGGGAGCGAGCCGCAGCAGTTGGTTATCGAAAATGACCAGACACTGCTTTGGAACGGCAAACGCGCGCCCTGGCGGGCAACCGCCCTGCGCCCCGATATTCTGTTTATCGATTTTCTTGACCCGGAGCGCGATAACGCCAGTATCAGCGCGGTATGCAACCTGACGCAGCGCAACGCCACGCTGGTATACGGCCAGCTACCGGACGAAGCCGCCGCGCGGCTGGACGCCTTCAGCCGGGTAGAACAAGGACTGCCGCTGACCGCCGTCGAGGCGCGATTTGTCTTCGCCCGCCTGGATACCCAGCCGGGACCGCTGCCGGACTTTACCACCGCGCTGGTCGGCATGCGCAATCAGTACACCTATAGCCCGACCGAGCGTTATGAACACATCTATCTCAACGATAATTTTTACGCCTGGCAGTGTCTGGATGGCGTGGAAAAGGGGCTGGCGGATGTCGATCGCTGCCATTACGTGCAGGTGGCTGAGGATCTCTATTTGTTCGTCTGGCGGGAGAAAATCATTCCCACGTTGGGGGCTATCTTGATCGATCTTCAGCAGATGCGTACCGATGGTAAGATCATGGGTTATCAGGGCAGTGATTTTGGCGCCTTGAGTAATTTCCCGGTCGGCGCGAGCGCGAAGATCCTCAACGTCACCCGCCATCAGGAATAATATTGCGTGGCCGGGAGACGCGCCCGTTCAACCGGAAGCGCCCCATCCGGTTGAACGGGCCCTGCGGGCGCGGGTGCTTCGGCATCAGGCACTGACGGAATTGCATGTTCAGGAGCAGAAACGGCGGGTGAGCCTGATGAGTAAAGGGGGTCATGTGTCGCTACGCCGGGCAACATCCGCGGATAAGGAGCAGCTTTGCGCCGGATGGCGGCTGCGCCTTATCCGGCCTACCGTTCGTGGGGCCCGCCGTTAATTTATTCACCATGGTGGCTGAAACTGTCGAGGTTGGGGGCCGCAAAATCCCCGGTGGCGCTACCGCTTACCGGGGCTACGGCACTGTGCGATTTGGTAGCCCGGACAAGGCGCAACGCGCCGCCTCCGGGGAGAGGGGCTGACTCAGGCGCTGGCGCTGTCGAGCCGCGCCAACTGCTCGCTGCTAAGGCTCAGCGCCGCCGCGCGGGCGAAGCTTTCCACCTGCGCCAGGCTGGTGGCGCTGGCAATCGGCGCGGTAACGCCTTCCCGGCTCATCAGCCACGCTAACGCCACTTCTGCGGGCTTCGCCTGCTGTTCTTCCGCCACCGCGACCAGCGTGTCAATAATCCGCATTCCGCGTGGATTGAGATATTTAGCGATGCCGCTACCGCGCTGGCTTTGCGCTAAATCGGACGGCTGGCGATACTTACCGCTCAGGAAGCCGGAAGCCAGGCTGTAGTAGGTCACCACGCCTATATCGCGGCTGACGCAGAGATCGCGTAGCGCCCCTTCAAAGGCGGAACGGTGATAGAGGTTATATTCCGGCTGCAGCACCTGCCAGGCAGGAAGGCCGCCTTTACGCGCCACTTCCAGCGCCGATGACAGCTGTCCGGCGTCGAGGTTTGAAGCGCCAATCGCCCGCACCTTGCCGGCCTGCTGCAGCGCCTGGAATGCTTCTAACGTTTCATCGATTGGCGTTTCAGGATCCGGCCAGTGGGCGAAATAGAGGTCGACGTAATCCGTATTCAGGCGGCGCAACGAGTCGTCAATCGCCTGCTGGATCCAGGCTTTTTTCAATCCTTTATGGCCGGGTAGCCCCATATCAGAGCCAACTTTAGTGAAGATTTTGACTTTATCGCGTATGCCAGGGCGCGCCTGCAACCAGCGGCCAATAATGGTTTCGGATTCGCCGCCCTGATTGCCCTCCGCCCAGCGGGAATACACATCCGCCGTATCGATAGCATCAAAACCGTGGTCAACAAAAGCATCAAGAATGGCAAAACTGGTTTTCTCATCGATGGTCCAGCCAAAGACGTTGCCGCCAAATACTAATGGGGCGATGGAAAATCCGCTTTTGCCCAATGGACGTGTCATCATGCCGATTACTCCTTAGCTTATATTCTGTTTCCCTCAGATAACCGCAGGGGGTCTGAAGAGGATGTCGAGTGGATAATCAGAAAAGGAATCTTGCGGCGGGCAGTCCATGCCCGCAGGGTACACTCTGACATTATGTCCCGGAATAAACGTCAAAGCTAAAATATTTCCCGGCCAGTTTTTTGTAGGTGCCGTCGGCAAGCATTTTCGCAATCGCGCCATTTATCTCTTCGCGCAGCGCATCGTCGCCTTGACGCAGGCCAATCGCCGCCCCGGCGCCGAACAGTTTATTATCCTGCAGTTGTCCGCCAACAAAGGCGAAATCCTTGCCCTGCGGCTGCTGCAGGAAGCTGTAATCGGCCATCATGCCGGAGAGTACCGCGCCATCGAGACGACCTGACTCAAGGTCGCGAACGACGCTATCGGCGCCCTGATAGGCGACAATGTTAATCCCCTGCGGCCGCCAGTACTGGTTCACATAAGTTTCCTGTGCCGACCCCTGCTCGACGCCGATAGTTTTCCCCTTCAGTTGCTCTGGCGTATTGCCTTTGAGGGTATTTTTGCGCGCCACCAAAAACACCGGCCCGTTGTACAGCTTATCGCTAAAAGCAATCTGCTCTTTACGCTTCTCGGTCATATACATCCCTGAGAGGATCGCGTCGAATTTACGCGCCTTCAGCGCCGGAATGATGCCATCGAAGTTGCTTTCCACCCACACGCACTTCGCCTGCAGTTGCTGACATATCGCGTTGCCCAAATCGATATCAAATCCCGCCAGCTTGCCCTGCGGATCTTTCCATTCAAACGGCGCGAAGGTCGGGTCAACGCCAAAACGGATCTCTTTCGCCCCGGCGGCCAGCGCCGACGTCGACGCCATTAATGCCAAACACAACAACAGTGATTTTTTCATTCGAAGTCTTCTCCAGGGATTAACGGCAGTGCGCTTGCACTAAACGCGCGAACAGCGTCGCGCCAGTGCAGATAATGTCATCGTTAAAGTCATAACCGGGGTTATGCACCATGCAGCCGCCCTTCTCGCCTTTTTCACCGTTGCCGAGCAGGAAGTAACAGCCCGGACGCTCGCGCAGCATAAAAGCGAAATCTTCGCTGGCGTTCATTGGCGATACCGACTCCAGCACCCCTTCGCGGCCAAAGACTTCCAGTGCCAGCGCCTGGGCGAAATCGGTCTCTTCACTACTGTTGGTTAATACCGGGTAAGAGTCGTAAATCTCGACTTCGCTACTGGCGCCATAGCTTTTGGCTGTATACTCGGTCAGCTCTTGAATACGCTTAATCAGCAGATCGCGAATTTCCGGTTTCATCGCCCGCACGCTGAGCTCCATCACCACGCTCTCAGGAATCACGTTCGAGGCGATGCCGGCCTGGAAAGTCCCCACGCTGACGACCGCCGTTTCACCCGGCGGCACGTTGCGCGCGACGATGCTCTGCAGCGCCATCACCAGCGCCGCGCCGGCCACGATAGGGTCGACGGTTCGTTCCGGATGCGCGCCGTGGCCGCCGTAGCCGGTAATCGTGATTTTGACCGTGTCCGCCGAGGCCATAAAGTTGCCGGCATAGAAGCCCAGCTTGCCAACCGGTAGCCCCGGCATATTGTGCAGGCCGAAGATGCGTTCGCAGGGGAACTGCTCAAACAGGCCATCTTTAATCATCAGATCCGCGCCGCCGATGGCTTCTTCCGCGGGCTGGAAAATCAGATGCACCGTGCCGTTGAACTGGCAGACCGGCGAGGCGATATATTTCGCCGCCGCGAGCAAAATCGTGGTGTGGCCATCATGGCCGCAGGCGTGCATTTTTCCGGGTACGGTACTGGCCCAGGGTAAATCGGTGGTTTCATAAATCGGTAATGCGTCCATATCGGCGCGCAGGCCAATAGTGCGCGGCGAGTCGCCTTTGCTCAGGCTGCCGACGACGCCGGTTTTACCGAGGCCGCGGGTCACCTGATAGCCCCATTCTGTCAGCTTACCGGCAACCAGCTCGCTGGTATTAAACTCTTCCAGACTTAATTCCGGATTGGCATGTAAATAATGACGGATAGAAATCATTTCATCTTCCGTGGCTTTAATTTCTGGAATTACACAATCAGACATGCCGTTCTCCGGGAATAGATTAAGAACTTAACAAGTTATCCTGGCGCAAAGTTTATGCAAGTAGCATTTCTAATTGCTGGAACACCATCCATCATATTTTTAATACAGACAAATCGCAGAACAATAACCATTAAAACTGGCAAAATTTAAATATAAACGTTTATTTTATGGGTTACACACCAACACTTACTCTACTATCCCCGCTTTAATTCAGTTTTAAATAAAAATAAACAGCCATGAAATATCATTTACTTTTACTTGCCTGCGCGCTGACGCTAACAGGCTGCAGCGCTGAGGGCGACACCGCCAGCCAGCAACGCGCCAGCATCCAAAAGATGCGTACCAACACGCTCAGTAAACTCTATAGCCTGTACCCGGAAGCGCGTAGCGATATCCAGCATTCAAAGGGCTACGCGGTCTTCGCCAGTAACAGCAGCAAGATATTAGTCTTTGGATTCGGTAGCGGTTACGGCGTGGTGAAAAATAGCGCCACCGGCAAAGATACCTATATGAAAATGGCCCAGGGCGGCGCCGGTGTGGGTATGGGCGTGAAACAGTTGCGTACCGTACTGGTATTCCACGATAAAGACGCATTGAATACTTTCATTACTAAAGGCTATATGGTCGGCGCGGATGCCAACGCGGCAGCGAAATATGACGACAACGGCATCGCCCCGATAGGCGCGTCAGCCAACGGCGTGGCGAAAGATACCTCTTCGCTGCCGTCAAAAGTCAACGTTTATGAAATCACCGAGAAAGGTTTGGCGGCTCAGGCAATGGTCAACGGTTATAAATACTGGCCGGATGACGAGCTGAATAAAAGGTGATCCACTGCGGTCCGTACAAGTTAGCATCAATAAGCCGGGTCAGACGTTAGCCTGACCCGGCGCGAATGCCATGCCGCAAGTATCATTATTTAATGACCGAGGGCGCCGCTTACCAGTATTGAGGTAATGATTCCTGTCGCTGCGGCGATCAGCACGTAATTGCCATCGATATAAGACCAGTGATGACCCTCCGGGGGGCGCGGCAGGCCACGTTCGTTCCAGTTACTGACGCGATATTCATCACCGCGATAATGCTCCGGCGCCGGATGGCCTTTACGGAAATCGTTACCCCTCCAGGCGAAATGGTCCTGTTCATGGCGTTCCTGGTGACGATCGTCATGACATCTTCGGTCCGGGCCGCGGCTATCATTGTTGCCCTGATGGTGATCGCCAGGACCGCCCGGCTGGTGGTGTCCATTCTGGTCACCCTGCTTCGGGCCATTCTGCCATACCTGCTGTTGCCCCGGACGATGACCGTCATTTGGGCCATCGGCAAAAGCCTGAGCGCTCAGCACACAGGATAAAATAACCGCCAGAGAAATCATCTTTTTCATAGTACACCTCCTGATATATCTCTTTTTTACCCTGCAAATGTGGAGAAATAGTGATTAGCAACCTATCCAGGACTATTCCTGGCTAATTCAGGAGGAAAGCAAACAATAATTTCAGCGAGCGCCAGACGTAAAAAAGGCCGCTAACGCGACCTTTTTTGTTCTCAGCGAGTCAGTATTACTCAGAGACTTTATTCTTTAACTCTTCAGCGCCTTGCTTGGTTTTATCCCAGCCTTTCTCGCTGACTTCTTTGGTTTTATCCCAACCTTTGCTGGCGCCTTCTTTAGTGGCGTTCCAGCCTTTCTCAGTGCCTTCTTTGGTCTTATCCCAGCCCTTCTCGGCGCCTTCTTTGGTTTTATTCCAGGTTTTCTGCGTGCCTTCGCTTATCTGGCTGCCGACGCTATCGCTTTTCCCTTCAGCAGCATGTTTGGACTTGAGCTTCATCTCTTCGCCCTGATTCTGCGCCTGGTGCAGTTTTTCTTTTGCCGTGTTGGCATTTTCGTGGGCTGCGGCCACGGTATCATCGGTTGCATGTGTAGTGGTTGCCGCGAATACCGGAGAAGCGACCAGAATAGCGGATAGTGCAATCATTGCTTTTTTCATATTTTTCCTCTCTTAACGCGTGCTTTATGTTACGAGTCACATTCAGCATGGCATAAGCTTCTGCGCTTGGCATTAGGAAAAGTTCTTAAAACTGCCTGACCGCTATTCCGTCGTTTTAGTGATCGAGATAGAGATAGCTTTCCCAGCTTTTCATACGGATGAGGATCTTTCTTATCAGCGACAGGTGCTCAAAATGTTCCGAATAGACGGCGGCTTCGACATCCGCGCCCTGCGGCAGCTGATAATTTGCCAGACGATCGTCGGTCACTTTTAATACCACCAGCGCTCGGCCGCGCGCCGCCAGATCGTTGGCCGTCAGCAACGTCCCCTGACCCTGAAACTGGCTTTCGCCAATCGCCGGCAGCACTTCCGCGACCTGCGCTTTAAATACGGTTCCCGGAATAGAGGGGAACAGTAATTCAGCCTGTTCACCTTTTTGCAAACGCTGCAGCGCGTTCTGACGGAATGCGGCGACGTATTCACGTGAATTCGCATTATCCGTTGGCACAAACGTCATTACCGGCTTCAGCCCCAACGCGGTGGACATGGTCCCAGGACGCAGGCCGACGGTACTGACATAGCCGTCAGACGGCGCGCGCACCACCGTGTTATCGAGCTTAAATTGCGCCTCGCGCAGCTGCGCCAGCAGCGAAGCGACTCTAGTGTTCTCGCCGTGCACCACCGAATTGAGATCGTTACGCGCCTGTGCGACCTTTGCCCGGGCGGCGTCAACCGCCGCCTGCGAGGCTTTCCAGTTCTGGCGACGGGTATCGACCATCTGATCGGAAAAGGCCCCTTTATCATGACCTGCCTGGAAGCGGGCGTATTCACGCTGGGCCCGGTCGCGCTCGGCGACCGCTTTGCTTAAATCAGCCTGCGCGCTGGTTAACCCCGCATCCAGCGACAACGCATCCTGGCTGGCCGCTTTCACTTGTGCGGTCAGGTCGTCCACCTTCGCCTGGAACGGGGTTGGGTCGATGGTGAACAAGATGTCGCCTTCATGCAGCATCTGATTTGGTTTCACCGGCACGCTGGTGACTCGACCGCGGGTTTGCGAAACAATGGGCACCGTGCGATAAACCTGCTTCCCGACTTCGCTATAGGGGAAGTTATAATTCATACCGAGGATTAACATGCCAATCAGTATCACGCCACCTAATACCGCAGTGGGAACCGTCCATTTATTTAATGGAATACGGAATACTTTAAATATCACGATACACAAGGCGGCATAACACAGCAGTAATAACGTTTCCATTATTTCCCCTCCTGATTGACGGCGCTATTTTTCAGACGGTTTAATTCCGCCTGCATCGCATCCAGACGCTGATGTAAATCGTGCTGGTCGGTCTTTAACTGCTGCATTCCCCAGCCGCGGTCTTCTCGCCACAGCGTGGCCCAGATCCACAGCAGCGGCCACAGCACGTGCAGGGTGAACAAGCTCACCCAGCCAGCGTAATGAATCGCATCCTGGTGCGGATGATTTCTTTTTTTGGCTATTTCATAAGGAATATCGTGGATCACGATAATTCCATAAAATAAAATCAGCACCACCGCAATCAGGATGGCTAAAGCAATATAATCCAGGGTCATAAAATAACTCCAGAATGTGTGACGTATTTCACATTCACTTTATACAGGCGTCAGCAAGCCGGGCATAATCGCCCTGACAACTGACCATATTAATCAGAATTTATCCGGTATTTTTCGGTCGATAGAAATAAGTTGACCTTTTTTCACCGTGATATAACCGCCTTCTTTTAACGCCGCTAAAACCTGATATACATAGCTGCGCGAAAGATTGGTCCGTTTAATAATAAAAGCGGACAGGCTTTCACGTTTTCCACAATCGATCTCGTTACGGTACAGATAACGCGATAGCATCGATTTTATGGTCTGAAAACCGGACAGGTTGCCGCGCTCGTTGTGCGCATCAAGAGCAAAAATGCCCATGTAGGCCAGAATAGTCGTCAGCTCTTTCATATACTCCGGCGAAGAGTAAAAGAAGATACGCTCGAAATCCTCCATGCTGATTCTGGCAAAACGGCAGCGATCGAGACATTGATATAGCAGCTCTACCGCCGGGCAGTAGTGCTCAAGCAGGCCCAGCGGCATATGCTCGATCACAATCCCCAACAGGTTATCAGGGTCGTTGACTGCGAGGGTGATTTGCCCGGACAGCAGAAAGTAAATGAACCCATCCTGCGGCTGAAAACGCTCGCCGGCGGCGCACTCGACGTTTTCGCTACAGGCGATGACGTGTGGGAGATGCGCATTTAACTGCAGCTTCTGGTAGCAGGCATGAATACGACCAAAACTGCTATTCAACTTCCCCGTATCCATTGCCGTACTTTCCCGTATCACCGACGTCATCAAATATATATAAGGCAAAGCGAGGGGAAAAGTCCACAGCTGGAGTTTTGGCGTAAAGATATGTGTGGCAAGACTATTTCGCTTCTCCACGATGCAATAAATCATCATAGATCGCCGTTAAAATCCCGCCGGGGCGGAATTGCTTCTTAATCCACTGCGTCACCTGGCCGGTAGCCGCGTGCTGGGTGGCCAGCAACATGCCGGAATCCTGGCGCGGGTTGTGGATCTGGCGGATCACCAACAGATTCTCCGCAATGGCTTCATGAGCCATATAGTCGGGTAAGAAGCCGATCCCTTCGCCGAGGATCTGACACTGACATTTGGTATTGAAGTCGGGAACCAGGATCGCCTCCTGGCCATGCAGCAGCCAACCGACCTTTTTATTGATCGTACTGGCGGTGTCCTCAACCATGATATTGGGATAGAGGCGTAACTGGCTTTCTGAAATAGGTTCGGGCATAAACGCCAGCGGATGATCCGGGGCAATAGCAAACACCCAGCGGATCGCGCCGATCTCGGTATAATCGATTCCGCCGCCGTCAAGTAGCGTATCCGGCGCGCCGATAGCAATATTCGCCTGGTTATTGATGATCGAATCCCAGACGCCGTTGTATACCTCGGTGGTAACGGTTATCTGGCAGGTGGGAAACTGTTTTTTCAACACCTGCAGCAGGCGGGCGGTATGGCGCGGCGTATATAGCAGTTGATTGATGCAGATGCGCACCCTCGCTTCAATGCCCTGCGAGATAGTATCAATGCTGCGCTTTATCGCATGGAAATCATTAAGCAGATCGGTAGCCTTGCGAAACAGATAGTAGCCAGATTCCGTCAGTTCAATGCTGCGGGTGTTGCGGGTAAACAGCACCACGTCCAGCCCGGCTTCCATCCGTTTGATGGTATAGCTGATGGCTGAGGTGGTTAACCCCAGCTCATCGGCCGCCTTGCTGAAGCTGCCAAAACGCGCCGCGGTGGTGAATGCCAGCAGATTTTCTTCAGTAAAAATCGAGTTCATGCGCCCTTCCCGCCTCCGCTAAACCATACCTGAGCTGAATGTATTGGTTACCGGGGCAAGGGGCAATCATTTTTGAACAATGCTTAATACCCGTCGCGGCTTCAGGCCCGCTCTTTACTGGTCGCCTCACTGAGTTTGCGCCCGCTATATTCTGAAATAAAGCCAACGCAGTTGCCCGCCATAAATCCCAGCAATGTCACCGTCCAGTTCAAACCGGTGGCGAAAAAGAGCGTCATGCCGAGGAAGCCGCCGGGAATAAATGAGGTTAGCGTAAAGCGCCCCTGCCAGACGATGACTGCCGAAAACGGCACCGTGGTAATAACGCTTGCCCAGAACCCCGACATACCGCTGGCTGAAGCGAGAGCGCCGGCGGCCAGCGCCGCCAGCCACGCCCACACTGCCCCGGAATAGTTAACGCACAGGCTTTTGACAAAGCCGGATTGGCCACCCCCTGCCGCATAGAAACTACAGAACGCGACGAAGCCGATGGTTCCCAATAATTCCCAACCGTGCTGCAGCCCGACGTGCGAGGAAATGAGCTGCCAAACGCCTGCGCAAATACCGACGGTGATCCCCGTAGCGGTGAGTCCGTTCATCTCTTTCCCCTCTGAAAAATAGATTGATGACGTTGCTTTCTGACGGCAACTATATCGAAAGAAAACCCGATTGCGTTAAGGGGTATAAGCGTAAAGAAGTAAACATTGCTCTGCCGCACAGTCTGCATCGATTGTTGAAAGTTATTCAATAATCTACCGGATTATGGCGAATAAAATTTAAGCGGGTTCTTTTATCTATTTCTGGTTGCTATGCTCAAGCCATCGAGAAAGTCTCAGCCGCAACAACAGGAGCAAGATGATGGCCACGGAAAATATTATTGTTGACTATCTTTTGGCTGCAGAGCAGGGAAATATCACGAAATTAACAGCCTGCCTGGCAAGTGGCGTCGATATTAATGCCAGTAATCGTCAGGGGCGAACCGCCATTACCCTCGCCAGCCTGAATAAACATTATGCTTGTGTCTCGGTTCTTATTGCCGCTGGCGCGGATATTAATAAGCAGGATCAAACCTGTTTTAATCCGTTTTTAATCAGCTGTCTGAATAACGACGTCGAACTACTGCGCTTAATTTTGCCGGCAAATCCCGACCTCGAACGATTAACGCGTTTCGGTGGCGTAGGCCTGACCCCGGCCTGTGAAAAAGGCCATCTTGAGATCGTCAAAATATTGCTGACGGAAACCAATATTAACGTTAACCACACCAATTTCGTTGGCTGGACACCGCTACTGGAAGCGATTGTCTTAAACGACGGCGGTGCGACGCAGCAGGAGATCGTCAAACTGCTGCTGGACCACGGCGCCAACCCGCATATGACCGATAAGTACGGTAAATCGCCGCTGGAGCTGGCATGGGATAAGGGATTCAGTGAAATCGCCCACCTGCTGGTCGCCGCCGGAGCCTGAGGAAGGAGAATCGCCATTAACACCTCCTCATGGCGGTGTGTGCAAGCGCTAACTGCGGATGAGAGCTTTCTCTCGCAGCGCGGCGGCGGACAGGTCGAGCAGGTTTTCACTCATGCGGTGAACCTGCTCATCCCCGGCAAACCAGGGCTTCTGACGCTGCTGTGTGAAACCTCTGATAATGCGCCCAATAGCTGTAGGTTAGCACTCACCCACTTTGACAACCTGCTCCGGCCAGGGGAAAGCGTCCGGTTTACCGATTCAGGGATTTACATTGGCGATAATACATGGATAGACATCCACCGTTGTGAGCGCTGGCAAACGCCGCAGGCAGTATTAAACGCGGCAACATTTAGCCAGATAGCCTGGCGACGATGGCGCAACATTATCGTTACGCAGTTACATGAGGATGACACGTTATTTCTCTATCGCGGCGACAATCCCTTTTATCACGCGATGCGTCATGAACTCCAGCAGCGACGGGAAACCTTATTTAAAGCGCTTGGCGAAAATAAAAATATCAACGCCGCCGTGGCGAACATGATCGGATTAGGCATTGGCCTGACGCCATCGGCGGATGATTATTTGCTAGGTCTAAGCGTTATTTTATTCATAAAGGGGCACCCGGCTAATCAATACCGGGAAGCATTTATAACCGCGCTGCAGAGCGCCCGACAAAATACTACGCCGCTCAGCGCGATAACGCTGGAGGCAGCGATAAACCAACGTTATCGCGAAAGTATCGCCGTGTTGATTAATCTGCTGGTTAATCAATCGACAACCTTTTCTATTGAGGCAATTGCCGATATTAAAAATATTGGCTCAAGTTCCGGCAGCGACATGCTATTGGGCATGGCGGATGCCTGCGCGCTGAGCCAAACGTATGGAGGGAATAATGTCAGTTAAAATAGTGGTGAAGAAGAATACCTATTTTGATTCCGTCTCATTAATGTCGATTTCCACCCGCGCTAATAAGCTCGATGGCGTAGAGCAGGCATTTGTGGCGATGGCGACGGAAATGAATAAAGGGGTGCTGAATAACCTTGGGCTGCTGACCCCGGAGCTGGAAGCAGCGAAAAACGGCGACCTGATGATCGTCATCAAGGGCAAAGACGGCGCCGATTGCGAACAAATACTCAGTGAAATAGAAGCGCTGTTCAGCAAAAAGGCCGAAAGCGGCCAGCACGAAGCGCGCTACGCTACCCTCGCCAGCGCCAAAAAACATCTTCCGCAAAGTAACCTCGCGATTATTTCGGTCAACGGCCTGTTTGCCGCTCGCGAAGCGCGTCAGGCGCTGCAAAACGATCTTAACGTGATGCTGTTTTCCGATAACGTCTCTATTGACGACGAACTGGCGCTGAAACAGCTGGCCCACGAAAAGGGGTTGTTGATGATGGGGCCAGACTGCGGCACCGCCATTATTAACGGTGCGGCGCTGTGCTTCGGTAACGCGGTTCGCCGTGGCAACATCGGCATTATCGGCGCCTCCGGCACCGGTAGCCAGGAGCTGAGCGTCCGTATCCATGATTTCGGCGGTGGTATCTCGCAGCTGATTGGTACCGGAGGCCGCGATCTGAGTGAGAAAATCGGCGGCCTGATGATGCTCGACGCCATTCAGATGCTGGAAGCCGATCCGCAAACAGAAATTATCGTCCTTGTTTCAAAACCACCGGCTCCAGCGGTGGCGAAAAAAGTGCTCGAACGCGCTCGCGCCTGCCGTAAACCGGTGGTGGCGTGCTTCCTCGGCCGCGCCGAGCCCCCCGCCGATGAGCCAGGCCTGCAGTTCGCCCGCGGCACTAAAGACGCGGCGCTGAAGGCCGTCCTGCTGAGCGGTATTAAGCAGGAAAATCTCGATGTTCATCCGCTGAACCAGGCGCTGATTGCTGACGTTCGCGCGCAGCTCACGCCACAGCAAAAGTACATTCGTGGCCTGTTCTGCGGCGGTACCCTGTGCGATGAAACCATGTTCGCGGTACTGGAAAAACACGCGGATGTTTATAGCAACATTCAGCCGGATCCGGCTTATCGCCTGAGCGATATCAATCGCAGCATCAAACACACCTTCCTCGATTTCGGCGATGACGACTTCACTAACGGTAAGCCGCACCCGATGATCGACCCAACCAACCGTATCAGTCGCCTGCTGCAAGAAGCGCGCGATCCCGAAGTGGCGGTCATCGTCATGGACTTCGTGCTGGGCTTCGGAGCGCATGAAGATCCGGTGGGTTCGACGATCGCGGCGATCAAAGAGGCCAAAGCCATTGCCGCCGCCGATGGCCGCCCATTAGCGATTCTCGCTTACGTGTTAGGCACCGACATCGATACGCCGTCGCTGGAGCAACAGCGCCAGATGCTGCTTGACGCTGGCGTCATTCTGGCCAGCAGCAGTACCAATACCGGTTTGCTGGCGCGTGAATTTATCTGCAAAGGGGAGCAAGCCTGATGAGCCAGTCGCTATTTAACCAGCCGTTGAACGTGATTAACGTCGGTATCGCCATGTTCAGCGACGATTTGAAAAAGCAGCACACCGCCGTCACCCAGCTCGACTGGACGCCGCCGGGCCAGGGCAATATGCAGGTGGTCGAGGCGCTGGATCGCATCGCCGACTCGCCGCTGGCGGATAAAATCGCCGCCGCCAACCAGCAGGCGCTGGAGCGTATTATTCAGTCGCACCCGGTACTCATCGGCTTTGATCAGGCCATTAACGTCGTGCCGGGCATGACGCCAAAAACCATTCTGCATGCCGGCCCGCCGGTGGAATGGCAAAACATGTGCGGCGCCATGAAAGGCGCGGTCACCGGCGCGCTGGTCTTTGAAGGGCTGGCGAAAGATCTGGATGAAGCCGCCGAGCTTGCCGCCTCCGGTGAAATTACCTTCTCACCCTGTCACGAACACGACTGCGTGGGTTCGATGGCGGGCGTGACGTCGGCGTCGATGTTCATGCACATCGTCGAGAACAAAACCTACGGCAATATCGCTTATACCAACATGAGCGAGCAGATGGCGAAGATCCTGCGCATGGGGGCTAACGATAAGAGCGTGATCGATCGTCTGAACTGGATGCGCGACGTGCAGGGCCCCATGCTGCGCGACGCCATGAAGATCATCGGCGAAATCGATCTGCGCTTAATGCTGGCGCAGGCGCTACACATGGGCGATGAGTGCCATAACCGCAACAACGCCGGCACCACCCTGCTGATTCAGGCGCTCACGCCGGGGATTATTCAGGCCGGTTATCCGGTAGAGCAGCAGCGCGAAGTGTTCGAATTTGTCGCCAGCAGCGATTACTTCTCCGGGCCGACGTGGATGGCGATGTGCAAAGCGGCGATGGACGCGGCCCACGGTATTGAATACAGCACCGTGGTGACCACCATGGCGCGTAACGGCGTCGAGTTCGGACTGCGGGTCAGCGGCCTGCCGGGACAATGGTTTACCGGCCCGGCGCAGCAAGTGATAGGCCCGATGTTTGCCGGTTTTAAACCGGAGGACTCCGGCCTCGATATCGGCGACAGTGCGATTACCGAAACCTATGGCATCGGCGGTTTCGCCATGGCGACGGCGCCGGCTATCGTCGCGCTGGTCGGCGGAACGGTAGAAGAAGCGGTCGATTTCTCGCGCCAGATGCGTGAAATCACCCTTGGCGAAAACCCGAACGTCACCATTCCGCTGCTCGGCTTTATGGGGATCCCGACCGCGATCGACATCACCCGCGTCGGCAGCAGCGGTATTTTACCGGTGATCAACACCGCTATCGCCCACAAAGACGCCGGGATCGGCATGATCGGCGCCGGGATCGTTCATCCGCCGTTCGCCTGTTTCGAAAAAGCGATCCTCAGCTGGTGCGATCGTTACGACGTTTAGCGTTGTAGCCCGGGCGAGGCGTTTACGCCGACCCCGGGAAATCCCCGGCAGCCCTACACCTGGCCGGGCGACTACCACAACCACACAATAACAATAACCACATCACCTTCTGTAGCGGAAGCCGGATATGAAAGAACTTATCGTCGTTGCCATTGGCGGCAACAGCATTATCAAAGATAACGCCAGCCAGTCGATCGAGCATCAGGCCGAGGCGGTCAAAGCGGTGGCCAGCACGGTGCTGGAGATGCTGGCTTCGGACTATAACGTGGTGCTAACCCACGGTAACGGCCCGCAGGTTGGGCTGGATTTACGCCGCTCGGAGATAGCTCATGAACGAGAAGGTCTGCCGCTGACGCCGCTGGCTAACTGCGTCGCCGATACCCAGGGCGGCATCGGCTACCTCATTCAGCAGGCGTTGAATAACCGCCTCGCCCAGCGCGGCGAGCAAAAGGCGGTTACCGTCGTCACCCAGGTTGAAGTGGATAAAAACGATCCCGGCTTTGCCTATCCGACCAAGCCTATCGGCGCGTTCTTTAGCGAAAGCCAGCGCGATGAACTACAACAGGCGCATCCTGAGTGGCGCTTTGTGGAAGATTCGGGCCGCGGCTATCGCCGGGTGGTCGCCTCGCCGGAGCCGAAACGCATTGTCGAAGCGGAAGCTATTAAAGCGCTGACCCGGCAAGGCTTTGTGGTGATCGGCGCCGGCGGCGGCGGGATCCCGGTGGTGCGCAGCCCGCAGGGCGACTACCAGAGCGTGGATGCGGTGATCGACAAAGATCTCTCAACCGCCCTGCTGGCCCGCGAAATTGATGCTGATATTCTGGTGATCACCACCGGGGTGGAGAAAGTGTGCGTGAATTTCGGCAAGCCTAATCAGCAGGCATTGGGTCGCGTCGGTATCGACGAGATGAGCCGCTATATGCAAGAAGGACATTTCCCGGCTGGCAGCATGCTGCCAAAAATCGTCGCCAGCCTCGCGTTCCTGCAACACGGCGGCAAGCGGGTGATCATCACTACGCCGGAATGTCTACCAGCCGCGCTACGCGGCGAAACGGGAACTCATATTGTGCATGACTGACACAAAAGGAAAAAAGGATGAATAAAGACAACAGCCGTCGCGAATTTCTTACCCAAAGCGGAAAAATGGTCACCGCAGCTGCCCTGCTGGCGGCAGGCGCGCCGGCGGCGTATGCCGCAAGCAACCCGCCATCCGCGGCCACCTGCGATAATAAAGGCGCGGTCAACGTCGCCGATAAACATTACTACCTTGATAACGTGCTGCTGGAAAGCGGCTTCGAATATGAAAACGGCGTGGTGGTTCACACCCGGACCGAACGGCAAACGCTGGAAATAAAAGACGGCAAAATCGTCGCCCTGCGCAGCAATCTGAGCCACCCGGACGCCACGCTGCCGCGCTATGACGCGGGTGGTAAACTGATGCTGCCTGCCATGCGCGACATGCATATCCATCTGGACAAAACGTTTTACGGCGGCCCGTGGCGCTCGCTGAACCGCCCGGCGGGCACCACCATTCAGGATATGATCAAGCTTGAGCAGAAATTGCTGCCGGAACTCCAGCCTTATACGCAGGCGCACGCCGAGAAGCTTATCGACCTGATTCAATCCAAAGGCTCGACCATCGCCCGCAGCCACTGCAATATTGAGCCGGTGTCCGGGCTGAAGAACCTTGAGAATCTGCAGGAAGTACTGGCGCGGCGTAAGCCAGGCTTTGACTGCGAAATCGTCGCTTTTCCGCAGCACGGGCTGCTGCTGTCGAAATCGGAATCACTGGTTCGCGAAGCGATGCAGGCCGGCGCCCATTATGTCGGCGGCCTCGACCCGACTAACGTCGATGGCGCGATGGAGAAATCGCTCGATACCATGTTCCAGATTGCGCTCGATTACGACAAAGGGGTGGATATTCACCTGCATGAAACCAGCCCGGCGGGCGTGGCGGCGGTGAACTATATGGTGGAAACCGTGGAGAAGACCCCGGCGCTGAAAGGCAAGCTGACCATCAGCCACGCTTTTGCGCTGGCGACGCTCAACGAGCAGCAGGTCGATGCCATCGCGACCCGCATGGCGGCGCAGCAGATCACCATCGCCTCCACCGTGCCGATCGGTACTCTGCACATGCCGCTCAAACAACTGCGCGAAAAAGGCGTCTTCGTGATGACCGGTACCGATAGCGTGATTGACCACTGGTCGCCATACGGACTGGGCGACATGCTGGAGAAAGCCAATCTCTACGCCCAGCTGTATATCCGCCCCAATGAGCAGACCCTGTCGCGCGCGCTGGCGATCGCCACCGGCGACGTGCTGCCGCTGAATGACAAGGGCGAGCGCGTATGGCCAAAAGCGCAGGACGACGCCAGCTTTGTGCTGGTCGATGCCTCCTGCTCCGCCGAAGCCGTGGCGCGAATTTCGCCGCGCACCGCCACCTTCCATAACGGTAAGATGGTCTGGGGCAGCGTCGGCGCCTGATGCCACCGTAATGCAAAAAACCCCGGCAAGCCGGGGTTTTGTCATTTACCAGACGCGATTACTTCTGCGGACGCATGGCCGGGAACAGAATAACGTCGCGGATGGTGTGGCTGTTGGTGAACAGCATCACCATGCGGTCGATACCGATACCCAGACCGGCGGTCGGCGGCAGGCCGTATTCCAGCGCGGTGACGTAGTCTTCGTCATAGAACATCGCTTCGTCATCGCCCGCCGCTTTGGCGTTGACCTGATCCTGGAAACGCTGCGCCTGATCTTCCGCATCGTTCAGCTCGCTGAAACCGTTACCGATTTCGCGGCCGCCGATGAAGAACTCGAAGCGGTCGGTGATTTCCGGATTCACGTCGTTGCGGCGCGCCAGCGGGGAAACTTCCGCCGGGTATTCGGTGATGAAGGTCGGCTGGATCAGATGCGCTTCCGCCACTTCATCGAAGATCTCCGTGACGATACGTCCCAGACCCCAGCTTTTCTCTACCTGAATACCGATAGATTCCGCCAGCGCTTTCGCCGCGTCGAAGTTATCCAGATCCGCCATGTTGGTTTCCGGACGGTGTTTCTTGATGGCTTCGCGCATGGTCAGTTTTTCAAACGGCTTGCCGAAGTCAAACACCTGGTCGCCATACGGCACTTCGGTTTTGCCCAGCACCGTCTGCGCCAGAGTGCGGAACAGCGACTCGGTCAGTTCGATCAGATCTTTGTAATCCGCATACGCCATGTACAGTTCCATCATGGTGAATTCTGGGTTATGGCGTACGGAGATCCCTTCGTTACGGAAGTTACGGTTGATTTCGAAGACGCGTTCGAAGCCGCCAACCACCAGACGTTTCAGATACAGTTCCGGCGCGATACGCAGGTACATATCCAGATCCAGCGCGTTGTGATGGGTGATGAACGGACGGGCGGAAGCGCCGCCTGGGATCACCTGCATCATCGGGGTTTCGACTTCCATAAAGCCGCGAGCAACCATGAACTGACGCATGGTGGCGAGGATCTGCGAACGGATACGGAAAGTATGACGCGACTCTTCGTTGGCGATCAGATCCAGATAACGCTGGCGATAGCGGACTTCCTGATCCTGCAGGCCGTGGAATTTATCCGGCAGCGGGCGCAGGGCTTTGGTCAGCAGACGCAGCTCGGTGCAGTGAATGGAGAGTTCGCCGGTTTGCGTTTTGAACAGCTTGCCGCGGGCGGCGATAATGTCGCCGAGATCCCATTTTTTAAACTGTTCGTTGTAGACGCCTTCCGGCAGGTCATCCCGCGCGACGTACAGCTGAATGCGGCCGCCGACGTCCTGAAGGGTGACGAAAGAGGCTTTACCCATGATGCGGCGGGTCATCATACGACCAGCAACAGAGACTTCAACGTTCAGGGAAGCGAGTTCATCGTTATCCTTCGCATCGAATTCAGCGTGCAATTGGTCAGAGGTATGATCGCGACGGAAATCGTTCGGAAAAGCGACGCCCTGCTCACGCAGCGCAGCCAATTTTTCGCGACGAGTTTTCAGTTCATTATTAAGGTCAATTGCCTCATCGGCACCTTGTGCTTGTTGTTCAGACATGTTGGTTCCTCATAACCCTGCTTTCAAACTAGCTTCGATAAATTGAACCAGGTCACCATTCAGCGCGGCCTGTCTCTGGTAACACACCAGAGAACAATCTTAACGACTCTGGATTCACTACAAGCTGATCTCACTCAGCTATGGCTTCACTAACGGTATTTTTTATCGTTGGCTTCCGCGCCTGCCAGAATATCCACCTCCTGATCACTTGGCTGTTGAGTTAATGTCCCCGGTCGCGCTGCGCTGGCCGGTGCTGCAAATCGCGGCAAAGGCGACAATGACAATTACCGCCACGCAGCCGATAGTCCACTCGCCCATCTGCGAGAAGAAATGCTGATAGGCGGCAATCGCCGTGTCGCTGATTTGCGATTCGGTGGTTTGCTGCGCCACCCCCCCGGCCAGCCAGTTGGCGACCGCGCCGGTGGCCAACATATAAATGCCGGTTAATACGCCGGTGACGCCGGGCATGTTCAGACGGGTTATCTGCGCCATCGCCACCGGGTCAATAAACAGTTCGGCAAAGCCCATCATTGCCAGCCCGGCGACCATCATGCCCATCGAGGCCTGACCGTCAGCCGCGCCGTGGCGGGCATTCAGCGCCAGCAGCATAAATCCACCGCCCATCAGCAGCAGGCCGAAAGCAAATTTCAGCCATACTTTTAACACCGAGCGGGTACGCCCTTCCGGGCGGATAAGCCACGCCAGGATCACGCCAGCCGCCATCACCGCTACCGCGTTAACCGACTGGAACAGCGCGGTCGGTACTTCAATATTGAACAGCCGGCGATCAACAAAGTGGTCGATAAACAGACTAATCGAGCTGCCGCCTTGCTGCGCCAGTACCCAGAACAGCGTTCCGGTCAACATCAGCAGAACGATTTGCCACAGCGCGCGGCGATGCTGCGGCGATTTGATCATGATCCGCGCCACCATCTGCGCGGCGAACAGGCAGACAATCGCCAGCAGATAACCGGACCAGTTGTTTTCTAACAGCAAGGTGAAGAACACCGGCGCCAGGCACAGCATCACCACCAGCCAGCCCCAGGTCGGCAGCACGAATTTCACCGCGCGCAGCGCCTGTTTATCGACGCCGCGGGTGTCGCGGAAGTAGCGGCTGCCGCTTAAGAAAATCATCAGGCCGATGAACATGCCGATCCCCGCCAGCGCAAAGCCGATATGCCAGCCGTACCACTGCGCCGCCAGCCCGCAGGCAATGGGCGCGGCTATCGAACCGACGTTACCGGCGGCATACAGCAGCGAGAAACCGCCATCGCGACGATGGTCGTCAGCGGCGTACAGTTCGCCGAGCAGGCAGCTGATATTGGATTTGAACAGGCCATAGCCGCAGATAATGATCGCCAGCGCCAGATAGAGGCTCCAGGTGGAATCAGATTCGACGCCCAGCACCACGTGGCCGAGGGTCATCAACAACGCCCCGGCAATCACCGCCGTGCGGTTGCCGAGCAGGCGGTCGGCAAGCCAGCCGCCGAGAATGGGGGTTACGTAAACTAAAGATGCGTAGGCGCTGAACAGACTGATGGCGTGGCTATCGTCAAAGCCAAGTTGGTGGGTGAGATAAAGGATGAGTAAGGCGCGCATGCCGTAAAAGCTGAAGTACTCCCAGATCTGGATCGCTACGATGTAGTAAATCGCGCGCGGCTGTGAGGGTGTTTTCATAGGTTCTCCTTGCAGCGTGAAAAAAGGGAAGTGGCAAGCCACTTCCCTTGTGTGCGTCTATTACTTGTTGTTTTCTTCTTTCAGCACTTTAACGGTGTAACGACCATCCGCCTGACGATATGCGCCGTGGATATCGGTTTCGAAGCCCGGGTAGTGAGCGCCGATTTCGCACAGCATCTGCAGGAACTCCAGCACCGGGCGGCTTTCTTCGGTGATCATCTCACCAGGCATGACCAGCGGTACTCCCGGAGGATACGGCAGGATCATGTTGGCGTTGACGCGGCCTACCATCTCTTCGAGGTACACTTCTTCAGTCTGACCGTGCAGCTCTTTCTGGAACGCGGCATACGGGGTCATCACCATGGATGGCAGCACTTCGAATGCGCGGAACATCAGGTCCGGCAGGTTGTGATGCTCAACCAGTTTATGGATGTTCTGCGCCAGGTCCTGAATACGCATGTTTTCATAGAATTCAGGATCTTCACGGTACAGAGACGGCAGCATGTTTTTCACCCGCAGGTTCAGGTCGAACGCGCGTTTGAAGTCGGTCAGCGCACGCAGCAGGCTCAGCGCTTTTGTCTTATCGATACCGATGCTGAACAGGAACAGCAGGTTGTACGGACCGGTTTTCTCAACCACGATGCCGTGTTCGTCGAGATATTTCGCCACGATGCTTGCCGGAATACCGAAATCATCCATGGTGCCGTCTTTCTTCATTCCCGGAGTCAGCAGCGTGACTTTGATCGGGTCGAGGTACATGTGCTCGTTATCGATGTTTTTGAAACCGTGCCATGCGCTATCGGAGCGCAGCGGCCAGCATTCAGCGCCATCGATATGTTCCGGCTGCCATACATCGAAGAACCAGCCTTCAGACTCGCCTTTCAGACGTTTGATCTCTTTACGGAACTTGATAGAACGTTCGATAGAACCGTCGATCAGGCGTTTACCGGCGTTACCGCGCATCATCGCCGCCGCGGTTTCGGTGGAAGCCACGATACCGTAGTGCGGAGAAGTGGTGGTGTGCATCATGTAGGCTTCGTTGAAGGTTTCTTCGTTAACGTCGCCTTTCACGTGGATCATCGAAGCCTGAGAGAATGCCGCCAGCAGTTTATGCGTGGACTGGGTTTCGTAGATCACTTTCCCTTCAACGCGACCGCCGCTCATCCCGCATTTGCCTTCATAGATCGGCGAGAAGTTGGTGTAAGGAACCCATGCGGAGTCAAAGTGGATGGATTTCACATCCAGGGTTTTCTTGATGAAGTCGGTGTTATACAGCAGACCATCATAGGTTGAGTTGGTGATAACCGCGTGTACCGGCCAGGTCGCATTCGGCGTCTCTTTCACACGCTTGGCGATAGTCGCGTGCTGGAACTCGCTCTGCGGGATCCCGCCGAGGATACCGTAGGCGTTACGGGTCGGACGGAAGTAGATCGGCGTAATGTCGCTCATCATCATCAGGTGAGTCAGCGATTTGTGGCAGTTACGGTCAATCAGCACGGTGCTGCCGGCAGGCGCGGAGTACATACCGACGATTTTGTTAGCGGTAGATGTACCGTTGGTCACCATGTAGCTGCGTTCAGCGTTAAACACACGAGCGATATACTCTTCCGCTTCTTTGTGCGGGCCGCTGTGGTCGAGCAGTGAACCCAGTTCAGAAACCGAAATGGAGATATCGGATTTCATGGTGTTGGAACCAAAGAAATCATAGAAGATGCTGCCTACCGGGCTTTTCTGGAACGCGGTACCGCCCATGTGGCCTGGGGTACAGAAGGTATATTTGCCTTCACGTACATATTTGAACAGCGCTTTGGTCAGCGGCGGCAGAATGGTGTCGATGTATTCATCAGTGTTCTGTTTGATTTTGTTCGCGATATCTTCAGCGGCGCCCAGCGCATATTCGAAGAAGCGAACCTGCATGCGCAGATCGTTCAGGCTAACGTCCAGGGTGGAGTAGGTGTTAGCGAAAGCGTACAGCGGCATGTACTCGTTCATTTTGCTGATTTCTTCGCACAGTTCGAGATTGTATTTATCCCAGTCGAAGATCACGCCGCACAGACGAGAGTTGTTTTCGATAAGTTTTAATAAGTCGTCACGGTCGTTCGGGTAGACAATACGGAAGTCCAGGCGTTCGAGAGCACGATGCAGTTCACGGATGGGTTCTTCTTTGAAGTAAACACCCATGTGATTCATGATTGCAATAACGTTCATAGTCAAATCTCCAGATGTAGAAAGCCCCTCCCGTCTCGATGTGACAGGTGATGGAAGGAGCCTCAGGAAAAAGGGTTACTGATTAGTGCGCGTTAGCGGGGCTGTTGTTATCCGTTGCGTTGTTCTGCTGGCGCTGGTGCATTTTGCGACCGTAGAACATCAGGATAATCAGGCTAACGATGAAGGTGCCGGCCAGTTCGAAGGAGCTTGCGCCCATCAGCGCGATGAAGCAGAACACGCAACCCAGTACCGAACAAATCAGGCTAACGAAGTTACGAATGTTGATGCCTTCGAAACGAATCAGGTCAACACAGGAGTAGAAGTAAGGCAGCATGGTCAGCAGTACCGCGATACCGGTCAGTTCGCCGAACAGGTCAGAAGCTTTACCACCGGCGGAGTTCATCAGGGTAATCAGCACCATCAGCGCGGTCATTTTCACCGCCGCCAGCAGCAGGCCTTTTTTCGGGATACCGTTGCTATCGACTTCGCCATACACTTTCGGGAAGTTACCGTCGTTGGCGGCACGTACGCCGGCCTGGCCAACCAGCATCATCCACGAGCCCAGAGAAGTCAGGCAAGCAAAGGCGGTAAAAGCGGAAACCATCGGAGCAGCCCAGCCGCCGAGAATGGTAGAAGCGCTAATCGCGAACGGCGCGCCGGATGCGGCCATCTGAGAAGCAGGATACATACCGGCGATAACCTGAGTCGCGGCGATATAGACGATACCAGCCATCGCAGTACCCAGCATGGTTGCCAGCGGTACGGTACGTTTCGGGTTTTTCACCATCCCGGTACTCACTGCGGCGGATTCTACGCCAACGAAGGCCCACAGGCAGAGCAGGATACTTTTAATGACCGCGTGGCTATCAGTGGTGCTGGAGGTGTTCCAGTTCGCCTGATAAGTTGCCGCGTCAAACCAATGCCAGCCGACGACCGCTGTCATCACCACCGGAATAAGCACCAGTACCAGACCAATAGTGGTCAGACGGCTTACCCAGGTCCCGCCGAGCATATTAACGAAAGTAAAGATCCACACGATGGCAATACAGGCAATACCTGCTGGCACCGGGTTATTTAAAATTGGGAAGAACGTAGAGAGATAAGAGACGGCGGTAATACCGATTGCCAGGTTACCAATCCAGTTTGCATGATAATAAAGGACGCCGGTCTGGAAACCGAAGGCCGGAGAAATTTCCCCTGCGTACGCAATTGGGCCACCCTGCTGCGGGTTCTTGGTCGCCAGTCGGGCATAAACATAAGCCAAAGACATCGCGCCAATAATAGAAATCACCCAACCCCAAATGGCAATACCACCGATGCTGGCGAGGTTCGCAGGTAATAGTGCAATACCGCTCCCCATCATATTACCGGCGACTACGCCGGTACAGGCAAATAGCCCGATCTTTTTGGCAGAACTCATGGTTGTTTTTCTCCTAAGTTTATTTGGGAGGTACAGATCATGATAGAGAACCATTTATTGACCCGACCAACTGCCAACAAGATTACTGATTCGTACGAGATAAATCCTAAAGATAAAGTGAAATAACTACAAACATCAGACAAATGATATTTTGACCTTTTTCGATTAACATATAAACATGACATGTTGATATCAAAAAAAGATAAACATCGCCTACTTACAAAGAGTTAGAGAGACATTATGGTGTTGAAATTGTGTTACCAGGCAGGAAAATAACGCTTATTTCAGGTAACAATCAGAGTGCTCATGAGATACATAAATTTAACCTCATCATACTCAAAACCATGAGCATGATGAGGGTTTACTTATTCTGAAGCGAGGAAATTGTCGAGATACGGTACTACGCGGGTGACGGAGGTCTGGAATACTCCGTTTTCAATCCAGTACAAGGTGTTTTCGCCAGGGCGTAAATTAAACGCCGTCAGGTAGGCATCGGCAGCTTCGCGGTTCTGTCCTTTCATCTCATAAACTTTTCCGAGCAGCACGTAATTCATCCACGACATTTCTAAATCAATGCCCGTGTTGATCGCGCTGTACGCTTCATCTATTTTCCCTTTGCCTAACATATCTACCGTTTTTATCTGGTAGAAAATCGCCATATCTTTAATGCCGGGCATTTCACCTACTTTTTCAACCTCGGCATACAGCGTCGCTAATTGTTTTTCATCCAACGGCTGCTGCGAATGACGTAATACATCCACCAGCGCTTTTTCGGCGTAAGCATAAATAAAGTCCGGCGATTGTTTAATGACGTCATCGAGTATATCGCTGGCTTTACCTAATGAATCGACATCACCTTTCATTAACAGCTGATGGGCCTGATAAAGACGGGTTAATGAAGGGCTTTGCGCGGGTTGATACTGTTTCAGCATCGCTTTCATGCGATCCGGCCACGGCTGCATTAGCGCGGTTGACAGACTATCCAGCAGGTCATTCTGAATGGTGAGCTGGTTATCCATGGTAATAAAGTAGCGTTTATCGAGCATCGTCGAGCCGTCGGCGTTATCGACCAGTTGCACCGACATAAAGCACTGCTGGGCGCGATAGTGGCGCTGATTAACGAATTCGATGGTCAACGTTTTACCCGAACTGCTGGGCTCGTTGATGTTGTAGTTGGTTTTATCGTGGACCATAAAGGTCGAGAAAGTGTTGAGCGAGGTGGTTACCAGGCTGCCCAATCCTACCGCATAGGCATGCTGCGATGCCCAGTTGTTGCATGAACTGCCGTTTACCAGGTGTATGTCGATATCGCGCGGGTTGAGCAGCAGGCGAGTTTTGGTTTCCGGCGGCCGCGATTCTATCGACGACAAAGCGACTAACGCGACGCAACTGCCCAACGCCAGCAGAAACAGCGTCCATACCCAGAAGGTGGTGATCCGTTTACGTTTTTCCGGCACTGCCGCCGCCGCTGGCGCAGCAGATGAAGGAGAAATAGTCGGTGGCGACGTTTCAGGAACGGTGACAGGGGCCACTGGCGGGACAACCGGCGCCAACTCTTCGCCCTCTTCCGTACACCAAATTACCGGGACCGTCAGCTTGTAGCCGCGTTTGGGCACCGTCGCAATATATTCCATGCTGCCGTCATCGCCGTCTTTCAGTGACTTACGCAACTCGGAAATACTTTGGGTGACGACATGGCTGGTCACCACGTTGCGCGTCCAGACGTGATCGATAAGCTCGTCCCGGCTAAGTACCTCGCCAGGATGTTGAGCAAAGTAGACCAGAAGATCGATTAAACGCGGTTCGAGAGTAAGCTGACGTCCGTTCCGGCTAATTTGGTTTACAGAAGGAGTAACGAGCCATTCCCCAACGCGAACAACAGGTTGTTGCATAAAAAAACCCCAGGACGAAAAGGGAAAGGCGCGATAATACCACATTTCGCCTACCTAATTATGCGGGTGGTCAATACCCCACACGTTTGGCATAAGCTACTCCCTTTATAAACAAATCAGTTAACAGTCTATGAACATCGTTGTCATTTAATCCAAAATAGCCAAGGTCTATGCTGCGTCCATCAAGTCGTTAAGGAGACGCATTATGTTATTCGACCACTATTCCTTGCAGGCCCTATCGTTAAACAACCGTATCGTGATGCCGCCGATGACGCGTTCCCGCGCCGGAGCCGGTGATGTCGCTACCGATCAGATGGCGGAGTATTACGCCCAACGCGCCAGCGCCGGTTTAATTATCAGCGAAGGCACGCAGATTAGCCAACAGGGACAGGGTTATGCCTGGACGCCAGGCATCTATAATGAAGCGCAGATCGCCGGCTGGAAAAAAGTCACCTCTGCGGTACACCAGTCGGGAGGCAAAATTTTTGCCCAGCTCTGGCACGTAGGGCGTGTCTCCCATACTGTACTGCAGCCGGGCAATGCCGCGCCGGTTTCCTCGTCTGCTATTCAGGCTGAAGGGGTGAAGGTCTTTGTCGATATCGAAGGCCGCGGCCCGGAAAACGGCGTCGGTGAAATGGTGCAGCACTCGATGCCGCGCGCTCTGACTCGCGAAGAGATCCCGGCTATCATCGAACAATATGCGCAGGCCGCGCGTAACGCTATGGCCGCCGGTTTTGATGGCGTAGAACTACACGGTGCGAATGGCTATCTGATTAATCAGTTTATTGATTCTCGAGAAAACCAGCGCACCGATGAGTACGGTGGTTCGTTAACCAATCGCCTGCGTTTCCTCAAAGAAGTCGCGCAGGCCGTTGCCGATGCGATTGGGAAAGAGAAACTGGGTATCCGCCTGGCGCCGCTGACCACCTTGATGGGGTCAAAAGACGATACGCCGGAAGCCACCTATCTGGCGGCGGCCAGCGTCCTCAATGATATCGGCATCGCCTATATCCATATCGCCGAAGCCGACTGGGACGACGCGCCGGTGATGCCCGCCGCCTTTAAAGAAGCGCTGCGCCAGGTGTTCCGCGGCACGATGATTTATTCAGGGAAATACACCGTAGAACGTGCCGAAGAGGCGCTGGCCAAGGGCTGGGCCGACCTGATTGGTTTTGGCCGTCCGTTTATCGCCAACCCGGATCTGCCCTATCGCCTGCAACACAACCTGCCGCTGAACCAGCCAATCAGAGAGCAGTTTTTCGGCGGTGGTAAAGAGGGCTACCTCGACTACCCTACCGTCGATGCGAAGTAAACGGAGCAAATCGCTTCATAGCACTTAAATAAAAAACCCGGCAGCGCTGTGGCATGCCGGGTTAAAAATAAGACTTTCGACGTTTATGTATAATTAATCAATGTGATTAATTATTTATACACTTCCGCCGTTGCTTCAAAGTTCGGCCCATGTTCACGCGCCGCGGTAATAATATAATATTTACCGCCCTTCTCATCTGCCAGCTTAGAAAGCTGGTCGTGCAGGTCAGAAGGTGAAGAGAATTGCCCGCCAGACGGCCCCACAGAAATACTGCCCACGTGAGTCAGTTTGAAATGCGAAGCTTCTTCTTTAGTAATTAATTGCGCTGCCGAGGCGCCAAAGGCAACAGCAGAAAGAGCTAAAGCGACTAATACCTTTTTCATCCTACATTCTCCTTGGATTAGAGCCTAATTGAGGCTCTTTCAGTATATACTCGTCATACTTCAAGTTGCATGTGCGTTGGCTTTCCTCGCTCACCCCAGTCACTTACTAGAGTAAGCTCCTGGGGATTCTCTGCGTCGCCGCCTGCCTGCAACTCGAATTATTTAGAGTATAGACACAAGATTAATAAGCGCGCTATTTATCGGATTATTTTTCACCGTTCACCGCGCTTAGTAGCGCGACGGTACCCCTTCCGGACGGGTCTTAAAACGACGATGCAGCCACATGTACTGTTCCGGCGCCATCAGGATACATTGCTCAATAATTTTGTTCATCCAGCTGGCGGTAGTTTCCGGGGAATCCAGCGGCGGCGTCGCCTCTGGCTGCAGCGCAATCAGCTCATACCCGGCACCATTGGGCTTTCTTCGCGGAACAAAAGGAACGATGGTGGCTTTTGACATTCTCGCCAGCATCCAGGTACCGGTGGTGGTCGCAGCATTATCCACATTGAAAAAGGGAACAAATACGCTACTGGCGCGACCATAATCATGATCCGGAGCGTACCAGAGGATCTCGCCCTCTTTCAGCGACTTAACCATACCTTTCAAGTTTTTACGATCCAGCATCGTCTTGTTAGAACGCAGCCGTCCCCAGGTTTGCAGCCAGTCGATCAGCGGATTATCATTTGGCCGGTAAACGCCAATCCCCGGCGTGAACATGCCAAACATCCGCGCGCCGAGTTCCAGGGTTAGAAAGTGAATGCCAATTAGCAAAATACCCTGCTTCTGTTCCTGCAGTTCAACGACTTCATTGACGCCACTGGTCTCAGTCCAGCGCTCGACGCGATGGGTTGGCCAGAACCATGCCATGCCGGTTTCCATCAACCCCATGCCCAAAGATTCAAAATTCTTAACCAACATTTCATGACGCTGCGCCGGGCTGAGGTGAGGAAAGCAGAGCTCAAGATTGCGCTGCGCAATACGTACCCTTCCGCGCAAAAAATGCATAGATAAACGCCCCAGACCATGGCCCAGACGATAGATCAGCGGATAAGGAAGTTGTACCATCAGCCACAATAAGCCAATGCCCAGCCATGCCGGCCAGTAACGCGGGTGTAATAATGAAAGAGAGAATTTGGGTAAATGCGACATCTGACTATTGCTCTTCAGGATCCTTGATTTACATGCCAGTGGGAGGCCTCAGTCCGAATTTGCGGATAAGGTACCCGATCCACAACATTTAGTTTTTTCCTATTCGTGCGGTAATACGCATACAAGTGTAGACTATAACCTCTACACTGCCCTGGTATTAAACGAACTGTGTAACAAATTTATTATTAATTAACCTGATGGTGATATGGAGGATTATATAAGATTTTTTCTCATTTGAAAATAAACGCTTACTAACATTAGTTTGTAGACTCACGCTTCATCAAGTTCGCCACATCCAAATTTGAACCATTACAACCGTGTGTACCGGCAGTGAGAAGGTTAAGCAAGCCCACTCAATCACTCTGACTGACAATTGATATCAAAAATCACTCTCCTCATTTAACTGTTTTTTTAACTTCATGCATGAACTATCTCTCTCCGTCACAACCGAAAGAAGATTTCGATGTGGAAAACGCTATGCTAGCGAATCCTATCATTTTATATACTCTATTTAAAATTATTAAATAGGCTCACAACACCATATTTAACAACAACTTTTTAAGATATTACAAAATAACAATTGAATTTTTTATGTTGCCATAACCGAACATTACATAGTAAATATAAAGATATAGTTACTATCATAGATAGATCATTTACAAGTTGCTGTAACGAAAATTTACACCAGAAGAATGTAAATCATTGGGGAATTAATAATGGGATACCGAGCAACCGTGTGGGTCATGGCATTTTCATTATGCGGAATCATTTGGTGTGGATTAGTAATCATCATAGCTGGTCTATTTTTTTAGAACTTCCGGAGACCTCATTTTACATCGAGTGCCAGGAGAATAAGAAAAGGGAGAATACACTTCATATCTCCGGCATTTCGATTAACGCGCGCTATGATAAGGAAGGCTAGTCACGGGATAACTGACCCGCTCAATGATTTCACATCTATCAGCCGGAGGTTTTCCCCCATAGAAAAACTGATATTGTTTTTTATCCACCAGATAAACCAAATCATCACCATTGCGAAATGCAGTCACTTCAAATCTAAGTCCGCTATTGGTCCGTCCTTTGAGGCTACCTGAAGCCACTTCGAAGTTATCCCCCCATAACATAGTACTAAGATGATAACTAAAGCGTGATATTAAAACATTTTCCCTGAAATGACACGATAAGCGAACCCCGGAATTTCCCATTGCTGCTACTGAGTTAAGCATGACTAAAGAAACCATAAGATTTTTTATTATCATAAATCTCGTTTGTAATTTTAAGAATTATTGCTGTCAATGATAAAAAAAAGCCACTCATATCAAGTGGCCTAATAAGTGATGTTAGAACAGCATTAGTTTTTATTGATTTAACAATTATTGTATCTTGATAATACAAACATGCAACATAAATAATTTAAAAAGAAAATTTAAAGAACTCACATTATTAAATAACCATTTAAATGAATTAGCATTGTCTATCAGGACTGAAAATAATAATATAATTGAGTTCATAGACATTTTTATTAGATTAACTTATGCAAAACAAGGCGGGCACATCAAATTCCTCCGTTGTAGTTTTCGTCGCTGATGTGTCCGCCACCTATATATGTCTTCCAATTTAATTGAATGCTTCCTGTTTAACAATCGACGCTAAACAATACATATCATTTACAATAAAAATGGAGTAAATATGCGCCTCGCTATTTTTCTTAAAAAGCTATTTGGTTATGAACAGTCTGAATCGCATCTTGAGCATGTGGCTTTATGGGTAAATAGTTTGGGTGGAATACAACATATCTTACAAAAAATGAATGAACATAACCTTACCCACGTTGTTTCTTCATGGCAAAGCAATAACAAGGCACTCAGCATTGATGCGGCTCAGGTCCTTGAGTTTATAGATTTTTCTGAGCTCCAGCCTCTTGCAGAGAAATGTGGCACCGATATTTTAGGCGCCGCAAACCTGGTAGCGCAGTTTTTACCTATGATTACGCCGAAAGCGGTGATGGATACCGCCACTTCTGGCACAGCGCCCCATAACGCTTAGCAACAATGGGGCATCACAAAAAATCGCTAACAACAATACTACTGCTTGCTATTCTGGTTATCTCACTTTATAGCGGTGGCGCTGCAGTATTGCTTTGGTGCGGACTTTCTTTTCATTATCTTCACTGGAGTACATTTATTATTGTCTGGCTTGAATTTTATGATGTTCGATACTTCAATGTGTTAATTTTTGTTTCTGGATTAGGTTTCGCACTTCCATCCCTAATCGCATGGATTATTTTCTTGATTTTTAAAGCATTCGGGGAATGGTTTTAATCAACCATTCCCCTTTTCTATTTTTCAGTGTGTGAGCGTTTTTTTCAGTACATTTTCGAGTGTGGAATTTACACCAACTCTTGTTGCTCTCGGCAGATGCCCCAGAAAAATCTCTTCTTGTCTTCGTAAAATGGTATCAGCCTTCTTTAGCAGTGCAATACCGCTCTCAGTAACGTCTGCCAGAGATACCCTCTTGCCACAGCGTCGTTTATGCTCCCTATTAATAAGCAACTTGCTCTCAAGCGAATCCAGGGTTTTTCTTATCGGTTCATGAAAATGACCAACATATAAATCTAATTCCTTTTGCTTAATAAAAGCGTCATCCGCAATAAGTCGTAAAACCATAAGCTCGCGAAGGGTAACCCCATAAGTGGCCAATCTACTTTCAAGACGCTCCTCTAGTAATCTGGACACAAAAAGTAAATTCAATCCACAATAATCCCAATATCCTCTGAGAGACTCATCCATTTTATTAGCTCCTGTGTAGTTTAAAAACCATACTGTCATTTTTATAATAAGAAGCCAGGCCACCAGGGCCTGGCTTTGCAACTATTTATCACTTCCCTGTGGTGTTGGCTTTTCTACTTTCTTATTCGCCCCTGCATCTTTACTCTCTTCTTGCTTTATTGTTATCACAGGTAAAGAACCATAATCAACGTGAACTTTTTTAAGCTCATCAATAATATCTTTCGTGATATTACTTCTCGAATCTATTGCAATCACTTGATTCTGGCTCAGTACCACATCTATTTTATGATTGACCCGGTACGCCTCAACGGCGGCAGCGATCGTCTTCATGCTGATTTCCCTGGCGTGACGCTGCTCTGCCTGCCACTGGTTATTAAGTATCGTTTGATCTGCCAGCGCACTTTTTTGTTTCTGTTCCGGCGTCATCTCCGCATAACGCGCTTCTGCATCCTTACCGGCCTGCAACAAAATATCATGCACTTTTTGCTGTCGGGCCTGTTCCTGCTTGCCAATAACCGACTCTGTTAATACCTTCCCTGGATCAAGGTAAGCAATTTTTTGCTGCATTTTATCTCCCTGGTCGCAACCTGATAATGTTGACAGTATCAGGCCAGTAATAAATATATTGCGTACAACATTAAAATACTTTAAACGCATAATAAACCTTCAACAGCCCCCCGGAGGGGGCATGATTTTAGAAATTAACTTTAAACCCGACCATCGCCTGAGTATCGCTGTAACCTTTGTCCCCAATTTGCTGGGCGATATTGCCCCACAGGTTCACGTTTTTATTCAGCTTCGCTTCAACACCGGTTTTCAGTTCACCAATATTGCGTGTTCCCGCGACTTTTACCGGCACGCCATCCAGGCCTGCGGTGAAGTCCTTGGTATTGTGGATCCAGTTCGCCTCGATAAACGGCTCAAACGTCCGGTCCTTACCATTATCCAGCTTGGCATTGTGTCCTTTGATAAAGAACCGGGCGCCCAGACGGGTCTGAACGTTATCATCGCCACCGAATTGTACGACCGTACCGTTCTGCTCTTTATGATCGTCCGCTTTGACACCCATCCAGGTCACCTGGGCCTGTGGCTGCACGTAATAACTTTCGTGGTCGTTGCGCTCACCCACTTTCCAGGTATACCCCGTCTCCACCGATGCGGTCAGACCTTTCGATTTATAGCTTTCTGAAGAAGCTCCTTTCGATGACACGCTGTTATCAAACCAGTTGTACAGCATCCAGGTATCGACATAGGCGCCGGTTTTCTCTTCATTATCCTGGAACCAGGTACCGTAAAGACCGGTGCTATAGCCGTTGACGCTGCCGTCCGCAGAGTAACCATTACGGTGGTTACGCGTGTTGCTGTGCTGATTCGCATAGCCGGCCATGACGCCAAGATGGAAACGATCGGCCCCGTCGCTGCTCCACTGGGCGATATCGCCCCCCAGTTGCGCAACATAGCGATTCGCCTGGGTTTTGTTCTGGCCGCTGCCATCATTAGAACGAGTGTGGCCGCCGACCTGGCGCAGCCACAGGCTGGTGGTCTGCTCCTGGCCCAGGGCATCGACATAGTGAGTCTCACCGAGGCGATCGTGCAGCGTCATGTTGAACAGGGTGTTCGCCGCCTGCATGTTGCTGGCATACGCCTTACCTTCCGGGCGAATATCCGGGGTATGCGGCTTATCTCCACCGCCATTGTCTGGCGTGTCTCCGCCATTATCCGGATTGACAGGATTGACCGGATCTACCGGCGTTTCCCCGTTGTTGGTCAGGTACCAGTTACCGGCATTACCACCCTGCCCACGTGCCAGGGTGTAGTCGTAGGCGCCGGCAACAATACGTCCTTTCTGAGTGAACTCACCGGCAGAGTTTCCACCGACGGAAACCACTTCAATACCATTCAGGGTTTTCGCGCCGCTGCCGCCGACATTGGTCACCGCCACCTGGGTGGTGCCGCTGGTATTGCCCTCCACCACCAGCTTGTCGGTGAGCGAGTTATCGCCGCCGAGTTGGGTGTTGAGGTTCAGCGTACCGCCGTTACCGGCATAATCCCCCATGACATGCAGCGTGTTACCTGCCGTCGTTGCGCCCGGCGCGCTGACGTTGATCACTCCGCTGTTACTCAGGTTTTGACCGATGGTAAAGGTATGGCCTGCGCTCGCGCTTGTATCAAGCGCGCCAATGGTCAGCGTACCGCGGTTGTTCACATCGCCGGCCGTACCGCCAAAGCCGCCAAACTGCGCGCCCTGCGCCACATTCACGGTGGAGGAAGCCAGGATGACATCATTGCCGTTGCTGCCCAGTTGCAGGCCGCCGGCATTGAGGTTGGTGGTACCGGTGTACTGCGCGGCGTCGGCGGTCATCGTGACCAGACCGGAACCGTTTTTGTCCACATCGCCGCTGCCGGTAAGGCTATTGCTCAGCAGGCCCTGTACGCCTTCGTTCAGCGCCAGCAGACCGTTATCCACGATTGCCGCAGAGCCCAAACCGGCAATGTCGTTCAGTTCCACCGTGGCGCCGTTGGCGATGGTCGTTGCCGCGTTCATCTGCGCATTCGCGCCATTAATCGTCAGGGTACCGCCGTTAACCGCCAGCGCCCCGTTCCCGGTCAGCCCGCCGTTCACGGTACCGCCATTGGCAGTGGTCAGACTGCCGCCATTAAAGTCGGTATTCGCCCCGGCATCGGTATTCAGCAGGCCAACGCTCTGGCTATGGCCATTCAGGTCGACGGTGGTATCCGCCGCCTGATGCAGTTCCGATGTTTGCCCCAGTACGTTGTCATTGTTCGCCAGTAGCGTACCGCTGCGAACGTCGGTTTTCCCGGTATAGTCGTTCGCCAGATTCGACAGCGAGACGGTATTGCCCGCGCCGCCATCAATCGCCAGATCGCCTGCGCCGGTGACCAGTGCGCTGAGATCTGCCGCCGCGCCGGTGGCGCCCTGCGCATTCAGCGTCAGCGCATTATCACCGCTGGTCAGCAGCTCGACTTTCGTCAGACCATAGTTGATGTACAGACCATCGCTGTTGTCGCCGGAGGTCAGACGGTAATCGTAGGTGGCGTTGGCCACCGTTTCCCCGTTCTGCATCACGGCGCTGCTCACCGCATCCGTGACCGCATTGCCGTTGCGGTCCAGCAGGGTCAGGTTGCCGCCGTAAGCCGATACGCTGCCGGTGGAGCCGGCCAGCTTCAGGGAGATATCGCCGTCATCCTGCGCCAGCAAATTGACCGCGTTATCAGGCATCGTCGGGCCGTTGAATACCGGGCTGTCGGTGTTCACCTGCACGTTGCCGGTACCGCTGATATCCAGGTTGCCGGTGGTGGTGATATAGGCATCCGATACCGACTTACCGACCGTGTCAGTATCAAATACCGCCGTACCGCCGTTGAACGCCAGGCCGCCAATCTGTTGGGTACCTTTTGCTACGTCAGTGATACTGCCTTCTCCCAGCTTCAGGGTGGCGTCTGACAATGCCTGGTTATTGGCGGTCGTTGCGCCATCCAGCACGAAGTGGCTGTTGGTCAGTTCCACCGTCCCGGCGAAGCTGTCGGCCTTGTTGTTATCGGTAAAGGCAAAGGTATGGTCCTGCCCCCCGAGATCGACGGTCACCAGGCCATCGCCCTGCAGGTGGCTGGCGAAATCGAGGTCCGTGCTGTCCTGCATCGTCAGCGTACTGGTGCTGTCGATATTCCAGCCCGCATCCGCAGCCGTTAAATCAAGCTGGGTATGATCGAGCGTGAAGGTGGAGTTATTCTTCAGCTCCACATCGGACATGTGCTGGATTTTGTCGGCATCCTTCAGGGTATAAACCGAATTGTTGAGAGCCAGCGTGTTGTGGCCCGCGCCGCCATCCAGAGTGGTGAACAACACCGGGTTTTCCTCTGCGGTGATATTCGTCAGTTCGAACAGGTCATCGCCCGCGCCGGTGGTGAACGCGGTTTTAGCCTGGCTGCCGTGCTCCAGGGTTACCGTGTTATTGCCGCTCAGCAGATTGACGGCGCCGGTCAGGTTACCGTTAGCCTGGTTGGTAAAGTGCACCGCCTGCTTATCCACATTCATCACCAGCGCATCAGCGGCCGTTGAGGCAATGGTGCCGCTGTTCACAAAGTCCGTGGTGTGGCCATTGTTGATATCCACCACCTGGGTGGCGGATGCCGATGCCAGCAGACCCGACTGTTCAACGTGCGCCGTCTGCCCGCCGATGACCAGCGCAGAGCCGCCGCTGGCATCATTCACATTGACGCTGACGCCGGTTTTAATATCCCCGGAGGTATTGGTGGTCATCCCGCGCCCTTCGGCGCTGTTGACGTTCACAACCAGGGCCTGGGACTGCGACATATCGTAGGCGTTGTCGGTCATCGAGCCGTCGGCATTCTGGAACAACAGACCGGTACCGCTGCCGATGACGTTTATCACGCCGCTGTTGCTCTGCGCCAGCGAAGCCGAAGTACGGACACCCGCGCCGTTATGGGCGTTGATCGTCGTGTTATCGAGATGGATACCGGCAATTTCAGCCTTGTTTTCAATGCCGTTGCCGGTACTAATCGGATCCATGTTGATGGTGGCATCTTTGACCGTAAGTCCTGTAGCGCCGTCATCCAGCAGGATACCGTGCGCCGACCCGGTAGCATGGGTAACGCCGCTACCGGTCAGATTGAGCGACGCGCCATCAGACAGTCTGAATGCGGCCCGACCATCGGTTGCGGTAATCACCCCGGTGTTGTTGACCGTCGAATTCGCGCCGATAATATCGACGGCGGTACCATTCACGCTAATAGAAGAGGTATTATTCAGCGTCCCGCCGTTGATCAGTACACCCGTGCTGTCCGCCGCCGCCAGATCGATAGTCCCGCTGTGGTTCAGCGTACCGCCGGTCAGTACCTTGTAGCCCAGGGCCCCGACAGCGACGTTATCCCCGTTCAGTACCGCCGCGCTGTTCAGAACGGATGCGCCGGTAGCGCCTTCTTCGCCGGTGATCGTCGTCGAGCCGCCACGGACGATCCCTGCCGTCGCGCCGTTCTGCGCAAGGCTAATATTGGTACTGGCGTCAATTGTCGCTTCCGCGCCGCCTTCCACGCGCAGCGCCGTCGCATCCTGGCCATTCACACGCAGCGTCATACCGGCCGTATTGATGTTGCTGGCCACCGTATTCTCGTCATTTCTGCCGGTCGCCAGCAGAATGGTGCTGCCGGTGCCGGACGCCGTCAGATCGCCGCCAGCCGCGGCATAGGCGGCCCCGCCGGAAATGCGATAGAGCGTGGAGCCATCCGTGCTGACGCTCTGCACGCTGTGGCTGTTAGTAATAGACGAATCGGCGCCATGGATGACATAACCCGTCTGGTTAACCCCGCTGACGAAATTAACGTTACCGCCATCAACGGCAGCCACACCGCCCTCTTTCACATACACGCCAATCGCGCCATCTCCGGTCAGATCAACGTTCCCGGTGAGCGTGGCTTTCGCCCCCTTCCCTTGTGACACAATACCGTAGTTGGGCGTCTTGCTCTGACCGTCGATCCCTTGAGCGACCACGATGGTACCGGAGTTGGTCGCTTCGGCCCTCTCACGCACGTTCATCCCCACGCCGTTAACGCCGTTCAGCGTAATGGTCCCGCTGTTTTCCGCCTGAGAGAATACCCAGACATCCATGGCAATGGACTGCGCAGGCACCTTGCCTTCAGGAGAATAAGCGCTGTTAATAGTGATCGTCCCTGCCTGGTTGACGGTGCCGCCTACGGATTTGATGGCGGTAACGCCGTGCGTCAGCGCGCCGGTGGTAATATCGCCGTTGTTAGTAAAGTTAGCGTTCGTGACCGCCACGCCCGTCACCCCGACCCAATTGACGGGCACGTCTTCACTGGCATCGGTCAGGCTGCGCTGCGCGGAACGGCCAATAGAAATAGTGCCGTTATTCACCATCGAGACGCTTCGGTCATCAGATCCCCGGCCAGCCAGGCTGGCCCCGATATTACCAACACCGGTCCCCAGCACGCTGGTGGTTTGTGGATTAGCCGCTACGTTAATCGCGCCATTGTTGATGATGGTGCTGTCGCCCGTGGCGCTAATACCAGACTGAATGCTATAGCTTTGCGGTGAGGTGACGTTAATAACGCCATCGTTAATGATAGCGGTATCTTTTGCATTAATACCTGTCACCCTGCCCAATTGTATGTAATTAACCATATTATGGCCGTTATAATAGAACGCCCCAACTTCCTGGTTTGTTCCTGCATCAATGACGCCCGTTGCCGTGTTATGTACGGAACTGCTGTCTGCTGAGATCACAAACGAACCACCGGTAATGCCATTATAGAAAGACCCAATGGTGCCTGAGTTGGTAAGTTGCGCGCCGTTCTCAACCCGGATCAAACTGGCATTGGTGCGAAACAGTTGAATATTGGCACCATCAGCGACATTGACGCTGGCGCCAGGACCGGTGGCATAGATATACGCCACCCGGGCTTTATTAATGGTCTGAGTTACCGGATCGCCTGCGCTTACGCTGTCAATCGCGCTGATAGTGCCTCGCTTTAAGGATTTATTAAATTCGGAAACATAATCGGTATATGACAGGCGGTTTTCCTGTAAGGCCTTAATAAGCGCTGTGTTATAGACCTTAATATCATCGAGATTGTTAATGGTGAATGTGCCGATTTTAGAATCAATAGTTCCTCCTACTGGCACCTGAAAGGCGGCGATTTGTCGTGGCTCGACAGAACCGATATTATCGGAGTTGCCCAGAGAAACGATGGTTTTACCACTGTAATTTAACGCCCCCCCCTCCTCGACTTTATACACCGCTGAAGTAACTTTCGATTCATCACCACTGCTCTTCATGATGATATTGACAAAATTCGCCGGGTTATTGACCCATGCTGAAGATTTGTCTCCGACATCGACATTTAGCATGGCGGCGGGAGAAACATCATAGATAAATTTATCGACATACTGCCCTTCAGGCCCAACGTCATAATGGTTGGCGAAGGTAAATGCCGCCAGGGAGGTGGTAATCATGTCGTCATTATCAAACACGTTAATCGTTCGCGCGTTTCCCGTGACGGGATCGATAATGGTCGTCGTTCCACTTAACCCACCCTGCTGGATGTTAAATGCATTGGCATATTCAATCCCTGAGGTCAGAATGCCCTGCGCCAGCGCATCCTTAACTGAAATGGCTCGAAAACCACTATCATTCCCCAGCAGCTCAGCAAACCCTTTTCCGCTTCCCTGGATCAGATTATCGTTGCCGGAAATAACAATGGTGTCAGAGGTGGGGGTAAAAGGCGTAACCTCCCTATCTGCGGCAAAGGCTGAGGAAGATATCAGCGAAGCACTACCAAGCAGGCCTGCCGCCCAGACGCGAATCAGGCGGGACGTTTTGGTTTTCTTCTTTCCAGCGGCAAATTCTCCTGCAACGACCCAGTCCTGCAATGATTCGTTCCAAATAATTTTATACGATTTATTCATCTGTTATTTATCCTGTTTTCACGCGGTATTTATGAAATAAAGAGTTGTAGCCCTCTTCTAATAAACAGTTAAAAATAAACTAACCTTCAATGCCTTAGCGTCATAAGGATCTGTTACCATTACTTTAGTGGTGAAACTTTATTGTTCAATCCACCCCACATCCACTAAAAACACCTTTTAAAAAAGCTGAATAACTTTCAATTAGGCTGAAAAGAAATAGATTTCCAAAAAATCAGTAACCATACAAAAACAATGGGATACATGACCATTTGGCATCATTCCTATTGCCTGCAGACCACAAAGCACACATGGTTTTTAATGTTCTTAAAAAGCACTTTTAATTGCTTTGTCGTTGATGTTGATTACTATTTCTCCATCCATCAGTGGGAAATAAAAAAACGATATGTTTATTAAATAATTAGACTAAAAGGAAAATATCGTGAACGAATCACTGGATTTGAAAGTATTGCGAGTTATTCATTTTCTGGTGACTAACGGGAGTGTGACCAGAACAGCTGAGTTGTTAAATGTCTCCCCTGGAGCCGTGAGCTATATGCTCAATAAAGCGCGACATTTTACCGGTTCAGCACTGTTTTCCAGATCGGGCAATGGGATGGTGCCTGACAATGTTGCCAGGGAACTTAGCCTTCGCTATCAAAACATCAAACGAGAACTCTCCGAGATCTCTGGTACGAAAAAGCTTGAAAACCGAATGGTCACCATTAGTACCTATTCGTTATTCGAATTTATGATTTCCATGAGAATCTCCGATAAGCAAAACTTCCCGGGGATGTTTCATTTCTCTCCCCCAGAAATGGATTGCGAAACACGCCTGCGCCGCTTAAGAAGTAAAGAGGTAGATATTGATATCGGCACTGGCTTACAGCAAGACCGAAGCATAGTGCAAGTTTCATTATTTAAATGTAAGTTGAACATTCTTATGAGGAGGGATAATAAAAAAGCCAATAGCAACTTCACCCTAAAAGACTGGCAGGAAAGCCATCACGTAAGATGGTCAAGGAGAATGAATTTTACCTGCAATGACTATAAACATGCTAACAGGTTCCATGAGTTGATGGAGGAGCGGAATATCTCCATGATTTCAAGCGACTCATTAAATATGGTAATGCTGTGTGCCTTTACAGATCACATTATGTTAATGCCTGAAGTGCTGTCGAGAAACCTGGAGAATTATCTACCGCTGAAGTCCATTATCCCACCTCCAGAGTTGCAAATGAATTTTGAGTGTTTTCTTCATTATCATCGCTCGTTATCAGGTGATAATGCACTTCAGATGATTTTGGATAAACTGCATCAAATTACAACGGTTGAAAACGTCACTCCATAACATTCTTATCAAACTTATTATATAGAAGGGATATCATTATGGTAAAAAATCGTACAGCTGAAAACCTTGAGAAAAAAGGGTTATGGCGTAGAGCCGCTACTTGCTGGCTATCGATTATGGACCATTGTCACACCGCAGAAGAACAGGATTGGGTAAGAAGACGGAGAAACTACTGCCTGGCACATATTAAACGTACCAAACATTCATCCGGTCTTGACCCCGCCAAAGTACACCGTTCAGTATCAACTATGATAAACAATATCCCTTAGCAGCCAAATCCATGAACGCAACTAAATCTATATAAAACATAAAATTACAATAGAAAATTTATTTTTAGTGTAGTTAAACCACACTATTATACTATTTTTGATAAAATGCGAGATTATTTTAAATCGATAATCTCCATGCATAATTTAGATATTAGATCATTGAGAGTGATACATACACTGGTTAATTGCGGTAGCGTCACGCGTTCTGCAGAGTTACTTAATGTCACCCCCGGTGCAATTAGCTATTACATAAACAAAGCCAGAAAATCGACCAACACTGCACTGTTCTTTAAAACAAAGAATGGGATGATGCCAGATAATATAGCCAGGGAACTTTCAAAACGATATTTAAGTATCGTCAATAATAGCTCTTTTAGCAGCAAAGCGATTAATCTCTCCAGTAGAGACATCACACTCAGCTCTTACGCAATCCTTGAATTGTTAATAGGTCTCTCCTTTAATCATCGCTCTGAAACCAGAAAAATTAATTTCACCCCTTTACCTACCGATGACACCGAGCGCTTACAAAGGCTGAGAAATAAGGAGGTTGACATTGATATTGGCACCCGACTTATGCCTGATAATAATATCATTCAATCAAGACTATTTTCTTGCGGGGTTAAAATAGTTGCAAACAAGCAATATCCTCTGTCAAATGACCAATTTAGTCTTAGCGATTGGGAAAAAGCAACCCATATCATATGGGGTCGAGGCATGCATCTTTTTCATGATGATTTTGAACACGTGAATCTGTTCCATAAACACATGAATTTAAGAAACATTGTCTGCAAAGCCAGTAACTCGATCAATATGATACTGATGGCAGCATATAGCCAACATGTTGTACTAATGCCTGAAGTGATCGCTAACCAACTGCTTGGCAAAATTCCAATTAAACTTTTCACCCCACCGCCGGAGTTACAAATGATTTATGAGTGTTTCATCCATTATCACAAATCATATGCGGAAGAAAAAATCATTTCAGATATGTTGCAATCACTTTGCGCTATTTTTTAAAAGAAAAAACCACCAGTAACCTGGTGGTTAAAAAGGAAAAAAGATATGGCACCATGATATCATAAGACATATCGAAACAAGGGAAGAATGCCAATCAGCTTGCTGAAAAACATATATTGGCCTACAAAGTTAATTGTACTTAAAACCGTTAAGACTGCAATAAAAAATACAAAATCAGGTTTTCAAAAAACAAACGTTATTGCAACACCATGAACGTAAAAAAGCACTACCTTCCTGGCGGTGCTTTTAACTACTTTTCTTTTAAGCAACTAAAAGATAAGCAACAACGCTTATCTTTTATAATTCTATTATATTTTAAGAATGATTCAACATTGTTTTTTTAAAGAGTACTTTTAAATTAAAAACACATTTTCTTCATACTTTATCGTCGCCAAAAAATGTTATTGAAAACACGCTTTAGAAAAGCAATTGCCCCCTGTGAATGTTCTCAGGGGGCAATGAAGTTATGAACGAATGAAAGCCAGCAGATCGGCGTTAATCACATCCGCATGTGACGTGTGCATACCATGCGGTAAGCCCGGATAAATTTTCAGCTCGCTATTCGCTAAGAGTTTATCCTGCAAAATGGCGGCATTCTTATAAGGAACAACCTGGTCGTCGTCGCCCTGCATCACCAGCACCGGCACCGTAATCGCTTTTAGATCGTCGGTCTGATCGGTTTCAGAGAAGGCCTTAATCCCTTCATAATGGGCTTTCGCGCTACCGGTCATCCCCTGACGCCACCAGTTTTGAATGGTACCTTGCGAAACCTCTGCGCCATCTCGGTTAAAACCATAGAACGGGCCACTGGCAACATCGAGATAGAACTGTGAGCGATTAGCAGCAAGCGCCTTGCGGAAACCGTCAAATACTTCGATGGGCGTACCGCCGGGGTTATTGTCGGTTTTCACCATTAACGGCGGTACGGAACTAATTAATACTGCTTTGGCTACCCGACCCTGCGGTTGACCATATTTAGCCACATAGCGCGCGACCTGACCGCCGCCGGTTGAATGACCAACGTGAACAGCGTTATGCAAATCCAGACTTTCGACCACAGCAGAAGCATCGGCCGCATAGTGATCCATATCATGGCCTTCGCTTACCTGGTCGGAACGCCCATGGCCGCGGCGGTCGATAGCGATGACGCGAAACCCTTGCGCGAGGAAAAACAGCATCTGGTTATCCCAGTCATCAGCGCTTAACGGCCAGCCATGGTGGAACACAATAGGCTGAGCCTCTTTCGGACCCCAGTCTTTAAAATAAATATTAACGCCATCTTTAGTTGTTACGAATGCCATATCACGAACTCCTCTATTGAAAATATGACAACTTCTCATTAACATTCAATTAGTTACATTCAGCGCTGATATGATGTTTTCCCTTTGTTTGCGAAAAACCTCAATGGCAACGGTGCCACAAAGTGTAGAAGATGATGGCTCATTTAGCTCATCCCTCAGCAATTTAATATCATCGCAGAAGCTAAAATACGCCTTGTGCCGTTGAGAGTTAGTTCATATTACCTATTGATTAAATATGCCTTTTCGATATCTTTTATTTTATAGATAAATATCAGCGCGTTATGCCAAAAATAAATAATTAAAATATTTTTATCTTATACTTACGCTCTGCTGTAAATTTCTCTCAAATAGATTTCTTCAGATTATTCCCTGAGAAAAAAGAATAAACCAAATGCCCCGCGCGCTCATTTTTAAACCACTGCGTTTACGCCTTACTTACCTTATCCACGTAGAATGTTTGCTGTTAATTGTGAGCCAGGCAACGTCCTGAGCGATGCCCTTCCTCCAATGCTGTACAAACCGCAGAAAACCGCCATACTCAGGCACAAAACCTGTGATTTTCAAGGGGTAAAATTTGCCTGTAGCAATCCCGGATAGCAAAACGAATAAGAAAGGAATGACTGCGATGCACTACAAATTGGTTAAGCAACTCAAAGATGATAATACATTAAGAAAAAGCTTTATTGATTTAGCCATCAAAACGTTCGATCTATCCTTTGACGCCTGGTATCAGCAAGGGTACTGGAGCGAATCCTATATCCCTTACGCTTTCGTTGATAAGAATAAAGTTATCGCCAACGCCTCCGCGAATATTATTGATCTGGTCTGGCAAGGCCAACCCCGACGCTATATTCAAATAGGTACGGTAATGACCAATATTGATTACCGTAATAAAGGGCTTGCCGGACAGTTGATACAACATATCCTTGATGACTGGCGTGACAAAGCGGATGCTTTTTTCCTGTTCGCCAACTCTACTACCGTCGACTTCTATCCCAAATTTGGCTTTACGCGGACCGACGAATATCAATATGTGGCACCCGTTTCGCCGACTCCCGGCGACTTCCGTAAACTGGATATGGATAGTGCGCAGGATATCGCCCTGCTTAAGCACTACTACCAGAAATCCAACCCCTTTTCACAGCTACGAGTGGAGAATAACTTCGGCCTGCTGATGTTTTACTGTTCGGCGTTTATGAAGCATTTTGTCTACTACTCGGAGAAAAACCAGGCCGTCGCCATTGCGATGCAAAGCGCCCATGAGCTTATCTGCTTTGATATTTTTTGCGATGCCGGACAATCCATGGCGACCATTATCAATGAACTCGCCCAGCCGCAATCGCAACAGGCGGTGCTAGGTTTTACGCCGAAGGAAGCGCGCCTGGGCGAGTACGAAAAAATAGACGGCGACGATATGTTGTTTATCTATTCGACTAAAGAGAACATCTTCCACGACAACAAATTGATGTTCCCGCTGCTGGCGCACGCCTGATGCCGGGCCGCAGGTTATCTATTTAACCTGCGGCTGGTCGGTGTTGTTTCTTCCTGGAAAACCAAATAAACAGTACAATTGATTGTTGTTTTTTTGTTAAATCCAGGAGAAGCGCCACTTGCCCCTTTTTGACCTGCAGGATCTCTACGCCTTTTTAGCCCTCAGCGAGCACGGCAGCTTTCGCTACGCCGCCGAGGCGATTTGCATTTCGCAATCGGCGTTAAGCAGGCGAATTGAGAAGCTGGAAACCGCTTTAGGGGTGAGATTGTTTGAAAGAACCACTCGCCGGGTGACCCTCACGCAAACCGGCAGAGCTTTCGCCCCAAAGGCGCAGCATCTGCTTTCCGAATTCGAAGATGCCCTGGACGGTATTAGCGACCGCGCCGCCTTCGGCAACGGGCTGGTGACGGTTGCCTGTGTCCCCTCAGCCGCCAACTATTTTATGCCGCAGGTTATCAGTCAATTCCGTCTGCGTTTTCCCAAAGCGCGGATCAAGGTCATTGATACCAGCGCCGGAAATGTTTATAGCGCCGTGCAGAATCACCAGGCGGATTTCGGCCTGAGTTTTCTCTCCGAAATCGCGTCCGAGGTGGTATTTACGCCGCTGGTCCATGAACGCTACCTGGCGGTTTGCCGACGAGACGATCCGCTGGCGCAGCGTAACAGCCTCAGCTGGCAAGAATTTTTTAACCACGATTACATCTGGCTTGATAAGATCTCCGGCAATCGCCACCTGCTGGACGTCGCCCTGAGCGACATAGGGCCACGACGCACTGCAGTTTGTGAAACCCGCCACGTGACGACCATGCTGGGTATGGTTGATGCCGGCCTCGGTATTGCGGCCATCCCGGCGATGGCGCTGCCGGCCTATGCACACCACGCGTTAGCCAGTATTCCGCTAGTGGAACCAGAGGTGAAAAGGCAGGTGGGGCTGATAAAAAAAGCTGGCAGAGCATTACCTCCTCTGGCCGCCGAACTCGAAAAAGCCATTACCGATTTTTACCATCCCACCGCATAATTAGCCCTCTTCCGGTAATTCGCAGGCGTTGGCGGGTAAAGGATCCATGCCTGTGCGACGGATTTCCGCCTGCGCCGGGACTGAAGCCAGATAGCACAGCAACTGCTTCGCCTGCGACTGCGCGGATGAATCGGCAACTACGGCGCCCGCGAAGCGGGTAACGTATTGCACTTCATCCGGCAGACGGCCAACGAACGTCACGCCGCTGACCGGCAACAGTTCGCTAACCTGCTGAAACCCTATCGCGTAGTCCCCTTTTGCCACCAGCGAAGCAACGGGGATTTTTTCGATCATTTTTGCTTTGGGGCTCGCCTGCGCGGCAATATCCAGTTTGCTGAACAGCTCCTTTTCAACATAGCGCCCACTGGCGCTATCCGAATAGGCGATGGATTTCGCCAGCAGCAATGTTTGTTTCAACGCGGCGACGCTGCTGATATCCGGTACCGGGGCCCCCTTTGGCACGACGGCGCCAATACGTGAGTCCGCCAGTTCAATACGCGACCCCGGCATCACTTTGCCCTGCTTTTGCAAATCATCCAGGGCGTATCCCACCATAATCACCACATCCGCCTTTTGCCCTGCCGCCAGACGGTTCGGTATCGCCTCCGCGGATTTCCCCATCGAGGGACCATGAATGATATGTAAGGTATTGCCGCTTTTTTGCTGATAGTCGGGCGCCAGTTTATCCAACGCCGCGGAGAAGCCGCCGGAAATCATCACCGTGATCTCCTGCGCGACGGCAACATGCGCATAGCCGCAGGTGAATACCACTAACGAGAAAACCCATGATTTACGTTGCATGTTCACCTCTTAACCTAAAGAATTTTGCGTTTTCAATGCCTGTCGGGAAACGCGTTGATAGAGATACAGCGTCGCCAGTAGCGCGCAGATTGCCGCAAAACTCATCCAGTAGCCGGGCGCCGCCTTATCCCCGGTGATTTTAATTAACGCAGTGGACATCGCCGGCGTAAAACCACCAAACAGAGCGGTAGCCAGGCTGTAAGCCAGGGAAAAACCAGCGACCCTGACCGACCTGGGCATAATTTCCGTCAGCGCGGGGATCATCGCGCCGTTGTAGATACCGTAAATAAAGGAGAGCCACAGCAGCACGGACAACATCATGGCGAAGTCCGGCATGCGGGCCAGCAGCGATAACGCAGGCCAACTGGTGAAAATAGCCAGCAGCGTCATGCTGACCAGCACGGGTTTACGACCAAACTTATCGGAAAGCATGCCGCCGATAGGCAGCCAGATGAAATTGGAGATAGCCACCAATAGCGTGACCAGCAGGCTATCCGAGGCGCTTAATAACAGCACGTTTTTGCCAAAGGTTGGCGCGTAGACCGTGATCAAATAGAACGCGGTAGTGGTCATGGCCACCATTAGCATCCCCGCAATCACCACCCGCCAGTTTGCCAGCAGAATAGTCAGCGATTGTCCTAAGGTCGGATGTTCCTTACGCTCCGTATACTCCGCGGTTTCATTCAGGTTGCGGCGTAAAAAGAAGATAAAAGGCACGATCAGGCAGCCAATCGCGAACGGAATTCGCCATCCCCACTGATGCAGACTCGACTCACTGAGCAGCATATTGAGCAGATAGCCCAATGAAGCGGCCACCATAATCGAGACCTGCTGACTGGCAGATTGCCAACTGGTATAGAACCCTTTACGTCCAGGTGTCGCCATTTCTGCGAGGTAAACCGAGACGCCGCCCAGTTCCGCACCAGCAGAAAAGCCCTGCAACAGTCGGCCGCACAGCACCAGCGCCGGCGCCCACAAACCGATAGTCTGATAACCTGGCACCAGCACGATCAGGATGGTCCCCATCGCCATAATCGACAACGTGCCGATTAAACCTTTACGTCTGCCGACCTTGTCAATCCAGGCGCCTAACACCACGGCGCCAACGGGCCGCATCAAGAACCCGGCGCCGAAAACGGCGAAGGTCATCATTAAGGAAGCGAATTCATTTTCGGAAGGAAAAAAAGTATGGGCAATATAGGTGGCGTAAAAACCAAATAAAAAGAAGTCAAACTGCTCAAGAAAATTCCCTGAGGTCACTTGCAGGATCACTTTGGCCCTGGCGCGAAACACTGAAGTAGCGGCAGTTGCGGACATCACACTCTCCCTGATTAACTGAATAGTTAACTCTCATTAACATTTAGGTAACCGTAAGAGTGCGGGAAGTTGTAGCCAGGAATAAGCGCATTTTGCGCATCTATTGATGCGTCTGACACATTAATACAGCCTGCGAGTGAAGCGACGTCAACAATGACGGGGCGATGGGTTCCCCCTTCCGCCCCGCCTCTAAACACTGATAGTGTGAACTCCGCTGCATTTCCATCCCCGGCAATCCGGGCTTGAGCGGGCGTTTTAACGTATATCGCGCACGGCAACGTGATCCATGTCGTCAAAGACCTGGTTCTCGCCAACCATCCCCCAGATGAAGGTATAAGCGCGGGTACCCACCCCTGAGTGAATCGACCAGCTTGGCGAAATCACCGCCTGCTCGTTATGCATCACAATATGACGGGTCTCCTGCGGCTGTCCCATCATGTGGAACACGCAGGCATCCTCATCCATGTTGAAATAGAAATAGACCTCCATCCGCCGCTCATGGGTATGGCAAGGCATGGTGTTCCACAGGTTACCCGGCGCCAGTTCGGTCAGGCCCATGCTGAGCTGACAGGTTTCCAGTACATCCGGCACGAAATATTTATTGATGGTGCGGCGGTTGCTGGTCAGGTTGTCACCCAGCGTCACCGGCGCTACATCGGCAGGAGTGACTTTCTTCGTTGGATAAGTGGTATGCGCCGGGGCGCAGTTGTAGTAAAACTTCGCCGGTTTTGCGTTGTCGACGCTGGTAAACACCACCTCTTTCGCCCCCTTACCGACGTACAGCGCCTCACGGTGGCCGATTTCATAGCATTGGCCATCAACGGTAATACAACCCGGGCCGCCGATATTAATCACCCCTAACTCACGGCGTTCGAGGAAATAGCTTACCCCAAGCTGTTTACCGACTTCGCCACCCACCGACACCCCGCGCTGCACCGGCATAACGCCGCCAACAATAATGCGGTCAATATGGCTGTACACCATGGTGTATTCATCAGCCACAAACACTCGTTCAACTAAAAACTCATTACGCAGCCCCTGGGTATCCAGAGTTTTCGCATGCGCGCTGTGGATACTTTGTCTTACGTCCACGTTAGCCTCCAGGCAGATTCTTGAATGACAAAGCCCTCCTGCGGAGGGCGAGAATAGATTAGTGATTCGCCGATGGTGCCACGCTGGCGCCAGGCGCTTTCACCACCTGCGCATTGCCAAAACGTTTGGCGTACAGGGCGGTAATAATCGGCACTAAAATCGCGGTGACGATGACGCTTGCCGCGACCAGTGCCGTCGCCGAAGCGGCCACCGGTTCAAAGGCCGGATTAATCTGCGCGATGATCACCGGGTTCGCGACCGCCGCGCCCGCTGCGGAAGAGGCCGCGACGCCAGCTGTCCCGTTACCGCCGCCGATAACCCTGTCAGCAATAATCAACGGAATGCCGGTAATGATGATGACCGCCACGCCAAGCACAATCCCCAGCAGTCCGGTATCCAGAATCACGCTCAGGTTGATGGTGTTGCCTAGCGCAAAGCCAAAGAACGGAATCAGCACCGGGGTGGCTTTGCTAAAGAAGGCGCGGAAGTCGTGGTCGAGGTTACCTAAGGCAAAGCCCACCAGGAATGGCAGCACCGCGCCGATAAAATGGTGAGGCTCGAAGGAAGCCAGACCGGCGGAGCCAAGGATAACCATCGTCATCAGCGGCCCGGACTCCAGCGACATCAATACAAACGCGCCGGACTCTTCTTTACTGCCGTACTGATTCATCAGGCTGGCGTACAGGCCACCGTTGGTCATATCCATTGCCGAGACAATTGCCAACACCGACAATCCGGCAAAGAAACCGGTCTGGACGCCGTTTTCCGGAATGACCATCGCGGCAATAAAAGCGACGATCCAGGCGACGGCAATTTTGGTGATCACTAACGTGCCGGATTTACGTAATACGGTACCGGTGGCGCGCAAATCGATCGATGCGCCGATACAGAAAAACCACACCGCCAGGATCGGTACCGTGCCGCCAATCATGCCTTTGGTGAATGAACCAAAGTAATTACCGGTATCCGGCGCCAGGGTATTAAGCACCGCGCCAAGCAGCAATGGAACCAGCATCATGCCGCCAGGGATACGTTCAATGGTTGCTTTGATCTTCATTTTTTATCCTCATCTCCACCCCACCTGAACGGCAAGGATGTGACTTATTCTTTCAATATCGTTTGAAAAAATTCTTACTGTTCATTGCATTACGAACAGATGAGAAAAGTCAGGAGTCTCAGGGTTGTGCGCACCACACTGATACCATGCCGTTATCATTGATCATGTGAAATAATGATTCAATGAAAACAAAACAGCGTTTTAGTTACCGTCATCACATATCAAAAAGAAATCGAACGATGGGTATTTATTGAAACGTTAGCGGAGGAGTAGATGCGATGTTGCGGCGATCGGAAGCAGGATGAAAGCGGATGAACAACCACGCCAGCTCGAGTAACGGAACCAGCACGGCAAATTGACTCGATTTTTGAGGAAGCTGTCCCAAATATGACCCACAAAGAAAAATCAGCGATTGGGAGGGAATTGATAAGTGGTTGATTTTAAATGGCACGCCCTACAGGATTCGAACCTGTGACCTACGGCTTAGAAGGCCGTTGCTCTATCCAGCTGAGCTAAGGGCGCACTGAGAAGCAGGAGCTTCGGGAGGTGCAATCGCGTGAAATTATACGGTCAACCTCCGGTGAGTCAATGCATTTTGCCCGGAAAAGACAGCAGCATAGCGAGCTTGTCGATTATTAACGCGATGTCTGGTTAAGGATTGTTCGCCCTTTCCGTTCGCGACTGGCCCTCTACGCCGCCACGGCGCAGATAAATAGCCTGTTTCGCCCTTCTCGCGGCGGAAAACCGATAAAAACGCAAACGATAACTGACAGCGAGGCTGGCTTCTGACAAAATATCCACATCCCCCTTTCGTAAAGTGACAGATGGAATCCTCTCTCTGATGGCAGCAAAAATTATTGACGGTAAAACGATTGCGCAGCAGGTGCGCTCTGAGGTCGCGGAAAAAGTGAAGGCGCGCGTAGCGGCCGGAAAACGCGCCCCCGGGCTCGCCGTTGTGCTGGTCGGCAGCAACCCTGCGTCGCAGATTTATGTCGGCAGCAAACGCAAGGCATGTGAAGAGGTGGGTTTCGTCTCCCGCTCTTACGATCTCCCGGAAACCACCAGCGAAGCCGAGCTGCTGGAACTTATCGACACGCTGAATGCCGATAATACTATCGACGGCATCCTGGTACAGCTGCCGCTGCCTGCCGGTATCGACAACGTTAAAGTCCTCGAGCGCATTGCGCCGGACAAAGACGTCGACGGCTTCCATCCGTATAACGTTGGTCGGCTGTGTCAACGCGCGCCGCGTCTGCGTCCATGTACGCCGCGCGGTATCGTTACCCTGCTTGAGCGCTACAATATCGATACCTATGGCCTCAACGCGGTGGTGATTGGCGCTTCTAACATCGTCGGTCGTCCGATGAGCATGGAGCTGCTGCTGGCGGGCTGTACCACCACCGTCACCCACCGTTTCACCAAAAACCTGCGCCACCACGTTGAAAATGCCGATCTGCTGATTGTCGCGGTCGGTAAACCGGGCTTTATCCCGGGCGAGTGGATTAAAGAAGGCGCCATCGTGGTGGACGTCGGCATTAACCGTCTGGAAAGCGGCAAAGTGGTCGGCGACGTGGTGTTTGAAGACGCGGCGGAACGCGCGTCCTACATTACGCCAGTGCCTGGCGGCGTCGGCCCGATGACCGTAGCGACCCTCATTCAGAATACGCTGCAGGCGTGCGAAGAGTATCACGACATTCAGGAGGCCTAAGATGGCGAATTTTTCTCTGGGCAAACACCCGCATGTTGAACTGTGTGACCTGCTGAAGCTGGAAGGCTGGAGCGAAAGCGGCGCGCAGGCCAAAATCTTTATCGCCGAAGGGCTGGTGAAAGTCGACGGCGCGGTGGAAACCCGCAAACGCTGTAAAATCGTCGCCGGGCAAACGGTGACCTTTGACGGTCAAAGCATTACTGTGATCGCATGAACAAAAACGCCCGGCTAACCGGGCGTTTTTTATGGTTTACTTACGGCGCCAGGTGGTACCCTGCGGGCCGTCTTCTAACACAATCCCCATCTCGTTAAGACGATCGCGCGCCGCATCCGCCGCCGCCCAGTCCTTCGCTTTACGCGCATCCAGACGCTGTTGAATAAGCCTTTCGATTTCAGCCACTTCGCCATCATCGGCCTGCGCGCCGCTCTGCAGGAAAGCGTCCGGCTCCTGCTCAAGCAGCCCCAGCACCGAAGAGAGCTTACGCATATGGGCCGCCAGCGCGTTCGCGGCCGCCGCGTCTTCCGTTTTCAGGCGGTTCACTTCACGCGCCATATCGAACAGCACCGAGTAGGCTTCCGGGGTATTGAAGTCGTCATCCATCGCTTCAATAAAGCGCGCTTCGAAGGCTTCGCCGCCGGCAGGCTGCGCGGATTTGTCGGTCCCGCGCAGCGCGGTGTACAGACGCTCCAGCGCCGAACGCGCCTGCTTGAGGTTCTCTTCGCTGTAGTTCAGCTGGCTGCGATAGTGGCCGGACATCAGGAAGTAGCGGATGGTTTCGGCATCGTAGTACTTCAGCACGTCGCGGACGGTAAAGAAGTTACCCAGCGATTTCGACATTTTCTCGCGATCGACCATCACCATTCCGGAGTGCATCCAGTAGTTGACGTATTCGCCGTCGTGGGCGCAGGTCGATTGCGCGATTTCGTTTTCGTGATGCGGGAACATCAGATCCGAACCGCCGCCGTGAATATCAAAGTGATTACCCAGCTGTTTGCAGTTCATCGCCGAGCATTCAATGTGCCAGCCTGGACGCCCTTCACCCCACGGTGACGGCCAGCTCGGCTCGCCCTCTTTTGACATCTTCCACAGGACGAAGTCCATTGGGTTACGCTTGACGTCAACCACGTCGACACGAGCGCCCGCCTGCAGCTGGTCGAGATCCTGGCGCGATAGCAGACCGTAGTTAGGGTCGGTCGGCACGTCGAACATCACGTCGCCGTTATCCGCCACATAAGCGTGACCGCGGGCGATCAGCTGCTCGGTGATTTCGATAATTTCAGCGATATGGTGGGTGGCGCGCGGCTCGTTGTCCGGGCGCAGAATGTTCAGAGCGTCAAAATCTTTATGCATTTCGGCGATCATGCGATCGACCAGCGCGACAAAGCTTTCGCCATTTTCATTAGCGCGCTTAATGATTTTATCGTCTATATCGGTAATGTTGCGCACGTACTTCAGCTTGTAACCAAGGAAGCGCAGATAGCGAGCGACAACGTCGAAGGAGACGAAGGTGCGGCCATGGCCGATATGACAGAGATCGTAAACGGTAATTCCACACACGTACATGCCAACTTCCCCGGCATGAATAGGTTTAAATTCTTCTTTTTGGCGCGTCAGTGTATTAAAAATTTTTAACATCGAAGATTCCGTGTAGACGTGTGTGGATATAAGTCGCTTATTCTAACCCTAATTCAAACCGGAAGCAGCACACATTGCAAGGTGCATCGACCCCCGCGGTTATGCTATAACAGCCACCTATGTCATACCCAACCTTGGGTTCAGCACTACAATCATCGGAACAGGATGCAAAAATGGTTACTTTCCACACCAATCATGGCGATATCGTAATCAAAACGTTTGACGACAAAGCGCCGGAAACAGTTAAAAACTTCCTGGACTACTGCCGCGAAGGTTTCTACGACAACACCATTTTCCACCGTGTTATCAACGGCTTCATGATTCAGGGCGGCGGCTTTGAGCCGGGCATGAATCAGAAAGCGACCAAATCTCCGATTCAGAACGAAGCTAACAACGGTCTGAAAAACACCCGCGGTACCCTGGCGATGGCCCGTACTCAGGCCCCGCACTCCGCCACCGCGCAGTTCTTCATCAACGTGGTCGACAACGACTTCCTGAACTTCTCTGGCGAAAGCCTGCAGGGTTGGGGCTACTGCGTCTTTGCCGAAGTGGTTGAAGGTATGGACGTGGTCGACAAAATCAAAGCGGTTGCCACCGGCCGCAGCGGCATGCACCAGGATGTGCCGAAAGAAGACGTTGTCATCAAAAGCGTCACCGTCAGCGAATAATTCGTGGCGACACTTTTTATTGCAGACCTGCATCTGCAAACAGAAGAACCGGCGATCACCGCCGGTTTTCTGCGTTTTTTACAGGGGGAAGCCCGTCAGGCTGACGCCCTGTATATCCTTGGCGATCTGTTCGAGGCGTGGATCGGCGATGACGATCCGAACCCGCTGCATCAGCAAATCGCTTCGGCCATCAAAGCCGTCGTTGACGCCGGCGTTCCCTGCTACTTCATCCACGGCAACCGCGATTTTCTCGTCGGCAAGCGCTTCGCCCGCCAGAGCGGCATGATCCTGCTCGCTGAAGAAGAGCGGCTGGATCTCTATGGCCGTGAAGTGTTGATTATGCATGGCGACACTTTATGTACCGACGACCCCGGTTACCTGGCGTTTCGCGCTAAAGTCCATACCCCGTGGATCCAACGTCTGTTTCTCGCCCTGCCGCTGTTTATCCGCCGCCGCATCGCCGCTAAAATGCGCGCCGATAGCAAAGCCGCCAACAGCAGCAAATCGATGGAAATTATGGATGTGAATCCGCAGGCGGTCGTTGACGCGATGGAGCGGCATCAGGTGCAGTGGCTGATTCACGGACATACCCATCGCCCGGCCGTCCATGAACTGCTGGCCAACGGGCAGCCCGCGTGGCGCGTGGTCCTCGGCGCGTGGCACAGCGAAGGGTCAATGGTGAAAGTCAGCGCCGACGGCGTCGAACTCATCTATTTCCCGTTTTAATTTCGCCAACGATTTCCCTGTATTTCCACCGACGCAACCGTTTTCCTTGCCGGGATATCGTGCTATTCTCTGTGGCCTCTAAAGCAGTGTGAAGCACACCCACAGGAGTTTTCAGACGCATGTCTTCCCGCAATAATCCGGCGCGTATCGCCATCGTGATGGGGTCCAAAAGCGACTGGGCTACCATGCAGTTCGCCGCAGAAATCCTTGATACCCTGAACGTTCCGCACCATGTTGAAGTGGTTTCCGCCCACCGTACGCCCGATAAATTGTTTAGCTTCGCCGAAAGCGCCGAAAGCAACGGTTATCAGGTGATCATCGCCGGTGCGGGTGGCGCGGCGCATTTGCCGGGCATGATTGCAGCGAAAACTCTGGTGCCGGTGCTTGGCGTGCCGGTTCAGAGCGCGGCATTAAGCGGCGTTGACAGCCTCTACTCTATCGTTCAAATGCCCCGCGGCATCCCGGTCGGCACGCTGGCCATCGGCAAAGCCGGCGCCGCTAACGCCGCCCTGCTCGCCGCGCAAATTCTCGCCCAGCATGATGCCGAACTGCACCAGCGTCTGAGCGCCTGGCGTCAGGCGCAAACCGATGAGGTGCTGGATAACCCGGACCCGCGAGGTGCGGCATGAAACAGGTTTGCGTCCTCGGTAACGGACAGTTAGGCCGCATGCTGCGCCAGGCCGGTGAACCGCTGGGCATCGCCGTCTGGCCGGTCGGCCTGGAAGCCGACCCGGAAGCGGTGCCATTCCAGCAAAGCGTCATCACCGCTGAAATCGAGCGCTGGCCGGAAACCGCCCTGACCCGCGAACTGGCGCGCCATCCGGCTTTCGTCAACCGCGACGTTTTTCCGATCATCGCCGACCGCCTGACCCAGAAACAGTTGTTCGACAAACTTGGCCTCGCCACCGCGCCGTGGCAGCTACTGGCGGATAAAAGCGAGTGGCCCGCCGTGTTTGCCCGTCTGGGCGAACTGGCTATCGTCAAGCGCCGCGTCGGCGGCTACGATGGCCGCGGGCAGTGGCGTCTACGCGAGAACGAAACCGCACAACTGCCGGATGATAATTACGGCGAGTGTATCGTCGAGCAGGGGATTAATTTCTCCGGCGAAGTGTCGCTGGTTGGTGCCCGCGGCCGCGACGGCAGCACGGTGTTTTATCCGCTGACCCGCAACCTGCACCAGGACGGCATTCTGCGCGCCAGCGTCGCCTTCCCGCAGGCCAATGCGCGCCAGCAGGAGCAGGCTGAAAGCATGCTGACGGCGATCATGAACGAGCTCGACTACGTGGGCGTGATGGCCATGGAGTGCTTCGTCACCGCCGAGGGACTGCTGATCAACGAACTGGCGCCGCGCGTGCACAACAGCGGCCACTGGACACAGAACGGGGCTTCCATTAGCCAGTTTGAACTGCACCTGCGCGCCATCACCGATCTACCGCTGCCGCCGCCGGTGGTCAACAGCCCATCGGTGATGATCAACCTGATCGGCAGCGATCTGAACTACGACTGGCTGAAACTGCCGCTGGTACATCTGCACTGGTACGACAAAGAAGTTCGTCCGGGGCGTAAAGTCGGGCACCTGAATCTGACCGACAGCGATACCGATCGCCTGAGCGCCACGCTGGAAGCGCTGAAACCGCTCCTGCCAGCCGAATACGCCAGCGGCGTTTTCTGGGCGCAGTCGCAGCTTAATTAAGCCATTCGTGCCGGGGATTTGATCTATCCCCTTCCCCGGCATGCCCTTCGGCGCGTAGAATCCCCACCTCGCAGTAAGCACATCCCGGTTTTAACTCAAAAGGACGACCCATGGAAAATGGGACACACTATCGCGCCATCCTCAGCGCGGATACGCCGCTTATCGACGTCCGCGCGCCGGTGGAATTTCAGCAAAGCGCGATGCCCGCGGCGATTAACCTGCCGCTGATGAACGATGATGAACGCGCCGCCGTCGGCACCTGTTACAAGCGCCAGGGGCCGGAAGCGGCATTAGCCCTCGGACATAAACTGGTCGATGGCGACCTGCGCGCCAGCCGCCTCAAGGCGTGGCTGTCGGCCTGCGCCCGCTATCCACAGGGCTATCTGTGCTGCGCCCGCGGCGGCCAGCGCTCGCATATCGTGCAGCAGTGGCTGCGTGAAGCAGGCGTCGATTATCCGCTGATTGTCGGCGGCTACAAAGCGCTACGCCAGGCGGCAATACAGGCTACCGAGGAGCTGGTACAGCGCCCTATCGTGCTGATTGGCGGCTGCACCGGCAATGGCAAAACCCAGTTGGTTTGCTCGCGCCCGGACGGTATCGATCTTGAAGGTCACGCCCACCACCGCGGTTCGTCATTTGGCCGTACGTTGCAGCAGCAACACCCGCAGGCGACGTTCGAAAACCATCTGGCGGTCTCCCTGCTTAAAAAGGCTGAACAACAAACACGTTGGGTGCTGGAAGATGAAGGCCATATGATTGGCGCGAACCACCTGCCGGAGTGTCTGCGTATCCGCATGGCGCAATCGCCGCTGGCGGTGGTGGAAGATCCGTTTGACGTTCGTCTGGAGCGACTGCGCGAAGAGTACTTCGATCGTATGCACCGCGACTTTATTGCCGCCTATGGCGAAGAGAAAGGCTGGCAGGAATATAGCGAGTATCTGCATCACGGGCTGTTTGCCATCCGGCGTCGGCTGGGGCTACAGCGCTTTGCTCAGTTAACCGAACTACTCGACGCGGCATTGTTGCAGCAACAGCGTACCGCCAGTACCGAAGCTCACTTCGCCTGGCTGGTCCCGCTGTTAAATGAATACTACGACCCAATGTATCGCTATCAGTTGGGGAAAAAAGCCGGGAAAATTATTTTTCGCGGCAACTGGCAGGAGGTCGCCGCCTGGCTGGCGAAGTAGCTCTCCCAACCAGACGGCTTCCCGGGTAGCGGCTGGCGCCTTACCCGGGCTACCCATGGCACTGGGCCACCCATTGCACTGGATCTGTAGGCCCGCGCAAGCGCAGCGCCGCCGGGCAATATCCGCGGATAAGGAGCCGCTTTTGCGCCGGATGGCGGCTGCGCCTTATCCGGCCTACGGTCCGTGCGGCCTGCCTTTAATTTATTCACCACGCTGACTGAAACTGCCGGTGTTGGTGGCCTCAAAATCGCTGAGACGTTACCGGAAGGCCGGGGCAGCCCGCATGGATGCGGGCTGAGGGCCGTGATTTGCAAGGACGCTGCCTCGGCCCGACCCGAAGCCTGCAGGGATAAGTCGAAGGTACCACGAAGTGGCGATTTTGGCGGCCAGAGCCCGGGAGTACAGAGGGCGGCGGCGACTGGCCGCCCTTTGTGCGCTCCCTGCGCCACGGAAAACATATTGCAGAAAAATTAACCGGGAGCGCAAGATACTCTGGAGCGAAACGAGATAAACGCTTTTCTCAAGCTAAAAGGTTGCAAACCGTTAACAGTATCTACTCCCGCTTAGCGCAGCGCAAGCCGGGGAAATTCCCGGCTTGCGGCGACTCATCGTCAGAAGTCGTAGCGCAGACGCACCAGGTTCATATCGCCCAGATCATCGGTGCTGGAGGTAAACACGTGCTCGTAATCAACACGGAAACCGTAATCCAGCTGGAAGCTAACACCCAAACCGTTATCAATACGCTGGTAGTTGCGGCCATTCACGTACTCCAGACGGTCGCCCATAAAGTACGGCTGAATAGATTTAACAGCGTATTGATTGATCGGGAATTTATAGCCGGCAAAGTATTCAATACCCCAGGCATCGCCGGCGAAGTAATCATGCACATTGGTTTTCTTGGTAGTCAGGAAGTTCTGATACCAGCCGCCGCCGAAGGAGAAGGTCCAGTTATCCGGAGTCCAGCTCAGCGCGGTACCGACAATATTCTGGTCGTAGGTTTTGCTATCGGAGCTTGACGGGTCGCGCATCTCGGCGCGGGTGTAGTTCCACGCGGTACCCCAGGTCAGGTCCTTCATGATGTGGTAATCCACGCCGATAGACCCGCCGCCTTTACGTTTGTAGCGCAGACCATCGCCCGGCAGATACTCGCTATCTTCAAACAGATAGGATCCGTACAGATCGACATCACCGACGGTTTTCTTATATTTCAACATATTGCGTGAACGATAAGAACCATCGTAGTCGCCGTTAATACCGTTACCCGGAGCCTGACCGATCATATCGTAGTCCCAGATATCGGTTTTCACGCCGACGACATCATAGTAAATACTGTTCTGCTGACCGTAGGTTAATGTCCCCCAGGTATCGCTCTTCAGACCGGTATAAAGCATACGGCGGGTGGTATTGTTCGCCCCTTCCGCGTAGTGATTGTCCCAATCGAACAGCGCCGGAATATTCACGCCCAATTCGTAGTAGCTGATCCAGCTAATATCATCAAACAGATAGTAATCAGCCGCAAAGCGGAAACGGGTGCCGCCGTCGAAACCGTTACGCTTGTAGGAACCTTTATCGCCATCGCCGGTCATCATGTTGAACTGCGGACGAATACTACCGCCAACGGTAAAGTTAAGGCGACTTAACGGATCGCCCGCCTGCGGATCTTGTTTCAGCAGCGTAATCTCAGCCTGGGATGCAAAAGAGGTTAACGCTAATGCTGCGCCGATCGAGATCGCCAGCGCTTTTATTTTATGTGCCATGCTTTTTCCTTGAGTAATAAGCAACCTTATATTTGCCAGTTGAATATTAACTGCGAATTAGCACGACGTGTTGTTGGGTTTTTAATGTTTTGTGCGCTTAAAAATCAAGGAATTATCATTTTGTGCCGTTAAAATAAAAGCGCCGCGAAATTGCGCGGCGCTTCATAAAAATGAAATCTATTTACTGGTTAAATTGTCGGAATAACGCTTTTCCTTTTAATAAGCGTAATCCCAACCATCCGCCGCACAACGATAATAATATAGCGCCGGATAATGGCAGCATAACCCACAGCCGCCAGTCCGGCGCCCATGGGAAATCAAACACCTTGGTTTGCAGCATCGCCAGCGCCACCTCGGCGCCAATGGCCGCCACCAGCCCCGACACCACGCCAAGCAGGGCGAACTCCGCCCACAGCGTGGTACGTAGCAAGGTTTTACCGGCCCCCAGCGTCCGCCAGACGACCAGCTCCTGATGCCGCTGACGCATCCCGACCTGTACCTGAGCCAGCAGCAATAGCACGCCGCAGGCGGTGACCAGCACCACCATGACCTCCAGCGCGCGACTTACCTGCGTCAACACCTGGCCTACCTGGCGCAGGATGGCGCCGATATCCAGCAGGCTAACGGTGGGGAACTCGCGATTAAGCAGGGTCAGCATCGCGTTGCCATTATCCCAGCGGAAGCTGGTGAGCCAGCTTTGCGGCTGCCCATCCAGCGCCCCTGGCGGGAAAATAAAGAAGAAGTTTGGCCGCAAGCTCTCCCAGTCAACTTTGCGCACGCTGGTCACCTTAGCGTTAAATTGCTGAGTGTCGCCGGTAAAGGTGACGCTATCACCGATCCTGACGCCCAACCGCTGCGCCAGCCCCTCTTCAATCGACACCTCGCCCGCCTTCGGCGGCCAACTGCCGGCCACCAGCGGATTATGATCCGGGCGCTGCTCGCTCCAGGTGAGATTAAGCTCGCGGTTTAGCGCTTCGTCTTTATTGCCCTCGGTGGTTTGACCGTTAATCTGCGTCAGCCGCGCGCGCACGATGGGGTAAAACTCCGCCGCCCGGGTCTGGTGTTCGGCAAGGAATGTCTTCACCGGCACCACCTGTTCGGGAGCGATATTAATCAGGAAGTAGTTCGGGCTTTCCGGGGGGAGTTGCTGTTGCCAACGCTCGAGCAGATCGCCGCGCAGCACCAGCAGAAGCGCCAGCAGCATAAACGACAGCGAAAACGCCGCCAGTTGGCTCAGCGTAGACCACGGTTGACGCAACAGGCGATTCACCGCCAGGCGCAACGGTAACGCTTTCAGCGTTAAGCGCTTGAGCAACCACAGCAAGGCCCAGCCTACCAGCCCGCACAACAGCGCCAGTACCAGCGCCCCGACCAACACCGACCACAGCAGCGGGCTACCGCCCATCAGCCATGCCAGTCCGCCGACAACCACCGCGCAAACCACCGGAATATAGTGTTTTAGCGGCCAGACGTTAGCCACCACATCTTGCCGCAATACCCGCAGCGGCAGAGTCGCCAGCAGCAGCCGGTACGGCCGCCAGCCGACCAGCAGCGAAATCACCACCATCGCGCCGATAGCCCACAACCACGGCCAGCCGCTGGCGGGCGGCAGCGCGGCGGGCAGCACCGGTTTAAGCATCAGCAGCAGGGCTTTTTCCAGCAGCAGCCCCATCGCGCCCCCCGCCACCACGGCCAGCACCAGCAACATTAGCCACTGACCGACGATAAGTTTACGCAGCTGCGCCCGCCCGGCGCCCAGCGTCTTAAGGATGGCGACCAGATCGTAGCGGCTGCGGCAGTAATGGCCCATCGCTACCGCTACCGCGGCGACCGCCAGCAGCAACGTTAGTAACGCGGACAGCAGTAAAAATTGCTGCGAGCGCTCCAGCGATTTACCCAACGCGCTATCATCCTGCTCCAGGCCAATCCAGCGATGTTCCGCGCCAAGCTTCGGCAGCAGCCACCGCTCGTAAGCCGCCAGCTGCTGTGCGCTACCGGCGAATTTATAGCGCCAGGAGACGCGGCTGCCGGGCTGTACCGCGCCGGTTTTCGCCACGTCGGCGATATTCATCATTAGCCGCGGCGCCATCTGGAAGGGGTTGAATCCGGCGTCCGGCTCTTGAATGACCTCGCCAGCGATGCGCAAGGTGGCGTCGCCAACGTCAATGTTATCGCCGGTTTTCAGGTTCAGTAATGCCATCAGCCTTGGCGCCAGCAGGACGCTGCCGCGCTGTGGTTTTAATCCCGCCGGTGCGGTCTCCAGCGTGCCGTACAGCGGATAAGTATCATCAACCGCCTTCACATCCGCCAGCTGCGGGGTATCGCCAGCGAAAGTCATGGTGGCGAAGTTCAGCTGTTCGCCGACGGTTAACCCTAGCGTACGCGCCTGGGCGAGCCACTCGGCAGGCACTTCGCGTGAACTGCGCAGGGTGCGATCCCCGGCCATGAATTCGCGGCTTTGCTGGCTCAACCCTTTTTCCATACGGTCGCTGATTGAGCCCAGCGCCAGCACGCAGGCCACCGCCATGCTTAATGCCAACCAGACGATGAGCAGCGAAGGCGAGCGCCATTCGCGCCAGAACCAGCGGGCTATCATGCTTCCTCCTGCAGCTTGCCATCCACCAGGCGTAAGCGACGATCGCAGCGCGCCGCCAGTAGCGGATCGTGGGTCACCAGAATCAGCGTGGTGCCGTGTTCGCGGTTGAGCGAGAACAGCAGATCGGCGATTTTATCGCCGGTGTGACGGTCGAGATTGCCGGTCGGCTCATCGGCAAACAGCAGCGCCGGACGGCCGTTAAAGGCGCGGGCCAGCGCCACTCGCTGCTGCTCGCCGCCGGAAAGCTGTGCCGGCAAATGGTGCAGCCGTTTGCCAAGCCCCAGCTGTTCAAGCAGCGCGCGCGCATCGCCACGACTCTGGCTATCGCTGGCGCCGCGCAGCAATGCCGGCAGCTCGACATTCTCAAGGGCGTTTAGCGTCGGAATCAACATAAACGATTGAAAGACAAAGCCTACGTGCTTTGCGCGTAGCCTCGCGCGCGCCTCTTCATCCATTTGATGCAGCGGCTGCCCCAGAAGAGACACTTCGCCGCTGCTGCCATCGTCGAGCCCGGCGAGAATCGCCAGCAGCGTGGATTTCCCGGAACCGGACTCGCCAATCAGGGCGATGGTTTGCGCCGGTTTGACAACCAGCTCAACTCCGGTAAGGATGGACAGCTGATGCTCTCCCTGACCGACGGATTTCTTAAGATGATGAACTTCAAGTATGTTTTCCGCTGGCATTTGCCTTTCCTGTTTATGGTTCTGTTTACCTGCCGCGCGATGGCGGCGGATACGCTGTTAGTGCTTGGCGATAGCCTGAGCGCCGGCTATCGAATGGCGGCCAATACGGCCTGGCCTGCTCTGCTCAACGACAAGTGGCAGGCCAAAACGACGGTGGTCAACGCCAGTATCAGCGGCGACACCTCGCAGCAGGGCCTGGCGCGCCTGCCGGCGCTACTGAAGCAGCACCAACCGCGCTGGGTGCTGGTGGAACTGGGCGGCAACGACGGGCTGCGCGGTTTCCCGCCGCAACAAACGGAGCAGACGCTACGCACCGTTATTCAGGATATCAAAGCGGCGAAGGCCCAACCGCTGCTGATGCAAATACGCCTGCCTGCCAACTATGGGCGCCGTTATAATGAAGCCTTTAGCGCGATTTATCCGCAGCTGGCCAAAGAATTCGATATTCCTCTGCTGCCCTTTTTTATGGAGGAGGTTTATCTCAAGCCACAATGGATGCAGGACGACGGCATTCATCCTAATCGCGATGCGCAACCGTTTATTGCCGACTGGATGGCAACCCGGTTGGCTCCCTTAGTTAATCATGACTCCTGAACGCCGGGAGTCATTCACAGGTAAAGTTATGCAAAAATCGGTTTTAGTTACAGGATGTTCCAGCGGAATTGGCCTCGAAAGCGCGCTCGATTTAAAGCGTCAGGGCTTCCGGGTACTGGCAGCCTGCCGTAAGGGGGATGATGTCGCTCGTATGCAGGAACTGGGTCTGACCGGTATTTTGCTGGATCTCGATGATCCGCAAAGCGTCGAAAATGCCGCCGCCGAGGTCATCGCGCTGACCGAGAACCGCCTGTATGGCCTGTTCAATAATGCTGGCTACGGCGTCTACGGCCCGCTCACCACCATCAGCCGTCAGCAAATGGAACAGCAGTTTTCCGCCAACTTTTTCGGCGCCCACCAGCTCACCATGCTGCTGCTGCCCGCTATGCAGCCGCACGGCGAGGGCCGCATCGTGATGACCTCTTCGGTGATGGGGCTGATTTCCAGCCCCGGCCGCGGCGCCTATGCCGCCAGTAAATACGCGCTGGAGGCGTGGTCCGATGCGCTGCGCATGGAACTCCGCCACAGTGGCATAAAAGTCAGCCTGATTGAGCCTGGACCAATCCGCACCCGCTTTACCAACAATGTTAACCAGACCGGCGACAAGACGGTAGAAAACCCCGGTATTGCCGCGCGCTTTACGCTCGGCCCGGAGGCAGTGGTGGAAAAAGTGCGTCACGCCTTCGTCAGCGATAAGCCGAAACTGCGCTATCCGGTGACGCTGGTCACCCACGCGGTAGGCTGGTTAAAACGCCTGCTGCCGGCCCGTGCGATGGACAAAATTATCCAGGGCTGAGTTGAAGCGCTGAATGTCGCCCCCATCTAAAACAGAAATCGACCAACGAGATACGCTCATGTCCGAACAGAATATTGTCAATATTACCGAAGCTAATCTGCAGCAGACGCTGCAGCAATCCATGAACGCGCCGGTGCTGTTTTATTTCTGGTCCGCCCGCAGCCAGCACTGCGAACAACTGACGCCGGTGCTTGAGCGCCTGGCCGCCCAATACCACGGTCAGTTTACGCTGGCGAAAGTAGATTGCGACGCGGAGCAAATGCTGGCCTCGCAGTTTGGTCTGCGCGCGATCCCAACGGTGTATCTGTTCCAGAACGGCCAGCCGGTAGATGGTTTTGAAGGCCCGCAGCCGGAAGAGGCCATCCGCGCCCTGCTGGATAAAGTGCTGCCGCGCGAAGAAGAATTGAAAGCGCAGGAAGCGCTGGCGCTGATGCAGGAAGAAAAATACGCCGACGCGCTGCCGCTGCTGAAAGACGCCTGGCAGTTGTCTAACCAGGATAGCCAGATTGGCCTGCTGCTGGCGGAAACGCTAATTGCCCTGCAGCGTTCCGATGAAGCTGAAAGCGTGCTGAAAACTGTGCCGCTGCAGGATCAGGACACCCGTTATCAGGGGCTGGTGGCGCAGATTGAACTGCTTAAACAAGCGGCTGATACCCCGGAAATCCAGCAACTGCAGCAGCAGGTCGAGCAGAACCCGGACGACGCGGCGCTGGCGTCTCAGTTGGCGTTGCAGCTGCACCAGGTCGGGCGCAACGAAGAAGCGCTGGCGCTGTTGTTCACGCATCTGCAAAAAGATTTAGGCGCCGGCGATGGCCAGGTGCGCAAAATGCTGCAGGAGATCCTCGCGGCGCTCGGCACCGGCGACGCCCTGGCGGCGAAATACCGCCGCCAGCTGTATTCATTGCTGTATTAATCAGAGGCGCTGACCCGGATAGCGCTACGCTTATCCGGGCTACAGATTACGCCGTGGTAGCCCGGAGAAGGCGCAACGCGCCGCCTCCGGGAATACTTACGGGCCCTTTTTCAACTGCGTCACAACCAATTGATGGCGGGCATTGAAGAACTTCCGGTAGGTCAGATAACCGGCGATAATCGTCGACAGACTGGCGGTCGATAGCAACATAAACGTGACCATAATCTGATACTTAATCGCCTTCACCGGATCTATCCCGGCGAAAATCAACCCCGACATCATGCCCGGTAAACTCACCAGCCCGACCGTTTTCGCCGAATCTACCGTGGGAATCAACGATGCGCGTATGCTATCGCGGATCAGCCGCGCGGAGGCCATCTTCGGCGTCGCGCCAAGACTTAGCTTCTCCTGAATCTGCTGCTGCTCGCTGTTAAAACGCTGGCCCATATTGTTGTAGCACAGCCCTACCGCCACCATGGCGTTACCGGCCACCATGCCGGCAATCGGAATAACCTGCATCGGCACAAAGGCGATCGACCCCGAGAAGACCAGCACCGCCAGGGTTAGTCCGGCGCCGGTGGTAATAGCGATAAACGATGAAACAAAAGCTTTATCGATATATTTACTGCGCTTCTTCGCATTCCACGCCGCGTTAAAGCAGATAAACAGCACCATCAATAGCGTCAACACCGCATGATTGACGTTAAAAATATATTTCAGCACGTAGCCGACGATAATCAATTGCACTATCGCCCGGCAAATACTCCAGATGATATCTTTTTCCAGCGCCAATTTTTCCCGATAGCTGACGACGATTGCCACCAGCACCAGCACCATCGAGAGCGCCAGCGACTCGTTAGTAATATTATGCCCGTTCATTTTTTACCTCCTGCATTTTCCCGCCGGCAGGCTGTAGCGTGATCACTTCATCAGCGTGGGCAATTTCGTTCTGGTCGTGAGTGACCCACAGAATGGCCACCCCTTTTTCCGTCGCGTAGCGATGAATAATCTCGTTAACGTTGCGCTTATTACTTTCATCCAGCGCGCTGGTAATTTCATCAAGCAGCAGAACCTGCGGTAGAAACTGCAAATTACGAATGAGCGAGACCCGCTGTTTTTCACCGCCGGAAAGCTCATTAATGGATTTCTCCAGCGTATTATCCGCCAGCCCGAAGCGTTCGAGATCGGCAACCAGCGCTTTAGGATCCGGCTGTTTGTTGCGGATCTGCCATGGGAAGACCAGGTTGTCATAGACCGAATCGCCAAATAGCGCCGGGGTTTGCGCGCAATAAGAAACCTGCTGGCGATAGTTTTCCGGCGACAGCGTGGCGATATCTTTATCGTTGAAAAAAATCTCTCCGCTGGTCGGGCTCAGCAGCGAGGCGATAATTTTCAGCAGCGTACTTTTGCCGCATCCGGATGGCCCGGTAATCAACTTAAATTCCCCGGCCGCAATCCGGAGATCGATATTATTCAGGATGACCGCGTCGTCGGTTTTAAAACCGACGCCCTCGAGGCGCAAAATCGCGTTATTTTCCTTCATTATATGTCCAGTTTATTTCCTAAAACCCAGACAGTTTACTCCAGTTTTCTTTCACCGGAACAAGGAGAAAGTTATACTCTGTTTAAACATGCGCCATTTCGCTGCGGCGCCCATCAGGCAACAAGACAGGAGGTTTTTGATGCTGATTTTTATCCCCGTTCTTATTTTTGTCGCACTGGTCATTGTGGGGGCGGCAGTAAAAATCGTGCCGCAGGGATATCAATGGACCGTCGAACGCTTTGGCCGCTACACGCAGACGCTGCAGCCGGGTTTAAGTTTAGTGGTGCCGTTTATGGACCGCATCGGCCGTAAAGTGAACATGATGGAGCAGGTGCTGGATATCCCTTCGCAGGAAGTCATCTCTCGCGATAACGCCAACGTCACTATTGACGCCGTCTGCTTCATTCAGGTGATCGATGCGCCAAAAGCCGCCTATGAAGTCAGCAATCTTGAGCTGGCGATCGTCAATCTGACGATGACCAATATTCGTACCGTACTCGGCTCGATGGAGCTGGATGAAATGCTCTCCCAGCGCGATAGCATTAACACCCGCCTGCTGCATATCGTCGACGACGCCACCAATCCGTGGGGGGTGAAAATCACCCGCGTCGAAATCCGCGACGTTCGCCCGCCAGCGGAGCTTATCTCCTCAATGAACGCCCAGATGAAAGCCGAGCGAACCAAACGCGCCTATATCCTTGAGGCTGAAGGGGTGCGCCAGGCGGAAATTCTCAAAGCCGAAGGCGAAAAGCAGTCGCAGATCCTCAAAGCCGAAGGCGAACGTCAGTCTGCCTTCCTGCAAGCGGAAGCCCGCGAACGTTCCGCCGAAGCGGAAGCCCGCGCCACCCAGATGGTCTCATCGGCAATCGCTTCAGGCGATATTCAGGCGATTAACTACTTCGTGGCGCAGAAATATACCGACGCGCTGCAGCAGATTGGCGCCGCCAACAACAGCAAAGTGGTGTTGATGCCGCTGGATGCCAGCAGTCTGATGGGCTCGATAGCCGGGATTGGCGAACTGCTGAAAGAGAGTAGCGCCGAGCGGAAAAAATCATGATCGCCCTGATCCTCGCCCATCCGCATATTTTCTGGCTGACTCTCGGAGGGCTGTTGCTGGCGGCGGAGATGCTCGGCAGCAACGGCTACCTGCTGTGGAGCGGCGTAGCTGGCGTCGTCACCGGCCTGCTAATATGGGCTATTCCACTCAGTTGGGAATGGCAAGGGACGCTGTTTGCCGTCCTTACCCTGCTGGCGGCGTGGCTGTGGTCAAAATGGCTGCGTAAACGCATGAGGCAGCAGCGCCCCGCCGACGCACAGCTTAACCAGCGCGGCCAGCAGCTGGTTGGCCGCCGTTTTACTCTCGACAGCGCGCTGGAAAACGGCCGCGGCCACGTCCGCGTCGGCGATAGCTCCTGGCCGGTGCTTGCCGATGAAGACCTCGCGGCGGGCAGCAAGGTGGAGGTGGTCGCCGTAGAAGGGATTACCTTGCGGGTAAGAGCCGCCGTCCGCTAAGCCTGCGCTTTGCGGTGACAGCAGCCGGAGAGGTTATCAATTATTGGGCAATCCGCGCTCTCATCGCCGGGGCAGGCGTCCGCCAGCGCCAGCAGATGCGCACGCATGTTTTGCAGCTCGCGGATATGATTCTCAATATCCGCGACTTTCTCCAGCGTTCGTTTTTTCACATCGGCGCTGTGCCGCGACGGATCGTTGAATAACGTCACCAGCTCGCGGCACTCTTCCAGGTTAAATCCCACCTGCCGCGCCTGACGCAGCAGCGTCAGTTCATCAAGGTGCTTCTGAGTGTAGGTACGGTAGCCGTTATCGCTGCGCAGCGGCGCCGTCACCAGCCCTTTCTCTTCGTAAAAACGAATCGCTTTGCTGGTTAAGCCGGTTTTTTTCGCCACATCGCTAATATTCATTTTTCCCCCTTGACCTTCCCCTTGCTGGAAGGTTTAACCTTCTTAATACTCGATGAAAGAGTGTGTTCGGTCAATCATTAACCGGAAATTATTCAGGAGTTTTTTATGTCTAACACTATCGACCTGACGCTTGACGGCCTCTCCTGCGGCCACTGCGTTAAACGCGTGAAAGAGAGCCTCGAACAACGTCCCGACGTTGAACAGGCTGATGTAACCGTTACCGAAGCCCACGTCACGGGTAGCGCCAGCGCTGAAGCCCTGATTGAGACCATAAAACAAGCCGGATACGGCGCGGAGCTCAGCCACCCAAAGGCTAAACCGCTGGCAGAATCATCAATCCCGTCGGAAGCACTGACAGCGGCCACTCCTGAGCTTCCGGCAGCCCATGACGAGGATGACAGTCAACAGCTGCTGATCAACGGCATGAGCTGCGCCAGCTGCGTTTCCCGGGTACAAAACGCGCTTGCCGCGGTGCCGGGAGTCTCACAGGCGCGGGTAAACCTGGCGGAACGCACGGCGCTGGTGATGGGCAGTGCGTCCGCCGCAGAATTAGTGCAGGCGGTGGAAAAAGCCGGCTACGGCGCGGAGGCGATCGAAGACGATCTGGAACGCCGCGAACGGCAGCAGGAAACCGCCATCGCCACCATGAAACGTTTTCGCTGGCAGGCGATTGTCGCCCTGCTGGTCGGCGTACCGGTTATGGTCTGGGGCATGATCGGCGATAACATGATGGTCAGCGACGACAATCGATCGCTGTGGCTGGTCATCGGCCTTGTCACCCTCGCGGTGATGGTCTTCGCCGGCGGTCATTTCTACCGCAGCGCCTGGAAAAGCCTGAAAAACGGTACCGCCACCATGGATACGCTGGTCGCCCTGGGAACGGGCGTCGCCTGGCTATATTCAATGAGCGTCAACCTGTGGCCGCAGTGGTTTCCGATGGAAGCGCGCCACCTGTATTACGAAGCCAGCGCGATGATTATCGGTCTGATTAACCTCGGCCATATGCTGGAGGCCCGCGCGCGCCAGCGTTCCTCGAAAGCGCTGGAAAAACTGCTCGACCTGACGCCGCCTTCGGCACGCGTTGTGACGCCTGAAGGGGAAGAAGATCTGCCGCTCGTCGAAGTCCAGGCCGGCATGACCCTGCGCCTGACCACTGGCGATCGCGTTCCGGTTGACGGCGTGATAAGCCAGGGCGAAGCCTGGTTTGATGAAGCCATGCTCACCGGCGAACCGGTACCGCAGCAAAAAGGCGATGGCGACGCCATTCATGCCGGTACCGTGGTGCAGGACGGCAGCGTGCTGTTTACCGCCAGCGCCGTCGGCAGCCAGACCACGCTGGCGCGGATTATTCGTATGGTACGTCAGGCGCAAAGTAGCAAACCGGAAATTGGCCAACTGGCAGATAAAATCTCGGCGGTATTTGTTCCGGCAGTGGTAGCCATTGCACTGATTAGCGCCGCTATCTGGTACTTCTTCGGCCCGGCGCCGCAAATCGTCTATACCCTCGTCATTGCCACCACGGTACTGATTATCGCCTGTCCATGCGCGTTAGGCCTGGCGACGCCGATGTCGATCATCTCCGGCGTCGGCCGGGCGGCAGAATATGGCGTTCTGGTGCGTGACGCCGATGCTCTGCAGCGCGCCAGCGAGCTCGATACGCTGGTGTTTGATAAAACCGGTACCCTGACCGAAGGCAAGCCGCAGGTGGTGGCCGTGAAAACCTTCGCAGGGTTTGATGAAACAACCGCGGTGCGTCTTGCCGCCGCGCTCGAGCAAGGCTCAAGCCATCCGCTGGCGCGGGCGATCCTCGATAAAGCCGCCGACAGAACTTTACCGGAGGTAAGCGGCTTCCGTACCCTGCGCGGGCTCGGCGTCAGCGGTGAAGCGGAAGGCCATCAACTGCTGCTCGGCAACCAGGCGCTGCTCAACGAGCAGCATATCGCTACCGCTGAACTGGAAAGCGAGATGACGGCACAGGCCTCGCGCGGCGCCACGCCGGTGCTGCTGGCGATCGATGGTCAGGCCGCCGCGCTGTTCGCCATCCGCGACCCGTTACGGGAAGACAGCATCGACGCGCTGGCGCGCCTGCATCGTCAGGGCTACCGGCTGGTGATGCTGACCGGGGATAACCCGACCACCGCCAATGCCATCGCCAAAGAAGCGGGCATTGATGAAGTGATCGCCGGCGTGCTGCCGGACGGCAAAGCTGACGCGATTAAACGTCTGCAGAGCCAGGGGCACAAAGTGGCGATGGTCGGCGACGGTATTAACGACGCCCCGGCGCTGGCGCAGGCGGATGTCGGTATCGCCATGGGCGGTGGCAGTGATGTCGCTATTGAAACTGCGGCGATCACCCTGATGCGCCATAGCCTTAACGGCGTGGCCGATGCTTTAGCGATTTCGAAAGCGACGTTACGCAACATGAAACAGAACCTGCTGGGCGCGTTTGTTTATAACTCGCTGGGTATCCCGATTGCCGCCGGGATCCTCTGGCCGCTGACCGGTACCCTGCTGAACCCGGTGGTCGCCGGCGCGGCAATGGCGCTGTCGTCAATCACCGTGGTGAGTAACGCTAACCGCCTGCTGCGCTTTAAACCGAAAGATTAGCGTAATCACAGGAAAACGGGCGCTGAGGTTACTCAGCGCCCGTTTTCCTGGCGACAATAAAAACCCGCGGGAAAGATGACGGCCACCACCAGATGCGCTAGCATGAATGCCTCACACTTCGGAGCGCGTATGGGCCTGTTAAACCGAATAAAAATGCTGTGGCGAGCCGCCGTCGGCTCGTCTTATTCCTGGCCTGCAATGGATATCGTCCTGCCCGGCGAACGTTATTTACACCTCGTCGGCAGCATCCATATGGGCACCCGCGACATGGCGCCGCCGCCGGCTAAGCTACTGAAAAAAATACGTCAGGCAGACGCCTTAATCGTCGAAGCGGACATCACCGGTAATGAAACGCCTTTCAGTAATCTCCCCTCTTATCCCCCGCTGGCTGAACGTCTGAGCGAAACGCAATTAGCAGAATTACGCTCACGCGCCGGCGAGCTGGGTTTGTCGGTCGATCTTTTCGATAGCCAGCCGCTGTGGCAGGTGGCGATGGTGCTACAAGCCACTCAGGCGCAAAAACTGGGATTACGGCCCGATTACGGCATTGATTATCAGTTGCTGATGGCTGCCCGCGAGAGCAACATAAGGGTGATGGAGCTGGAAGGCGCCGATAGCCAAATCGCGCTCCTGCGCAATCTACCAGACGCTGGTAAGGCTCTGCTGGAAGATACGTTGACCCACTGGCGCACCAACGCCCGTTTACTGCAGGTGATGATCGGCTGGTGGCTGGAGCAACCGCCGTCGCGCGGCGCGGAAACACTGCCGACGACCTTCAGCCAGTCTTTATATGATGTACTGATGCATCAGCGCAACATAGCCTGGCGCGACACGCTGCTTGCTCTGCCGCCGGGGCGCTATGTGGTCGCCGTCGGCGCGCTGCATCTGTATGGCGAAGGGAACCTGCCGGATATGTTGACGTAAAAAAATGGCCAATATTGCTATTGGCCCGTCAAAGAGGAATTTCATCATTATTATTATCCCGGGATATACATCCCGGATCGTCTGATTGTCGCTCAAAGTGACCATCACTGCCAATACTATTGCGCAAGATGGTACTATTTTTTATACAACCCTCACGCGTATGCTGGTCATACGTTAGGTCGGTTGGTAAGAAGGATTACTATGACTCCCGCCGTTAAATTACTCGAAAAAAACAAAATTACCTTTCAGATCCACAGCTACGAACACGATCCTCAAGAGACCAATTTTGGCGATGAAGTGGTTCGCAAGCTGGGGCTCAATGCGGATCAGGTTTACAAGACGCTATTAGTGGCCGTTAACGGCGATATGAAACATCTGGCGGTCGCCGTCACCCCGGTTGCCGGACAGTTGGATTTGAAGAAAGTGGCCAAAGCGCTGGGCGCCAAGAAGGTAGATATAGCCGACCCAATGGTCGCACAGCGGATCACCGGATACCTGGTCGGCGGCATCAGCCCGCTGGGGCAGAAAAAGCGCCTGCCGACGGTGATTGATGCTCCGGCGCAGGAGTTTGCCACCATCTATATTTCCGGCGGCAAACGCGGGCTCGACATCGAACTGGCGGCAAGCGATCTGGCGAAGCTTCTGGACGCGAAGTTCGCCGATATCGCCCGCCGCGATTGAGCACACCATCCCGGATAGCGGCACACGCGCCTTATCCGGGATCCGTTAAGCGATAGCTTACTGCCAGCTGACTTCGCCCTTCGGCTCGTAAGCCGCCGCATCCAGCGGCGAGTTCTTCTCGATGTACTCTTTCAGCACCTCGGCATCGATAAAGCCGGTATTGACGTATCCCGGTTTATTATCGATGTGCGGGTAGCCGTCACCGCCGGTGGCGTTAAAGCTCAGCGTCGCCATACGGTAAGTTTTCGCCGGATCCACCGGTTCGCCTTTGATTTTCAGATCGTTAAGCTTGCCATCTTTGGCAACGAAACTGACGTTGGCGAACTGCGGATAAGCGCCGGAATCCGGCTTCATCTGCGCGACGGCGGTCAGGTACTCAGTCACCTCTTTACCGCTCATATCGACGTAAGTCAGCACGTTGCCGAACGGCTGCACTTTCATCACGTCTTTATAGGTAATATCACCCGCTTCGATAGAGTCGCGAATACCGCCGCCGCTCATCACCGCGAAATCAGCATTGCTGCGCGCCATCTGCGCCGCCAGCAGCAGACGCCCCATATTGGTTTGTACGAAGCGAACTTTGCTGCGATCGCCTTCAAGATGGCCGTTGACGCTGCCTATTTTCACCTGTAACTGCGCCTTGCCTTTATTCTGGAACGGCGTTAACAGCGAGAGCATCTGCGGGTTTTCAGCAATTTGCGGCGTATACAATACGCGCTCGCTCTGACCGTTATCCCAGGTGACTTTCTTCTTCAGGTTGACCGGGATCAGCTGATAGTGCACCAGCTTCATCTCCCCGTTGCGGAATTCAAAATCGGCGCGTCCGACATATTTACCCCACTCGTGAGCCTGCACGATCCAGATGCCATTCTGGCGATCCGGCGCGCACGGGGTGCCGGGGATATAATCGACCTGCTTTTTATTTTCCGAGGCCATGCAGACCGGATCCTGCGAATGGCCGCCGACGATCATCGCCAGCGATCCCGCAGGTAAACTCCGCGCCATTTCAACGTCGCCAGGCGCGTTAGAGCCGTGATTACCGTTGTCATAGTGGCCCATATGGGTGGTCGCCAGAATCACGTCCGGCTTTTCATTTTGCTGCAGTTCCTGAATCACCAGCTTGGCTTCTGCCGCCGGATTACGGAATTCGATATCGGTGAAATATTCCGGGTTGCCGATTTTCGCCGTATCGTCGGTCGTTAAGCCAATCACCGCAATTTTAAGCCCGCCGCGCTTAAACAGCGCCCAGGGTTTAAACAGGCGTTCGCCGGTGCTTTTCTGATAGATATTGGCCGACAGGAAAGGGAACTTCGACCACTTCTCCTGCTGGCGCAGCACGCTGAGCGGGTTATCAAACTCATGGTTGCCAACCGCCATGGCATCGTAGCCAATCAGGTTCATGCCGCGAAAATCAGGTTCTGCATCCTGTAAATCAGATTCCGGCACCCCGGTATTGATATCGCCGCCGGACAGCAGCAGGACGCTACCGCCTTCGGCCGCCACCTCTTTGCGGATACCATCCACCAGCGTCTTCTGTGCCGCAAGGCCATATTCGCCATAGTCGTTGCGCCAGAAATGACCGTGGTGGTCGTTAGTGTGCAGGATGGTGATTTTATAGGTTTTGTCCTGCTCATAGGCCTGCGCTGACAGGCTGCCCAGCGATAAGGCGGCGAATAACGCCAGCGCTACGCCGCGTTTTAAATAATGCATGTTTCACTCCCTGACTTAATAACAAGTGCCGAAAGTATAGCGAGTCAGCCGCTTTGACAAATATGTTTTCAGAATTGCGACTTCCTTCAAACCTTAGGGACAGGTATGTTAGTCGGATAATAATTCAACCTGCATTCTCTACAACAAATAGAACTCGCTGAAGTGAACCTATGACAACCAACCAATCCGCTCAGTCCTTACCCGGTACCGGCGCGCCGCCGCAAAAAGCGCGCACCTCATTTGGCATCCTGGGGGCAATCAGCCTTTCCCATCTGCTAAACGACATGATCCAGTCGCTCATCCTGGCGATTTATCCGCTGCTGCAGGCGGAATTCTCGTTAACTTTCGTGCAGATCGGTATGATCACCCTCACCTTCCAACTGACGTCATCGCTATTCCAGCCGGTGATTGGTTACATCACCGATAAACGCTCGATGCCGTGGTCATTACCGGTGGGGATGTGTTTCACCCTCTGCGGCTTAATTCTGTTAGCGCTGGCCGGCAGCTTCGGCATGGTGCTGCTGGCCGCCGCGCTGGTCGGTACTGGCTCTTCGGTCTTCCATCCGGAGTCCTCACGCGTGGCGCGGATGGCTTCCGGCGGCCGTCACGGCCTGGCGCAATCACTGTTCCAGGTTGGCGGCAACTTCGGCAGCTCGCTGGGGCCGCTGCTGGCGGCGGTAATCATCGCCCCCTACGGCAAAGGCAACGTCGCCTGGTTCGTGCTGGCCGCGCTGCTGGCGATCGTCGTGCTGTCGCAAATCAGCCGCTGGTATGCCGCGCAACACAGAATGAATAAAGGCAAACCGAAGCCGGTTATCGTTAATCCGCTGCCGCGCAACAAGGTCATCCTGGCCGTCAGCATTCTGTTAATGCTGATTTTCTCCAAATACTTCTACATGGCGAGCATTAGCAGCTATTACACCTTTTATCTGATACACAAATTCGGATTATCGGTGCAAAACGCCCAACTTCACTTGTTCGCCTTCCTGTTTGCAGTGGCTGCAGGAACGGTGATTGGCGGGCCTGTTGGCGATAAGATAGGTCGTAAATATGTAATTTGGGGCTCTATCCTCGGCGTGGCGCCATTTACCCTTATTTTACCGTACGCATCGCTGGAATGGACCGGGATCCTGACGGTGATAATTGGTTTTATCCTCGCATCAGCCTTTTCCGCTATCCTGGTCTATGCCCAGGAGCTGTTGCCGGGGAGAATCGGTATGGTTTCCGGCCTGTTCTTCGGCTTCGCGTTTGGCATGGGCGGCCTTGGCGCCGCGGTGTTGGGGTTGTTAGCCGACCATACCAGCATCGATCTGGTTTATAAAATCTGTGCTTTCCTGCCGCTTCTCGGCATTCTGACGATATTCCTGCCTAATAACCATCAAAAAGCCTGAGTATCTGGCGGCCAAAGTGAAAGTTTGGCCGCCACAACCCCTTATCCCATCAGCATTACGCCGCCATGACCTGTCGCCATTTTCCTGTCTGTGCTTTTTGCTGCCGTAATTCCAATTTTTCGCAAATTTCAATAATTATTCATAAACAAAACGAGCAAAAGTGTCATAAACTATTAATCGGTTTTTTGCTTTAAGTAGCGAAAATGGATCGGCTCACCACACGCAAGGAGACGGAATGCATCACGCAACACCGCTAATCACCACCATTGTCGGCGGCCTTGTGCTCGCCTTTATCCTCGGCATGATTGCCAATAAGCTACGTATTTCACCACTGGTAGGATATTTATTAGCGGGCGTGCTGGCCGGTCCATTTACTCCTGGTTTTGTTGCGGATACCAAGCTTGCGCCTGAACTGGCCGAACTTGGCGTCATCTTGCTGATGTTTGGCGTCGGGCTGCACTTTTCGCTGAAAGATCTCATGGCGGTAAAGTCGATAGCCATTCCCGGAGCCATCGCCCAGATAGCCGTGGCGACGCTGCTCGGGATGGCGCTCTCTTCCCTGCTCGGCTGGTCGCTGATGACCGGCATCGTTTTTGGCCTGTGTCTTTCCACCGCCAGTACCGTGGTGCTGCTGCGCGCGCTGGAGGAACGGCAGCTTATTGATAGCCAGCGTGGGCAAATCGCCATCGGCTGGCTGATCGTTGAAGATTTAGTGATGGTACTGACGCTGGTGCTGCTGCCCGCTATCGCCGGAATGGTCGAAAAAGGCGATGTTGGGCTGGCGTCGCTGGCGCTCGACATGGGCATTACCATCGGTAAAGTCGTCGCCTTTATCGCCATTATGATGCTGGTGGGCCGCCGTCTGGTGCCGTGGATCATGTCGCGCAGCGCGGCAACCGGCTCACGCGAACTATTTACCCTGTCGGTACTGGCGCTGGCGCTCGGTATCGCCTTCGGCGCCGTTGAGCTGTTCGACGTCTCCTTCGCCCTCGGCGCATTCTTCGCCGGGATGGTGCTTAACGAATCCGAACTCAGCCACCGCGCCGCTCACGATACGCTGCCGCTGCGCGACGCCTTCGCGGTGCTGTTCTTTGTCTCCGTCGGGATGCTATTTGACCCGATGATCCTGGTCGAACAGCCGCTGGCGGTGCTGGCGACGCTGGCGATTATCATCTTTGGTAAATCCGCCGCCGCTTTCTTCCTGGTACGTATGTTTGGTCACTCGCCGCGTACCGCCCTGACCATCGCCGCCAGCCTGGCGCAAATCGGGGAATTCGCTTTTATTCTTGCCGGTCTCGGCATGGCGCTGGATCTGCTGCCGCAGGCCGGGCAGAACCTGGTGCTGGCTGGGGCGATAATTTCGATTATGCTTAACCCGGTGCTGTTCACCCTGCTGGAAAAATATCTCGATAAAACCGAAACCCTTGACGAGCAGACGCTGGAAGAGGTGCTGGAAGACGAAAAACAAGTGCCGGTGGATATCTGCAACCATGCGCTGCTGGTCGGCTTTGGCCGCGTCGGCAGCCTGCTTGGCGAGAAACTGATGGCCCAGGGGATCCCGCTGGTGGTGATTGAAACCTCCCGCACCCGCGTGGATGAGCTGCGTGAGCGCGGCATCAGCGCCGTGTTGGGCAATGCCGCCAACGAAGAGATCATGAATCTGGCGCATCTCGACTGCGCCCGCTGGCTGCTGCTGACCATCCCTAACGGCTATGAAGCCGGTGAAATTGTCGCCTCAGCGCGGGAAAAATGCCCGAACATTGAGATTATCGCCCGCGCCCATTACGACGATGAGGTCGATTATATTACCGAACGCGGAGCCAATCAGGTGGTGATGGGGGAACGCGAAATCGCGCGGGCGATGTTACGTCTGCTGGAAACGCCGCCGGCTGGCGAGATTGTTACCGGTTGATCCGACGCCCCGCTCGCGGGGCGTACTCTTATCCACGGGATTAACGGTCCCAGTAGGCCTCTTCCAGACTATCTTCCCGCTCCGGCAGGCCGCGGGTTAAACGCGGCGAATGCTGATTCAGCACCTGATAGCTGACGCGGTTGGCGTATTTGCACACCTGCGCCAGCGATGAGTAGGTCAGCCATTTGCATTTATGTTTGCTGGAATTCGGCACGTTATTACGATGGTAGTTATTGGCGGTGATATCATGCAACAACGCCGCCAGCGCGCCGTCGCCTGCGCCGTTGGTGTTCATGATCTTCTCCGGGCCGCCCATATAAGGCGCGATGTGCGAATAGATACGCAGCGGATTAACGCAATCCTGATGGCGCATCGCGCGGCTGAATTCATACTGGTTGAACTCGGCAATCGCCCCCGGCAGGAGCGGATGTTGCGTTTTACGCTTCGCTTCCTCTTCGGTGAAGCTCGCCATATAGAGACCCGCCGGTCCTGCGGTGCACAGCACCAGGTCGACCCAGTCCAGCGCTTTATCCGCCGCGGTGAGAGGATCGGCGATACCGGTCAGCGCTTCCGCTTCTTCTTCATTCATCGCCAGAATCGAAACGTGTTCCTTGAGGAACTGCTGCCACCATTGCGGGTTGTCAGCAATCACGTATTTCGTTCCCAACGTCAGTACCACCGGCACATCATGCTTTTTGGCATACTCAATGGCTTTCATCGTCGCGTCCGGCATCGGCTCACCCGGCTTACAGCGCACGAGGTAGGAGGTCAGCACCAGCGCGGAAGCGCCGGCAATCACCTCTTCCGGAATGCTTTCCGGACGCAGCTTGTTCATGTGACCAGGACTGATGGCAAAGGTACGTTCGCCGCTATCGCTAATCAGCGTAAAACAGCGGCCAATGGCGCCATCAACGCCCTGCAGGTAGTTCAGGTCAGTACGGCTGGAGGTATTGCACAAGTAGCGATAAGCGTAGCCGCCGATCTCGATGTTGCTGCACATCACGCCGAGCAGCACCGAGCGGTCGTCCGCCAGCACCGAATAATTGTGCATGGTATTGCCAATGGTGCCGCCGGCAAATTGATGGGTGATCAGGCCGTCGCGTACCAGTTCCTGATACAGCGCTTCGGCGACATCATCTTCAATTACCAGCGAATGACCGGCGCTCAGGCCGTAGCGTACGATAAACGCCTCATCCACTTTCGCTTCGATATCCACCAGCGTCTGGTCGATGCCAACCACCCAGGAGACGTTGGACTCATTTTCTGGCTGAATTTGTTGCAGCAGCGGATCGCGAGCGCTAACGGGGAAATAGTGTTTAGATTTGCGTTTACCGGGAAATTTCATAGTGGCGATTAAATGACAGGGAACAAGCGGGGAATAGTAGCATATTCCCCGCCACGCGCGCGATCAGCGATACGACGCGGTCAGGTTCACCATCATCTCAATATGTGCAGGATCGGCATTAAGCGCCGGAATATACTCATATTGCTTACCGCCGGCCTCAAGGAAAATTTCCCGGTTCTGCACCGCGATTTCTTCCAGCGTTTCCAGACAGTCGGCGGAGAAGCCCGGACAGATAACCTGAACGTGCTGTGTGCCCTTCTCGCCGAGCATTTTTAGCGTTTCGTCGGTATATGGCGTCAACCAGGGTTCGCGACCAAAGCGCGACTGGAAGGTCATCATCACCCGCTCCGGCGGCAGCCCGAGCACTGAAACCAGCTCGCGAGTCGTTACCCGGCAGCGCTGCGGGTAATCATCGCCCTCATGGGCGTAGCGTTGCGGAATACCGTGATAGGAGAGCAGCAGCACATCCGGTTCGCCGTGAACGGCGAACGAAGCGCGTACGCTGGCCGCCAGCGCGTGGATATAATCAGCGTCGTCGGCATAGTCGCGGATAAACGAAACGCCCGGAATGGCGCGCTTTTTCGCGAGGATCCGCGCCAGTTCATCCCATACCGCCGCCACGGTAGAACACGAATATTGCGGATACAGCGGCAATACCACGATATGGTCAACGTCCTGGGCCAATAGCTCATCGACCGCGCTTGCCAGCGACGGCGAGCCATAGCTCATCCCCAGCGCTACTGGAACATCGGGTAGCCTGGCCGCCAGCGCCTGTTGCTGTTGCCGGCTATACACCATCAACGGCGAGCCTTCCGCCATCCACACAGACTGATAGAGCTTCGCCACGCGGGGAGCGCGAATCGGCAGTATGATGCCGCGCAGTAGCGGCCACCACAGCAGACGAGGCGTATCCACTACCCGTTTGTCGCTAAGAAATTGTCGCAGATAGCGCTTCACCGCATCGGGCGTGGGCGCATCGGGAGTGCCTAAATTGGCTAGCAAAATACCTGTTTTCGTCTGATGCATTACCGCCTCTTAACCATTTGAATCGCTGACAATTGTAGCGTAAATGGCGTTAAACGGAACCAATCATAGCAAAAGGTAGAAATGAGAGGTGTTCTCATCCTGCCGCAGCAGGATGAGAAAGGGCTTAATTAGCCGAGGATTTTTTCCAGATCGGCGCGCACGTCTGCCACCGCTTTGGTGCCGTCGACTTTCGCGTACTGGGTGTTACCCGCTTGCGCTTCTTTCTGATAGTAGCCGATCAGCGGCGCAGTCATCTGATGGTATTCCACCAGACGCTTGCGTACGGTCTCTTCCTGATCGTCTTTACGGGTGGTCAGCTCTTCGCCGGTCACGTCGTCTTTACCTTCCACCTTCGGCGGATTGAATTTGATGTGATAGACGCGGCCGGAAGCGGCGTGTACGCGGCGGCCCACGATACGATCGACGATTAGCTCGTCCGGTACCGCGAACTCCAGCACGTAGTCAACGGCGATGCCGGCTTCTTTCATGGCGTCAGCCTGCGGGATAGTGCGCGGGAAGCCGTCCAGCAGGAAACCGTTACGGCAATCTTCCTGGGCGATACGCTCTTTCACCAACGCGATGACCAGCTCATCGGTCACCAGTTTGCCGGCGTCCATAATGTCTTTCGCTTGTTTACCGAGCTCGGAGCCGGATTTTACCGCGGCGCGTAGCATGTCGCCGGTGGAGATTTGCGGAATACCGTATTTCTCCATGATGAACTGAGCCTGAGTTCCTTTACCCGCGCCCGGAGCGCCAAGCAGAATAATACGCATTACGAAAATCCCCTCAAATGTCGTTTCAATTTTTCAAAAAACGCTAAACCATACCACCAGAACGGCCATGGCTCAAGGAAGGCGGTGCGGCTGAAACGGTTAATGGTCAGATATTTTATGCAATCTAATGTGAAATGCCCCATCTGAGCAAATCACTCAGACGGGGCATTTATTCCGTTCCCGGCGTCGCGTCGCTCGGCCGGGCTACTCATTCAGGTTCGCGTCAGGATGCCAGCAGCTGATTCATACGGCGGATGAACTGGTTAGGATCCTCCAGCGTACCGCGTTCCGCCAGCAGCGCCTGATCCAGCAGCAGTTCGACCCACTCGCCAAACTGCGCGTCGTCCTGGGTATCGGCGGCGCGTTTCACCAGCGGATGCGCCGGGTTCAGCTCGAAGATGTATTTCACTTCCGGCGCCGCCTGACCGGCAGCGGCGAACAGCTTCGCCATCTGGGTGCTCATTTCGTCGGCATCGGTGGTGACAATCGCCGGAGTGTCGGTCAGACGATGCGTCAGACGCACCTCTTTCACGCGCTCACCCAGCAGGCCCTTAACACGCTCAACGAACGGCTCCAGCGCTTTTTCGGCTTCTTTGGTGGATTCGTCAACTTCGTCCGCCAGTTTCTCCAGCGACTCGTCGGCTTTGGCGACCGACTGGAACGCCTTGCCGTCGAACTCGGTCAGGTAGCTCATCATCCACTCGTCAATGCGATCGGACAGCAGCAGAACTTCGATACCTTTCTTACGCAGCAGCTCGAGGTGCGGGCTGCTCTTCGCCGCCGCATAGCTGTCGGCGGTGATGTAATAGATCTTCTCCTGCCCTTCTTTCATGCGCGAAACGTACTCTTCCAGCGACACGGTCTGCGCGGAAGAATCGGTATGAGTAGTGGCGAAGCGCAGCAGTTTAGCAATCGCTTGCTGGTTGGAGGCATCTTCCGCCGGGCCTTCTTTCAGCACCAGGCCAAACTGTTTCCAGAAGGTCTGATATTTTTCGGCGTCGTCTTTCGCCAGCTTTTCCAGCATCTGCAGCACGCGTTTGGTCAGCGCGGTACGCAGATTACGGGTGACGTTGCTATCCTGCAGGATTTCACGCGACACGTTCAGCGGCAGATCGTTGGAATCTATCAGGCCGCGCACGAAACGCAGGTAGTTCGGCATAAACTGCTCGGCGTCATCCATGATGAAGACGCGCTGCACATACAGCTTCAGGCCGTGTTTATGATCGCGGTTCCACATATCCCACGGCGCCTGCGACGGAATATACAGTAGGCTGGTGTACTCCTGCTTACCTTCGACGCGGTTGTGGCTCCAGGTCAGCGGATCGCTGAAATCATGGGCAATATGCTTATAGAACTCTTTGTATTCGTCGTCGCTGACTTCAGATTTGCTGCGGGTCCACAGCGCCTGCGCCTTGTTGATTTTTTCCCACGAAATAACGGTTTCGCCGTCCACTTCTTCGCGTTTTTCAATCTCAACCGGCAGCGCGATATGGTCAGAATATTTACTGATGATCGAACGCACGCGCCAGTCGTTGAGGAAGTCGTCTTCGCCTTCACGCAGATGCAACGTGATTTCGGTTCCGCGATCGGCCTTAGTGATATCGGCAACAGTATATTCGCCTTCGCCAGCGGACTCCCAAAACACGCCGTTTTCCGGCTTGTCGCCCGCGGCGCGGGTGCGCACGGTGACTTTGTCGGCAACGATAAAGGCTGAATAGAAGCCGACGCCGAACTGGCCGATCAGCTGGCTATCTTTCGCCTGATCGGAACCCATAGATTCGAGGAACGCTTTGGTGCCGGATTTGGCGATGGTGCCGAGATGGTCAATAACCTCGTCGCGGTTCATCCCGATGCCGTTATCAGCGATGGTCAGCGTGCGGTTGTCTTTATCAAACGATACGCGTACGCGCAGCTCGCCGTCGCCTTCATACAGATCCGGCTGGGACAGCGCGCGGAAACGCAGCTTATCCGCCGCATCCGAGGCGTTGGAGATGAGCTCGCGCAGGAAGATTTCTTTGTTGGAATAAAGAGAATGGATCATCAGGTGCAGAAGCTGTTTCACTTCTGACTGGAAACCACGGGTTTCTTGTCCTTTCATGTAAGTCGACCTCAACAATGCCATTTATTATTAATGGAAATAACGTGTTGGGGAGGAGATGGGGATAGGTGCGGGAAATTTCAAGCGGAGGCAGCGAACGCCGCCTCCATTTGTTCAGAAAATAATCTTGTGGCGCCCGGCCAGTGAGTGCGACAGCGTGGTGCCGTCGACCATTTCCAGCTCGCCGCCAACCGGTACGCCGTGGGCGATGCGGCTGGCATCAACGCCATACTGCGCGCAGAGTTCAGCGATGTAGTTGGCCGTCGCCTCGCCTTCAACCGTTGGGTTGGTGGCGAGGATCAACTCGCTGATTGACTCGGCTTCGAGGCGCTGTTCGAGGCGGTCAAGCCCGATGTCATCCGGCCCGATACCGTCAAGCGGCGACAGGTGGCCCATCAGCACGAAGTAGCGGCCGGAATACTGCCCGGTCTGCTCAATGGCGTAGATGTCCGCTGGACTCTCCACCACGCAGATCTGACCGTTTTCCTGGCGACGCGGGTTGCTGCAAATATTGCACACCTCCTGCTCGGTGAAGGTGCGGCAATCGGCGCAGTGGCCGATTTCCGACATCGCGCGCGTTAGCGCCTGCGCCAGACGCATACCGCCGCTGCGATCGCGCTGCAGCAGCGTAAACGCCATGCGCTGCGCCGACTTCGGGCCAACGCCCGGCAGACAGCGCAGCGCTTCCATAAGCTGAGTTAACAGCGGGCTGGTTTGCATCAGAACGGCATCTTGAAGCCTGGCGGCAGCTGCATGCCGGCAGAAACAGAGGCCATTTTCTCTTTCTGGGTCTCTTCAATACGGCGCGCTGCGTCATTGAATGCGGCAGCCACCAGATCTTCCAGCATCTCTTTGTCGTCTTCCAGCAGGCTTGGGTCGATTTCCACACGGCGGCAGTTATGCGCGCCGTTGATGGTTACTTTTACCAGACCCGCGCCGGACTCACCGGTCACTTCCAGCTGCGCGATCTCTTCCTGCATTTTCTGCATTTTGTCTTGCATCTGCTGGGCCTGTTTCATCAGGTTACCCAGACCGCCTTTTCCACCAAACATAGGCTTCTCTCTCAGTAAGTCATCGTTAAGGTACTGAACGCCAGTCAGACTGGCGTTCAAATGGGGCGGATACTCTCTTCATCCAGATCGGCGTCGAAGAATCGTCGCAGGGTCTGGATGTTGTTATCCGCAATAATCGCGTCGCGCGCCTGCGCGAGCTTCTCTTCATAAATTGCCTGTCGCCACTCCAGGGGCGTGCGCATCGCCGAATTATCATCTTCAACGATAGTCAATTCAACCGGCGCACCGTACAACACGCCCAGCGCTTCAGCAAGTTTCTGCTGCGCGCCGGCGGAGTTGAGATGCCGCTGACTAGGGCGTAAATGCAGACATATGCGATTGCCGTCCTGCTCTTTCCACGCGTTCAGCGCCACCTGTTCAACCAGTTTCGGTACCGCCAACTGGCTCACTTCCGCCGCCCAGCTATCGCGCTCAACCGCTTCCACGGCTAGTTTCGCCGCCAGCTCCGGCGTTTTTTCATGCTCCAGCGCTTTTTTCAGCGCTTTCGGCGTGGCGACCTCGACCTGGGTCTCTTCAATCGGGGCCGTCGATTTCCAGCGATAGGCTTCTTTCTTCGCCGGGGCCTGCTCAAGCGCGGCCGCAGCCGGACGAGCCTGTACGCGCTCGGTAATCGAACTCAGTCGTTCCAGCGCAGCGTTATTCACCGGCCGCGCGCGGGATGCGGCTGCCGGTTCACTCTTTTTTGGGGTGGTTGCTCCCGGGGTTCGCTGCAGCCGACTGCGCGCCGCCAGCACCTGGCTGGTGCTTTGCGGCAGATTCTGCGGCGGCGGAGCCGATGCGACCGGCGGCGCTGTTTGCTGCTGCGGCACAGGCGCAGCGGTCTGCATGGGCTTCGCTTCCGGCTCCGGCAGCGGCTGACGCGGATGGAAAGCCAGCGCGCGCAGCAGCGTCATTTCAACCCCCATACGCCGGTCTGGCGCATAAGGCAGCTCTTTGCGGCCAATCAGCAGCGTCTGATAGTAAAGCTGCACGTCGGCCGGCGGCACGGTGCGCGCCAGCTCGCGCATACGTAGCTCGACGGCGGCCATATCCGCCCCCAGCGCCGATGGCGAGAGCTGAACCATCGCGATACGGTGCAGCAGACTTTGCATTTCCACCAGCAGCGCTTCCCATTCAACGCCGCGCGAGGCGGCGTCGCTGACGCCCGCCATCACGCGCTCGCCGTCGGCGGCCACCAGCGCTTCTATCAAGGATAGCGCCTGATCGTCGTCGAGGGTGCCGAGCATTTCGCTGACGGACTGCGCGGTTAAGCGGCCATCGCCGCTGGCGATTGCCTGATCGGTCAGGCTTAATGCATCGCGCAGGCTGCCATCCGCGGCGCGCGACAGCAGCTGCAGCGCACGCGGCTCAAACGCGATCTGCTCTTCGCCAAGGATGTGTTCAAGCTGATGGCGGATCTGTTCGACATCCAGCGCCTTGAGGTGGAACTGCAGGCAGCGGGACAAAATCGTCACCGGCAACTTTTGCGGATCGGTGGTCGCCAGCAGGAATTTGACGTGCGCGGGCGGCTCCTCCAGCGTTTTCAATAACGCGTTGAAGCTGTGACGCGACAGCATATGCACTTCATCGATCAGGTAGACCTTGAAGCGGCCGCGGGCCGGCGCGTACTGGACGTTGTCCAGCAGATCGCGGGTATCTTCCACTTTGGTGCGCGAGGCGGCATCGATCTCAATCAGATCGACAAAGCGGCCTTGTTCTATTTCGCGACAGTTATCGCAGACGCCGCACGGCGTCGCGGTAATACCGCTTTCGCAGTTTAACCCCTTCGCCAACAGACGGGCGATGGAGGTTTTCCCTACTCCGCGGGTGCCGGAAAAGAGATATGCGTGATGGATGCGCCCTAACGATAAGCCGTTCGCCAGTGCGGTCAGCACATGTTCCTGGCCGACGACGTCAGCAAAGGTTTGTGGGCGCCATTTACGGGCTAAGACCTGATAACTCATGGGCTGGCTCTGAAACGCTGGAAGGTGAATTCACGAGGGGGTAATGCTATCACAGCCCCGCCGGATCGGCGAGGCTATGTGTCGGGATTTGCTTAGTGGCCCGGGAAAGGCACCAGGCTAAAGCAATTGATGCCCAGTTTTTCCAGGCGCTGTTCACCGCCCAGATCGAACAGATTGATAATAAAAGCGGCATCGTGAACTTCGCCGCCCAGGCGACGAATCAGCTTCACGGTGGCGTCAATGGTGCCGCCGGTCGCCAGCAGGTCATCAACGACCAGCACCTTATCGCCTTCTTTAATGGCATCAACGTGGATTTCCAGCTGATCGGTGCCATATTCAAGCTCATAGCTTTCGGCGATGGTTTCGCGCGGCAACTTGCGCGGCTTACGAACCGGAACAAAGCCAACGCCCAGCGCCAACGCAACCGGGGCGCCGAACAGAAAACCACGCGCTTCGGTCCCCACCACTTTGGTGATGCCGGCGTCTTTATAACGCTCGGTCAGCAGTTCAATGCTAAGCGCATAGGCTTTAGGGTCTTCCAGCAAGCTGGTGACATCGCGGAAAAGGATGCCCGGTTTCGGATAATCCTGGACGCTTTGGATGCTGTTCTTCAGATATTCAAGCTGCTGTGCAGTTGCGGTCATAAGTTTATGCCTGATTGAAACGGTGTTACCCACGGGCGTGCAAAATGGGCCAAAGAAACATTTGTTTAACCTTTGACCAGGCTTACCCGCGCTCGAAAACGCCAGAATTTACTGGCTGTCGCCAACAATTGCAACAGGCATTATTGCGCATCAGTGCTTTTGTTGCTTTGCGTCAACCACCGGAATGCGCCACATAAATATCAGCAGGCAGGCGAGGATCGCCAGCAGCAGGATGCGCACCCACATAAGCTTAACCAGCCACAGAGAAATGGCAAAGGTCAGTAAAATCATGATAATGGCTCGCGGCTTGGCCCCCGGCGGCATCGCCCGGTACTGCTGCCAGTGGCGAAGATAGCCGCCAAACCACGAGCGATACAGCAGCCAGTGGTGAAAGCGCGGCGACGAGCGGGCAAAACACCATGCGGCGAGCAGGATAAATGGCGTTGTCGGTAACAGCGGTAAGAAGACGCCCAGCGTCCCCAGCACTACCGCCAGCCAGCCAATGATGATTAAAATAATACGTGGCATAATGCGAATCGTTATCAAGCAGATGTCGCTACTGTAGCACAGTTGCTGAGTAGGGAATGGAGGAGTTATTTGAAAACAACCCGGCTTTTACAAACGCTGAAAAATCAGCTGGCTGAACTGGCGCTTCAGGTGGCGCCGCTGTCCAGCCACGCTACGTTGAGCCCGCGTTTCGACCGCCAGCTGTTCCGTACCCGCGACACCCAGATGCAGGCGTATCTCGACGAAGCACAGCATAATCTCGCCGAGCTCCAGCATGCCGTTGAGCATCAGCATCTGCCCCAGGTCGCCTGGCTCGCCGAGCGGCTGGTGGCGCAGATTGCCGCCATTAGTCGTGAGACGGCGACCTGGTCGTTACGCCAATGGGACAGCGCCTCGCCGACGCTAAACCGCTGGCAACGCCGCCGCCTGCAGCACCAGGAGTATGAGCGCCGCCTGCTGGCAATGCGCAACGATCGCCAACGTCAGCTGGCGTCGGCAACTACCCTTGCCGAACAGCAACGGCTAACGAAAGAGGTCGAGGCCTATGCCGGGCGCCTGGCCCGCTGTCGCGATGCGCTGGAAAATATTGAAAACGTACTGGCGCGTTTAACGCGCTAACAGGAGAGGACTATGTCGCTGGAAAATGCACCGGACGAGGTCAAACTGGCCGTCGATTTAATCATGTTGCTGGAGGAAAACCGGGTCAGCGCAAAAACGGTGCTGGGAGCGTTGGATATTATTAAGCGTGACTATGAAAACAAACTGAAAAACGCCCAACCTGACGCGCCCTGGTCAGAAGAATAAAACGATTCGGGGCGGCATATGCCGCCCCGATTAGCGATTATGCGATGCCTGGCGCCGTATCATCCCCTTTATTATCGCGCTTCACTTCCGTCACTTCATCTCCCTTCTCGTTACGCAGATGAACTTCCAGCTGGTTGAAGGCAATATCGATATTGTTTTCACGGCACAAGCGATCGATAGAACGGTTAAGCTCATCCACCGCGTAGCTGCGATCGCGCAGTTCACGCACATAGAGGCGCAGTTCATGATCCAGCGTGCTGGCGCCGAAGGTGGTAAAGAAGACCGACGGCGCTGGTTCCTGCATCACTTTCGGATGTTCATGCGCCGCCTGCAGCAGCACCTCTTTCACTTTATCGAGATCGGATCCGTAGGCTACGCCCAGGCGGATCACCACGCGGGTGATGGTATCGGAGAGCGACCAGTTGATCAGCCGTTCAGTCACGAAGGCCTTGTTTGGAATAATCACCTCTTTGCGATCGAAATCGGTGATGGTCGTCGCGCGGATACGGATCTTACTGACGGTGCCTGAGAAGGTACCGATAGTGACCGTATCGCCGATACGCACCGGGCGTTCGAAGAGAATGATCAGGCCGGAGACGAAGTTACCGAAAATCTCCTGTAAGCCGAAACCTAAACCAACCGACAGCGCCGCGGCCAGCCACTGCAATTTATCCCACGACACGCCCAAGGAGCCGAAGACCGTCATCGCGCCGATGGCGATAATCGCGTAATTGAGGATCGTCGTGATGGCATAAGAAGCGCCCTGGCGCATATTAAGACGCGACAGCACCAGCACTTCCAGCAGACCCGGCAAGTTGCGGATCAGCGCCCAGGCGACCATCGAGGCGACAATCGCAAACAGCAGGCTGCCCATCGTCACGCTTTTCACCACGCTGGCCCCGGCTTCGGTGCCGTTGTAGTGCCAGAGCGTAATGCTGTCGAGATAGGCGAACACGGTTATCAGATCGGACCAAATCGCCCAGAACAGCACCGCGAACAGCGCCACCATCACCAGCATGGTGATACGCAGCGTTTGTTGGTTAACCTGTTCGAGCGCGATCGTCGGCTCTTCCTGCGGTTCGGCGCCTTCCGCCCCTTCTTTCACCAGATGCTGGCGACGCGCCAGCGCCCGGCGCCAGGCAATACGTCGCGCCGCCACACTCAGGCCGCGGAGAACGGTCTGGTACAGCAGGTTCCACATCATCACCAGATAGACGGTCTCAATCCAGCGGCCAGCCAGACGCAGCGTGGTATAGAAGTAACCGGTCGCCGTGAGGACCATCAGCGCGACGGGCACAATCGACAGCACGGTCACCGTCAGCAGGCGCAGGCTGTGCGACTCTTTGTCACGCCAGCTTTCGCGGCACATCGGCCACACCAGCACCGCAATGAGCAGCAGGTTGACGAAGATAACAAACTGCCCCAGCACGTCGTCCATCAAATTAAGCGGAGAGAGCTCAGAAACAACCGACCAGAAATTCAGCGGCAGCAGCGCCAGACTGACGCGGACGATCTGCCGCCGCCAGTGACTGGTGAGCTGAGCGGGCATATTGAAATGCTTCACCGCCACGCCGTCTTTTTCCAGCACCTTCCAGCACAGGCCGAACACCAGCCAGAACATCGCTAGTTTTTTACTGTAGGCCCATAGCAGGTTGCTGACATTCAGCTGCATCGTCAGCAGGATAAGCCCGGCGGCGAGGATGAGCAGCACCACCGGCAGCGCTCTGATTAAATCTATCAGGATCGCTTTTGGCGTGTTTAGCTGAGTATCATTGCGTAACTGGCCTACCTGGGAGGCCAGCTTAGCCTGGTAATCACGCAGCCACTGCAAGCGCCAGCGGATCAGCCCGGCAATCAACAGCAGCGGCAGCCCGGCGAGGAACGCGATAAATACCGCCGGCCAGGCTTTCTCCCAGTTGACGGTGATTTTCATCGATTTGAACTGGGCTTTCAGCGCTTCCGGGAAGGATTTAATCCACTCCCAATCCATCGGCTTATTGCTGTTCACCCAGAAAATCTGCTGGGTCAGGATCGATTTCAGATTGCTGGAGACGCTCATCAACTGCTGCTGGTTAATCTGCAGGTTGATGGCCATCATCAGCTGGTTCCCCAGCTGTTTGTTAAACTGGTCGAGCAATTCTCGGCGCATGTCCACGACTTCCAACAGGGCGTCGTGAACTTCCGGCGTGACTTCGCTGCTATGGCCCTCTTCCAACTTTGCCACAAAGGCATCGCTCTGGAATAACGCATCGCGCTGCTGGTTAACTTCAAACTGCTCCAGGCGCAGATCGGCAATGCGGTTGGTCATATCCTGCAGCTCATCCGCTGATGGCAATGTTTGCTGCTGCTGATAGAGGATACGCGACAGCAGCAGGCTGCCTTTCAATACCGAAATCTGCTCTTTGATATCGCGTTCGGATTGCAGCGCGCGGTCGAGCCAGTTTTTCACTCTGATATTGCGCTGCACCAGTTGGTTGCCGTTTTCCGTCGCCTGAATCAGCTTTTCGCTAAGCTGATGGTTAACTTCAAGCTCCTGCTTGACCAACGGGTTATTTTGGATCCGCGAGGTCTCCTCCGGCGAGACCGCTTCCTGAGCGGTTTTCTCGGTGAGGGTCAGCCGCTTGCTGTTCACCGCTTCCTGCAACAGTTGCAGCTGATGTTCCAGCCGGTTGCTGTGGGCGGTCACGTAATCGCGCTGTTTCTGCAGCGTATCCTGCAGCACAGTATTGCCTTCCAGGCTCTTACGCTGCTGTTCGATCTCCGCATTCAGCAAGGCCTGCTGCGCCAGCAGCAACCCCTGCTGCGTCGGGCGCAGCGTCTCTTCACCCGGCGCGGTGCCGTTGAGACGGTTACGAATTTGCTGTAGCTGCTGGGAGGCGGAGTACATCGCGTTCTGCACGCGCTCCGGCTGCGTCTGCAGCGAGACCAATTGGCTGTTGTAGGTCGCCAGATCGTTCTGCGCGCTTTGCAGATCGTCGAGCGCCTGAGACACCCTGGATTCAAGCTGTCGCAACGATAACGTGCTCAGGGTTTTACGGGTGACCTCATCATCAGGAACATCGCTCAGCGCATTCAGGCTGTCTACCGCCTGACGCATTTTCGCCGGCGCCTGTTCAACCTGCTGACGCAGTTGCACAGTTTCAGACTTTATACGCTCAATCTTATCGAGCGTTTCTAAAGTCTGCGTCAGGTCCTGCTGAACTAATTTTTCCTGCGGCGTGAGTTCTTTTTGCTTATTTAGCGTAGTGAGCTGGCTTTGAATGTCAGAACGGTCAGGTAAATCTGCAGCCTGAACCTGGCTGAAGCTCAGAGTGCCAACTATAAGGACCAGTGCAAAGACAATGGTGGAAATAGCATGAGGCCAACGATTTGTATGCTGCATAGTATTAACATGAATGGTTGCAAATGCCGGAGAATACCGGGGGTCGTCGCAGCGCGCAGAATAGCACTTCTCCCTGCGCGCGAATAGCGGCAGAGATAAGTAAAATTTACCTTTATTTACGCCTGCGGATTCAGGCCATGACCTCAGACGAACTTCGTAGCGACGGGCAGGTCTGATACATCTCAATCAGCGCATCGACATAAGCACGGGCTTCCGCATGAAGGTTAAAACTCTCTGGTGCAAAGAGCCAGTTTTCCATTAATCCGGAAAGATAACTGCGCATCAGAATTGCCGCACGGCGAGTGAGTAAATTCGCAGGTAATTGTTGAGCAGTGATACAATCTTTTAATGTTTGCTCAATACGATCGTAGCTTTCAAGCCATAAACTGCGCTGTGCTTGTTGGACAACGGCCATTTCTCCGACAAATTCGCATTTATGGAAGATGATTTCCATCATCAGGCGTCTACGCTCCTCTACTACCGTCGCTTCGAGGATATAGACGAGTATTTCGCGAACAACTGACAGTGGATCGTTAGGGAATTTTGCCCGATACTCAACTTCGAGATCGCTAATGCTGGCGTCAGAGAGACTCCATATTTCATTAAACAGATCGGATTTGTTTTTGAAATGCCAGTATATAGCGCCCCTGGTCACTCCAGCAGCTTTTGCAATCGCGGCCAACGAGGTAGATGATACCCCCTGCTGCGAAAACAATCGCAGGGCGACGTCAAGAATCAGTTGCCGGGTTTCAAGTGCCTGTTGTTTGGTTTTTCGTGCCATAGGTTGATGACTTTACAGAGGTTGCGTTTACATACATTTGTGAATGTATGTACCATAGCATGACCATAATAGAAAGACTGTAGTGGGTTTGTGGACGTTTGAGCCACTAAAAAATTTGAAATTGGACACTCGAGGTTTACATATGAACAAAAACAGAGGGTTAACGCCTCTGGCGGTCGTTCTGATGCTCTCAGGCAGCTTAGCGCTAACAGGATGTGACGATAAACCGGCTCAACAAGGAGCCCAGCAAATGCCGGAAGTCGGTATTGTCACGCTCAAATCCGCACCTCTACAAATCACCACTGAACTTCCTGGTCGTACCAATGCTTATCGTGTCGCAGAAGTCCGTCCTCAGGTAAGTGGCATTATTCTGAAACGTAACTTCACTGAAGGCAGCGATATTCAGGCGGGGGTGTCTCTTTATCAGATCGATCCGGCAACCTATCAGGCAAGCTATGAAAGCGCTAAAGGCGACTTAGCGAAAGCCCAGGCCGCCGCAAACATCGCTCAGTTGACGGTCAAACGTTATCAGAAACTGGTTGGCACCAAATACATCAGCCAACAAGAATATGACTCAGCCGTTGCCGACGCTCAGCAAAGCAACGCCGCCGTCGTCGCGGCGAAAGCCGCAGTTGAAACCGCGCGTATCAACCTGGCTTATACCAAAGTGACGTCGCCAATCAGTGGACGCATCGGTAAATCCGCGGTCACCGAAGGCGCGCTGGTGCAAAACGGGCAATCTACCGCGCTGGCTACTGTTCAGCAGCTAGACCCTATCTATGTTGACGTTACCCAATCGAGCAACGATTTCCTGCGTCTGAAACAGGAACTGGCGAACGGTAAACTGAAGCAAGAAAACGGTAAGGCGAAAGTTGAACTGGTCACCAATGACGGTCTGAAATATCCGCAAGAGGGTACGCTGGAATTCTCCGACGTCACCGTTGACCAGACCACCGGTTCGATCACGCTGCGCGCTATCTTCCCGAACCCGGACCACACTCTGCTGCCAGGAATGTTTGTTCGCGCACGTCTGGAAGAAGGTATTAACCCGGATGCGCTGCTGGTTCCGCAACAGGGCGTTACCCGTACCCCGCGCGGCGATGCCAGCGTGATGGTGGTCGGCGAAGGCGACAAAGTTGAAGTGCGCCAGGTCACCGCGACTCAGGCTATCGGCGACAAGTGGTTAGTGACCGAAGGTCTGAAATCAGGCGATCGCGTGATCGTCGCTGGCCTGCAAAAAGTCAAACCAGGCGTACAGGTAAAAGCGCAGGAAGTAGCTTCAGACAACCAACAGCAAACCGCCGGCAACGCGAACGCTCAGTCTGAACAAACCAAGTCTTAACTTAAACAGGAGCCGTTAAGACATGCCTAATTTCTTTATCGATCGCCCCATATTTGCATGGGTGATCGCCATAATCATCATGTTGGCAGGGGGGCTTTCGATTATGAAACTCCCCGTGGCGCAATATCCAACGATTGCGCCGCCAGCAGTGACGATCTCGGCCACCTATCCGGGGGCTGATGCGAAAACGGTGCAGGACACCGTGACACAGGTTATCGAACAGAACATGAACGGTATCGATAACCTGATGTACATGTCCTCGAACAGTGACTCCACCGGTACGGTGCAGATCACCCTGACCTTCCAGTCCGGTACCGACGCAGATATCGCCCAGGTACAGGTGCAGAATAAGCTGCAGCTGGCGATGCCGCTGCTGCCGCAGGAAGTACAACAACAGGGCGTGAGCGTGGAGAAATCCTCCAGTAGCTTCCTGATGGTTGTCGGGGTTATCAACACTAACGGCACCATGACGCAGGAGGATATTTCCGACTACGTGGGCGCCAATATGAAGGATGCCATCAGCCGTACTTCCGGCGTCGGCGACGTTCAGCTGTTCGGTTCCCAGTACGCAATGCGTATCTGGATGGACCCGACGAAGCTAAACAACTTCCAGTTAACTCCGGTAGATGTCATCAACGCCATTAAAGCGCAGAACGCCCAGGTCGCGGCAGGTCAGTTAGGCGGTACGCCGCCGGTGAAAGGCCAGCAGTTGAACGCCTCGATCATCGCCCAAACGCGTCTGACTTCCGCTGATGAATTCAGCAAGATTCTGCTGAAAGTCAATCAGGATGGTTCACAGGTTCGTCTGCGCGACGTGGCGAAAGTTGAACTCGGCGGCGAAAACTACGACATCATCGCGAAGTTCAACGGCCAACCGGCTTCTGGTCTGGGGATTAAACTGGCCACCGGCGCTAACGCCCTGGATACCGCCAACGCCATCCGCGCAGAGCTGGCGAAGATGGAACCGTACTTCCCGTCAGGCCTGAAAATCGTCTACCCGTACGATACTACCCCGTTCGTGAAAATCTCTATTCATGAAGTGGTAAAAACGCTGGTGGAAGCGATCATCCTGGTGTTCCTGGTCATGTATCTGTTCCTGCAGAACTTCCGCGCCACGCTGATCCCGACCATTGCAGTACCGGTGGTATTGCTTGGGACATTCGCCATCCTGGCGGTGTTTGGCTTCTCGATAAACACCCTGACGATGTTCGGGATGGTGCTGGCCATCGGCTTGCTGGTGGATGACGCCATCGTGGTAGTAGAAAACGTCGAGCGCGTGATGGCGGAGGAAGGATTGCCGCCGAAAGAAGCAACCCGTAAGTCGATGGGTCAGATTCAGGGCGCGTTGGTCGGTATTGCGATGGTACTGTCGGCGGTATTTATCCCGATGGCCTTCTTCGGCGGTTCAACCGGCGCGATTTATCGCCAGTTCTCGATCACTATCGTTTCCGCGATGGCGCTGTCGGTACTGGTAGCGCTGATTCTGACGCCAGCGCTGTGCGCCACCATGCTGAAGCCGATTCAGAAAGGCGGCCATGGCGAGCACAAAGGCTTCTTTGGCTGGTTTAACCGCATGTTCGATAAGAGCACGCACCACTACACCGACAGCGTAGGCAACATTCTGCGTAGTACCGGTCGTTACCTGGTGCTGTATCTGATTATTGTCGTCGGTATGGCTTACCTGTTCGTTCGTCTGCCAAGCTCCTTCCTGCCGGACGAAGACCAGGGCGTGTTCCTGAGTATGGCGCAGCTTCCGGCGGGTGCGAGTCAGGAACGTACGCAGAAAGTCCTCGACGAGATGACTGACTACTACCTGACCAAAGAGAAGAACAACGTTGAATCGGTGTTCGCGGTTAACGGTTTTGGTTTTGCTGGTCGCGGTCAGAACACCGGTATCGCCTTCGTGTCGTTAAAAGACTGGAGCGAACGCCCGGGTTCAGAAAACAAAGTTGAAGCGATTACCGGCCGCGCGATGGCCCGTTTCTCGCAGATTAAAGATGCGATGGTCTTCGCGTTTAACCTGCCGGCGATCGTCGAACTGGGTACCGCTACCGGCTTTGACTTCCAGCTCATCGATCAGGGTGGTTTAGGGCATGAGAAATTAACTCAGGCGCGTAACCAGCTGTTTGGTATGGTTGCTCAGCATCCCGATCTGCTGGTTGGCGTGCGTCCTAACGGCCTGGAAGATACGCCGCAGTTCAAGATCGATATCGATCAGGAAAAAGCGCAGGCGCTGGGCGTTTCAATTAGCGACATCAACACCACCCTCGGCGCAGCGTGGGGCGGCAGCTACGTCAACGACTTCATCGACCGCGGTCGCGTGAAGAAAGTGTACGTCATGTCTGAAGCGAAATACCGTATGCTGCCAGAGGATATCGGCAACTGGTATGTACGCGGCAGCGATGGCCAAATGGTGCCGTTCTCCGCCTTCTCCACTTCCCATTGGGAATATGGTTCACCGCGTCTGGAACGTTACAACGGTCTGCCGTCAATGGAAATCCTCGGTCAGGCAGCGCCGGGCCGCAGTACGGGTGAAGCGATGGCGATGATGGAACAGCTGGCAAGCAAACTGCCTTCAGGCGTCGGTTACGACTGGACCGGTATGTCCTATCAGGAACGCCTGTCAGGCAACCAGGCCCCGGCGCTGTATGCTATCTCGCTTATCGTCGTCTTCCTGTGTCTGGCAGCATTGTACGAGAGCTGGTCGATTCCGTTCTCCGTCATGCTGGTGGTACCGTTGGGTGTTGTTGGCGCGCTGTTAGCGGCAACCTTCCGCGGGCTGACTAACGACGTTTACTTCCAGGTCGGCCTGCTGACGACCATCGGCCTGTCGGCGAAGAACGCGATACTTATCGTTGAATTCGCCAAAGACCTGATGGAAAAAGAAGGCAAAGGCCTGATTGAAGCGACGCTGGAAGCAGTACGTATGCGTCTGCGTCCAATCCTGATGACCTCTCTGGCGTTTATCCTCGGGGTAATGCCGCTGGTTATCAGCTCTGGCGCAGGCTCCGGCGCACAGAACGCCGTAGGTACCGGCGTAATGGGCGGGATGGTGACCGCGACGGTTCTGGCAATCTTCTTCGTGCCGGTGTTCTTCGTGGTGGTTCGTCGCCGCTTCAGTAAGAAAACTGAAGATATTGAGCATAACCATCCGGTTGAGCATCATTAATCTTGCTTAAGCTAAGGGCCGCATTTGCGGCCCTTTTTCTTTAGGGGTATTTAAACGCACACATTGTTATTGTTTATTTTACGTTCTGACATATAATATACATTGATGAACGTTGTTCTATTTTTATTAAGATTTCGGTTACCGGTTTTGCCATCAGGCCTCATTCAGAATATTCTTAATTACCAACAATCTCCCGACAACCTTCTCGCTGCAGGCAGGCGTCAATCAGATAAACTTATGATATATAAGGCTGACCTTCCAGTTTCGCCAAACATAAAAGGAATCAGTATAATAGGTCCTGTTTTTTTAAGATAAATTAACCGTATTTATTGTAATTTTTCGTAATAGCACGGTGAAATGTTTTTGAGACTGGATTATAGTTAAATCACAGGATTACAATGTTTGAGCCTGGTCTTCATCCCACAACGGTGTTTGTTAGTCGTCGTTTAAACCACTTACAAGGGGATGTGTTATGGACGAGTACTCGCCAAAAAGACATGATATCGCGCAGCTAAGATTTCTCTGCGAAACGTTGTATCATGACTGCCTTGCAAACCTGGAAGAAAGCAACCGCGGCTGGGTTAACGATCCCACCTCGGCGGTGAATCTTCAATTAAATGAATTGATCGAGCACATAGCAACTTACGCGCTTAATTATAAAATTAAGTACGCTGAGGATAATAAGCTGATTTCTCAGCTTGACGAATACCTGGATGACACTTTTATGCTGTTCAGTAGCTATGGCATAAACACAAGCGATCTCCAAAAATGGCGCAAATCCGGCAATCGGTTATTCCGATGCTTTGTGAACGCCAGCCGGGAGAACCCGGCAAGTCTTTCTTGTTAGAATTATTACATTCAAAAGGTGAAATGATGTCTGGTAAACCATTAACTAAAACAGACTATTTGATGCGTTTACGCCGCTGTCAGACAATTGATACGCTGGAGCGCGTAATTGAAAAGAATAAATATGAACTTTCCGACAATGAATTGGCGGTATTTTACTCAGCAGCCGACCATCGTCTTGCTGAATTGACCATGAATAAGCTATACGACAAAATCCCAACTTCAGTATGGAAATTTATCCGCTAGTTCATTTTCTGTCATTAATACAACAGCGCCTAAACAGGGATTACTCGGGATATTAAACGCCTGAGTCCCGTATTGCTGCATATGAAACCGGTTTCGCTTTATACTGTTTTTTCTTTAACCAGGAGAAGACCATGAGCGAAGAAAAAAGGAAAATGATCGCCGGCGAACCTTACCTTGCTGGAGACGCCACGCTAAAAGCAGACCGCCTGTATGCCAGGCAGGTACTGCACCGCTATAACCACTCAGCACCGGATGAACGCGAATCGCGCGCCGCTCTGCTGGCTGAACTATTTGGTAAGCCCACTGACGCGTATATCGAACCCACTTTCCGCTGCGATTACGGCTATAACATCAGCCTCGGCGCCAATTTTTACGCGAACTTTGACTGCGTGATGCTCGATGTTTGCCCGATCCGAATTGGCGATAACTGTATGCTGGCGCCGGGCGTTCATATCTATACCGCGACCCATCCGCTGGACCCAACGGAACGCAACAGCGGTATCGAGTATGGTAAACCGGTAACGATCGGCCACAACGTATGGATTGGCGGCCGGGCGGTCATCAACCCTGGAGTGACCATTGGCGACAATGCGGTTATTGCCTCCGGCGCAGTGGTGGTGAAAGACGTGCCGGCCAATGCGGTAGTTGGCGGTAATCCTGCCCAAATCATCAAGCTGCTATTAACCGAAAAATAGTAACTGTTATGCTTTTCTGTAACCAATCTGTTACTTTAACCCCGGTCTCCAGCAACATAAAATAACTGTCAGACTGAGCCGTAGAGCCTGAAATGCCGGGCTCTACGAAGAATTCGGGGACTAAAATGACAGAAATACAGCGCCTGCTAACCAATACCATCGAGGAACTGAACGAAAAAGAAAAGCGCGATAATCGCCCGCGTTTTAGTATCAGTTTTATTCGCAACCATCCATGGCTATTTGTCGCTATGTACGCCGCCTTTTTGGCTACTCTCATCGTCATGCTGCGCTCTGAGACGCTGGTGGATTCCGTGTGGCTGCTGATCGTTCTGTTTGTTCTGCTGAACGGTTTTTTCTTCTTTGACGTCTACCCGCGCTACCGTTATGAAGATATCGATGTGCTCGATTTTCGCGTCTGTTATAACGGTGAATGGTATAACACCCGTTTCGTCCCTGAACAGCTGATTGACGGCATTCTGCAATCGCCACAGGTCGCCCATGAGCAGAAAGCTCAACTGCAGAAAATGATCGCGACCAAAGGTGAACTCTCCTTCTACGATGTTTTCACCCTGACCCGCGTTGCTGCCTGATTAGCCTGTTCAACGTCCGCAGCGCCGGTACGAAATGCGCCGCGGACGTATTGCCATACCCCAGAACCAGACCGCTACGCGCCTTATGCGGGTTAAGATAAAAGCGGCTAAGCGCCGCTGGCGCCATTTGATACTGACGCGCCTGCTCGACAATTTGCACATCGTCAATGTCATCGACGGCAACCGTTAAATGCAAGCCGCCCTCTCCCCCCCAAATCTCATTCGCCAGCGTGAATTCGCTTGCCACAGCCTCGCGTAACTGCTGCTGACGCCGACGATATAATCGGCGCATTGAGGCCAGATGGCGAGCATAATGGCCCTCTTCGATGAACAGCGCCAGCGCACGCTGTTCCAGACGATGGCCGCCGCGCAACAGCGCGCCGATCGCGCCCTGAGCCGCCTCGGCCAGCGCCGACGGCATCACCGCGAAGCCTATTCTTAATGAAGGAAATAGCGTTTTGCTGAAGGTACCAAGGTAAACCACCGGTGCCTGCGCCACCATGCCGAGCATCGCCTGAATCGGCTCGCCGCTGTAGCGAAACTCGCTATCATAGTCATCTTCCACAATCCACGCGTCATGCTGGCGGGCATATTCCAGCAATGCCAGACGACGTCCGGCGCTCATCACCGCCCCGCTCGGATATTGGTGCGAAGGCGAGGTAAAGATAAGCCGCGGCGCTACCTCGTTAACGCTATCAGGACACATGCCATCACCGTCAACAGGTATCCCCTTCAGCTGTAACCCGGCTTTAATAAACACGCTTTTCGCGCCGAAATAACCGGGCTCTTCAACCCAGGCAGTATCCCCCGCGACGCTCAGCAGATGCGTGCAAAGGTTAACGCCCTCCAGCGCGCCTTCAGTGATCACAATTTGCCGCGCCGTGCAGCGTATGCCCCGGGATAAAGTCAGATGACGGGCTATCGCCTCGCGCAGCGCCGGTTCACCGGCCGCCTCCCCGTATCCAAGGATCGTGCTGCCATCCTCGCGCAGTACCCGATCGAGCAAACGACGCCAGATAGCCAGCGGGAAGTAGTTCACCGCGGGCATTCCGGTAGTCAACAACAGCGCCGGGGAGTCCCGTCGACCCGGCAGCGGTAGCGTGCGCAAGCGCTCAGGCAAAACAAACGTTGGTGGCGCCGGCTCGCTTTCCGCCAGCGTATTGAGCGCTGCCACATACGTCCCCTGACGACTACGGATCAGATATCCCTCTATCGCCAGCTGTTCCAGCGCGCTGTTTACGGTATTGCGCGATACGCCAGCACGCTGCGCAATAACGCGCGCGCCCGGCAACCAGCTATGGCTGAGTAACTCGCCCTGTAAAATGGCCTCGCGCAGCGCCTGATAGAGCGCGCGCTGTAGCGTCGCGTCTCCCCGTTGCTGTATCCCGCGCGTCAGTAGGGCAAAAAAAGCATCGTCCGGAATATTCATCATGGCTCCTCGTGGCACCCTAAAAATATAACTTTATGGCCCTTCTTATGGAACCAGCAGACGTTTAATCTCAGGATTCTTCCCGCAAACAGGACTTGACCGATGACGCAATACAACCAATTCAACCAACTCGTTGGCGACGCTTTACCTGACTGGCAGCCACGCCCCTGGCCGCAGCGCCAGACCTTGCAAGGACAGTTATGCCGCCTGGAACCGCTTGACGTCAAACACGCGCAAGCGCTGTTCAACGCCTATCGACAGGCGCCTGATACCCGCGCCTGGACCTGGCTTTTGCGTGAACCGGAAAACAGCGTTACCGAGTTCAGCGCCTGGATTGCCAGCATCAGCGAGCTGAACGATCCGCTTCACTTCGCGGTGATCGATGAACAAAGTGGGCAGCCGGTCGGCTCGTTAGCGCTGATGCGTATTGACGGCAAAAACGGCGTCGTTGAAGTCGGCCATGTTCACTTTTCGCCGCTACTAAGCCGCAAAGCGATGGCCACCGAGGCACAGTGGCTGCTGATGCGTTATGTCTTTGAGTCGCTCGGCTACCGCCGCTATGAATGGAAATGCAATAGCCTGAATGAACCGTCGCGGCGCGCGGCGCTGCGCTTAGGTTTTCAGTTCGAAGGGCGCTTTCGACAAGCGCTGGTGATAAAAGGCCACAATCGCGATACCGACTGGTTTTCCATTATTGATAGCGAGTGGCCACAGATAGATAGCGCAATGCGCCAGTGGCTGGCCGCCGGTAATTTTGATGCCAACGGCCAGCAATACCGCACGCTGGAAAGCTTTCGCAAACCAACGAATTAACGCCGTTTTTTACGTCCCTGCACCGCCTTAAAGCGCGGGTTACTTTTGCAGATAACATACAGCCGCCCTTTGCGTTTCACTATCTGGCAATCCGGGTGGCGCTGTTTAGCGCTACGCAATGAGTTCAGTACCTGCATGTTTAGCTCCTTTTGGCATCAATAAAACCACCGAAGCGCTGGCGGAAACGAGCGGCGCTGCCTTCGGTAGCATGTGTTTTCTGCTTACCGGTGTAATACGGATGGGATTTAGACGAAACATCTAAGGTGACATACGGATAGGTTACGCCATCTAGTTCAATCTCACGCTCGGTTTTAATAGTAGATCCCACTTTGAAGTACTCGTTTACGCTCGTATCGTGAAAAACGACGGTACGGTAGTGCGGATGAATATTAGCTTTCATGTCAAACCTCAATTTGTATGTTATAACATAACAATTAAAGTACACCGTTGACCGCCAAAGATCAACCACAGGAAATTCACGGTTTCAGCGGGAACCACGCGGTGGCTCAGAGGGCGATCATTTGCCCCCTTATCCTGAATCACAATATTCGCGACCCGGGTCTTTTCTTCGCTTTCGCGTATACTCAGAGCAATTCCCCGTAAAATAAGGACATACCCATGACGACTCGCCATTTAATGAGTCTGGTTACAGGGGTGCTTATTCTCGCCATCGTGCTACCCATCGCCTTAAGTATCTGGCTGGCAATGCGCCAGGCGCAGGCGCAGTTTTATAGCGAGCTCGACCACTACTCAAAACGCATTGTCATGCGCGTAGAACAAGTCGCCGCTCAGGCCAAAGAAGCATTACAAGAAGCCGATGCGCACAGCGCCAGCGCCTGTTCACCAGAACATTTGCTGAATATGCGCCGTATTGCCTACACCCATCGCTATGTGCAGGAAGTACTCTGGTTGCGTAATTCGGTGCCGATGTGCTCATCGCTTGAGGATCACCAGGTCTCGGTGACGTTTCCGCAACCCGACCACGTCACCGCCGACGGTTACAGCACCTGGCTTACCTCAATCAACGACCTCGGCCTGCAACATCGCATGACCGCGTTTGGCAACAAAAATCATATTGTGATGATCGACCCGGTGTCGTTTATTGATGTCATCGCCACCGGTCAGGAAAAGATCCATACGATATTATTCGGCACTGAGCACGATCAGGTAGTGATCAGCAGCCAGCCGCTCGATCCCGCGGTTTGGACGCGAATTAAAAACCTCCATAGCGAGACGCTAATGCTGAATGACACCGTCTATCGCGTGCATATCATCCCTGAACTGGGTCTTGGCGTCGCCAGTTGGTCGTCCACGCAGCCACTGGATGCGCGCCTTCGCCAGCAGCTGCTGCTATGGCTGCCGATAGGGCTCTTTACCAGCCTGTTGACCTCTTTTTTACTTCTACGCCTGCTGCGCAGATTACGCTCTCCGCGTTATGGCATGTTGGATGCGCTGCAATCCGATGCCATCCAGGTTTACTATCAGCCGATCGTCTCGCTGGAGGATGGCAAAATCGCCGGCGCCGAAGCGCTGGCCCGCTGGCAGCAGCCGGATGGCACTTTTTTATCGCCGGATATTTTTATCCCGCTGGCCGAGCAAACCGGGCTGATCACCCGGTTGACCGAGGATATCGTGCGTAAAATCTTTGCCGACCTCGGCCCCTGGCTGCGCCATCATCCGCAGATGCACATCTCTATTAATCTGTCGGTGGATGACCTGCGATCGCCTACGTTGCCAACGCTACTCAAGGAACAACTGGCGCGCTGGGGAATCAGTGCGGAACAGATCCCCCTTGAGCTTACCGAACGCGGCTTTGTCGATCCGCAAACCACTCTGCCGGTGATTATTGGCTATCGCCAGGCGGGACACCGGATCTCGATCGATGATTTCGGCACCGGCTATTCCAGCCTCAGTTACCTGCAAACGCTGGATGTCGATACGCTGAAGATCGACAAGTCATTTGTCGATACCCTGGAATATAAGCCGCTGACGCCGCATATCATTGAGATGGCGAAGGCGCTGAATCTTGCGATTGTCGCCGAAGGAGTGGAAACGCCCGCTCAGCGCGACTGGCTGCGCGCGCATGGCGTCAATTACGCGCAAGGCTGGCTGTACTGTAAGGCGCTACCGAAAGAGGAATTTATTCAGTGGGCGGAACATAATATTAAAACGCATTAATACCATGTGCGGCGCGCTGGCAACCAGTCGCGCCGCCGGATTTACTCGTCAAGAATCGGCGCAAACCCGCCGAAGATCATGCGCTTGCCGTCAAATGGCAAGCTATCGCTAAGCGCTTTGATCCGCGGGTCGCTCATCATTTTCGCATTGGCCGCATCCCTGATCTCCTTAGACGGGTACTCGATCCAACTGAAAACCACTTCCTCATCCGCCTGCGCTTTAACCGACATGCGGAAATCCGTCAGCTTTCCTTCCGGGACATCATCCGACCAACACTCCACGACGCGCGTGGCGCCAAACTCTTTAAACAGCGGCGCCGATTTTGCTGCCAGTTCGCGGTATGCCTCCTTATTTTCCGCAGGGACGGCAACGACAAAACCATCAACATACTTCATGAGTGAGTCTCCGAAGTGAACAGCGCCGGCGGCATATCCGTCGGCGTCTGAGTGATAAGTTTAGTCGCTGCTATCGCGAACGGCGATTTCAGGACGCCAGCCCCCGGCTTTTCGCCGCCGTACTGACTGCTCGCGGTTGACGGAACCAGGGTAAAAACAGCTGGATCAGCGGGCCGATAGCAAAGGCGTAAACCACGGTGCCAACCCCGACTTTGCCGCCCAGCAGCCAGCCAATCAGCAGTACCGAGACTTCGATAGCGGTACGGATACCACGCAAAGACCAGCCGGTTCGCGCATGCAATCCGGTCATCAAGCCATCACGCGGCCCGGGACCAAAACCGGCGCCGATATACATCCCGGTTGCTATCGCATTCATCACCACCGCGCCGGCGAGTAGCAGACTACGCGCGGGCAGCGATTCCAGCGGCGGAAGTACCGCGAGCGTGGCATCGGCCGCAAGGCCAAGCACGATGACATTGCTAATGGTGCCGAGACCCGGCATCTGACGCAGCGGGATCCACAGCAGCAGCACCGCGGCGCCGGTCGCAATAATCACCGTACCGAAACTGATATTAAGTTGTTTCGCCACCCCCAGATGAAACACATCCCACGGATCGGCCCCGAGGTTGGCATGGACGAATAACGCCGTCGACACGCCATAGAGCACCAGACCAATATAAAGTTGTAGCAAACGACGGACCATAAACACCTCAGTATGTATTGCGAACAACCCCATCATCAGCAAAAATGGATCGATAATTAATGGCCAGTTTTAGAAAAGTGGATCGCTATGTCAGTACGTCGTTTTGGAACACAATCGCTGGTACGCCTGCTCGGCAACTGGCAAGCCCCTTCCTCGCGCGCGCCGCTGTGGCGGCAGCTAGCGGAAGCGCTGCGTCTGTTGATCCTTGATGGACGGCTGGCGCTGGAGACCCGTCTGCCCGGCGAGCGGGAACTGGCGACGGCGCTAAATGTTAGCCGCACCACTATCGCCAGCGCGCTGGGGTTATTGCGAGAAGAAGGCTATCTGCAAAGTCGCCAGGGAAGTGGTTCACGCATTGCGCTACCTGCCGGCCCTCTGCTCCCCGGAGAGCAGACGCTTTCAGCGCCATCGGTCAATCTCGCCACCGCCGCCCTCAGCGCCGGACCGGAGATTCATCAAGCCTACAGCCACGCGCTGACGCTGATGCCGCAGTATTTGTCCTATACCGGCTACGATCAGCAGGGGTTAGTCGATTTGCGCGCAATCATTGCCCGCCGCTATAGCGAACGCGGCCTGCCGACGCAGGCGGATGAAGTGATGATTGTGAATGGCGCGCTGAGCGGATTTGCCCTGGTACTGCGTCTGTTAACCGGGCCAGGCGATCGGGTGGTAGTTGACGCGCCCTCTTACCCGATGGCGATTAACGCTATTCGCGGCGCCTCCTGCCGACCGATAGGCGTCTCTTTACCGGAAAAGGGCTGGGACTGCGACGGCCTGGCGGCGACCATTGCCCAAACTTCGCCGCGGCTGGCCTTTATGATGCCGGATTTTCATAATCCCACCGGTCGCTGCATGGATAGCGAGACCCGGCAGCGCGTCGCCGATCTGGCCGCCAGCACGCGAACGACGCTGGTCGCCGACGAAACGATGGTCGATTTATGGTACAACGCCCCACCGCCTCCGCCGCTGGCGGCTTTCAACCCTGAAGCACCGATAATCACTATTGGTTCAGCGGGTAAAACGTTCTGGGGAGGACTGCGAATTGGCTGGATCCGCGCCCCGGCGCGGACGATTGCCTCGCTCATCCAGGCGCGGGATACACTCGATCTCGGTTCGCCGCTGCTGGAACAGCTGGCTTGTTGTTGGCTACTGGAGAACGAACAAACACTGTTGCCGCCGCGGCGGGCAATGCTGGCCGCGCGTCGTGATATGTGCGCTGCGTTGATGGCGGAATATTTTCCCCGCTGGCGCTTTTGCGTCCCCGAGGGCGGGCTATCGTTTTGGGTGGAGCTGCCGAAGATGTTAGCAACGCAGTTTTCGGTGCGCGCTGAGAATGCCGGCATTCATATCGGTACCGGTACACGATTCGGTCTGGAAGGTGCCTTCGACCGTTATTTACGTTTGCCTTTCACGCTGCCGGATACGGAATTGCGCAACGCCTTCAGCATTTTACAACCGCTGTGGCAGACCCTTACGCAACAGAAAGAAATGGCGAGAACACGTAAAATAATATAATAAAATATCGACGGGCTGGGATCAGCCCGTCAAAAACCACCATCCATGATGAATATGAGATGTTTTATAAAATTGCAGTACCATCTTGCCCACGCCGCATGTCATTACGATGACAACCGCGTAGTCATTTCATTAATGCTGGCGCGGAATAGGAAAACCTTTTAGCGAAATAATAAAGCCATCGTCATCTTTTTTAATTTTTGCGCCGGTTTCACACCAGTCGGAAGCAATGCGAAAAAACTCATCACTACCGATATTCCAGTTCAGGCGCACGTGCTTAACGTACCCGGAACGAAGCAGATCACAGGCTTCACTGTAACTGCTGGCTGTAGAGAATTGTTGTTTCATCTTTTCTTCTTCAGAAGTTTACGTAATGCTTTGATTTCTTTAGGGGTTAACGGCGACACTTCCTCTTCGGTATGCTGGTTATCAATATCCTCATGCAAAACCCCCGCCTCGTCTGCTGAATCAATGGCCGCCAGCGCCAATTGCAGCAGCTTCTCCGTTGCCGTGCCTAAATTCTCGTTATTCACTTCCGCATAATGACGCAGTTTATCTTTTAACTCTGCGTCAATTTTCACATTCAGAACTACTGTGGTCATGATCACGCTTCCCGTGCAATAAAATCATCATAATTAATACACGAAGTTAACATCTTGATCCAGAGATATTATTTATCCTTAATAATATCTGGTAATTCCAGGGAATAATTTGCCCATTATATATGACATGAAAATGACATTAGTATGTCATTATTATTTCATATTTATGACAATACAAAATTAAGGTATAAAAAAGAGTCGTTTTAGTAACGTAAAACAATAAATAAAGTGAAGCTGCCTATAATAGTAGCAGAGAATAAAAGCACAACAAATGAAGGGATTTTAAATCAGGACCGCCAGAAATGGGTGGGGGCCCTGCCAGCTACATCCCGGCACACACGTCGTCTGCTCTGGCTGCTTCCTTCCGGACCTGACCTGGTAAACAGAGTAGCGTTGCGGGAGAACCAACAGAGCCCCCATTGAGAGCGTTGATAACCAACGCGCTGGCGCATTATCCCTATAGCACTCCTGAATTGCAAGCCACTCGCGTCCAGCTGCTGGTTTATTATGCAAAACGTAGGTTTTCCCGGCAAATAGTGCCTTTGTCCGGCCGAACGTCCCAGCAATGAGAGAGATTGCGAGCCCCATCGCGGCACAGTTTACCGCAACCCGCCATACTTATTCGTCCTGTGTCTTTTCAACGTGTTGTCGCTACGGTAATCGCATGACTCAATCACCACGCTCCACCACTACCTTGCCCATGCCCGCCATTGATGGCGTAACCGTACCCTTTCACGGCATGAATTTTCTACGCCCCGAGCTGCTGCTGGATTTCGTCAGCGTCAGTCCCGCGCCGTTGTTATCGGTGACCCCCGTTGCCCTGCTCTTTTCCACGGTGGGCGTATTGCAACACGTCGAGCTGCGTAAGCTGCCCGTTGAGGTTAAAGGCCGGGTGGTTTATCCCATTTCATCGCTCAAATACCCGACGCTGCGCGGCAAACTGATTATCAATGCGCAATCGCAACGGCTAAAATTCCTCGAAAGCCTGATCGCCACCAGCCCGCATGACAATATTCACGGTATGCAGATCCTCGGGCTGGCGCTGGAATTCACCGTCCTGTGACGGCTGTACAGCACGCGGTCAAGCGCTTATTCTGAGCTTTTCTCGCGTGAAGGAGTGATGATGGAGGACGCCCACGACAGCTTTCCCCAGCGGGTCTGGCAGATAGTCGCCTCAATTCCGGAAGGGTATGTCACCACCTACGGCGATGTCGCTCTGCTGGCGGGTTCGCCGCGCGCGGCGCGACAGGTGGGCGGCGTGTTAAAGCGCCTACCGGAAGGCTCAACCCTGCCATGGCACCGGGTGGTGAATCGCCACGGCGATATTTCGCTGACCGGCCCCGACCTGCAGCGCCAACGTCAGGCGCTGCTGGCGGAAGGCGTCCAGGTCTCCGGCAGCGGGCATATCGACCTGCAACACTATCGCTGGGTTTATTAAGGGCAAAAAAATGCCCCTGAACAGGGGCATGAAGACGTTTATTGCGCCATCGGCGCCATATCATTAGCCACCGGCACTGGCGCATGCTGCACCGGCACCAGCACCAGATCGGCGCGGTTACCGCCCTGGGTAATCACGGTCTGTACGGTATCGGTAATAAACATCAGCTGGCCATTTACGGTGATCGCCGAACTCAGCAGGATCCGCGCGTTCGGTTTGATATCCGCCTGGTTGTAAGGCAGCACAAAGTTGAACGGCGCCTGCTTACCTTCAGTACGGACCGCTTTTTGCGACAATACACGCGCTGGCGCATCGGCAAGCGACGCATCGGACAACGTCACGGTCAGTACCGCATCCGGCGGTAACGCTACGCGTTGGCGAATATTGATAGTCCCGGAAACATTAGGCTGTTGCTGCGAGGAGCTCAGTGAGGCAATGCCGTAAGGATCGGGTGCCGTCGTCTGATGAGCGGCGTTGCTGTTCGGGTTATTCGCACAGGCGGATAAGGCCGCAGCAACGGCGATAGCACTTAACATATAGGCAAATTTCATTATGTTCTCCTTTTCATCCCTTTAGTCACAGGAGTACGTCCTGCCATCACGATGGCTAAGACATTAGTATCGTGAATAAGTGTGGCACAGATCTCAGAATAATTCCCGGAAAGGGGCATTTATTCAGATTATTACACCCATCGGACCACTTGAGATTCCAGGTTATACTTGCCCACAATACGCGCTGCGTCAGCGCCGCTATCATTAATTGAGGGTAACTATGAGTCAGGCTCTAACCAATCTGCTGGCATTATTAAATCTGGAAAAAATTGAAGAAGGGCTGTTTCGCGGGCAGAGCGAAGACCTCGGCTTACGTCAGGTCTTCGGCGGCCAGGTGGTCGGTCAGGCGCTGTATGCCGCCAAAGAAACCGTGCCTGAGGAACGCCTGATTCACTCCTTTCATAGTTACTTCCTGCGTCCCGGCGATAGCCAAAAACCCATCGTTTACGATGTTGAAGTGCTGCGCGACGGCAATAGCTTCAGCGCTCGCCGGGTGGCGGCTATCCAGCACGGTAAACCCATCTTTTACATGACCGCCTCGTTCCAGGCCCCGGAACCGGGCTACGAACATCAAAAAGCAATGCCGGCAGCCCCGTCACCGGAAGGCCTGCCCTCTGAAACCGATATCGCCCGTAAACTGGCGCATCTGCTGCCGCCGCAGGCGAAAGAGAAGTTCCTCAGCGATAAACCGCTGGAAATTCGCCCGGTGGAGTTCCATAACCCGCTGAAAGGCCACGTTGCCGAACCCACCCGCCAGGTGTGGATCCGCGCCAACGGCGTAGTGCCGGATGATATTCGCGTCCACCAGTCGCTGCTGGGCTACGCGTCTGATTTTAATTTCCTGCCGGTAGCGCTACAGCCGCACGGCGTCGGCTTCCTTGAGCCGGGTATGCAGGTTGCCACCATCGACCACTCAATGTGGTTCCACCGCCCGTTTAACATCAACGAATGGCTGCTATACAGCGTCGAAAGCACTTCCGCCTCCAGCGCCCGTGGTTTTGTTCGCGGCGAATTCTATACCCAGGACGGTATTCTGGTCGCCTCGACGGTGCAGGAAGGCGTCATGCGTAACCGCAATAACTAATTCGCGACGGGCCCGCAATGGGCCCGCTTGCCTTTAACGGCCAAGCAGTTCGCGCGCACCGGCAATAAAATCACCCAATAGCCCGTTGCGACTCTCCCGCCGCCAGCACAGCGTAAGCGTCGTCACGGCAAAGGTCTCTTCCAGCAGGCAATAGCTGACCTCCGACACCAGCATGGCGCTTTGCGTCTCGGGCACCAACGTCACGCCCATTCCCATCGATACCTGGCCTATCGCCGTGGAGACATCACGCGAGTACTGAATCTTACGGGGCGTAAAACCCGCCTGCCGACAGGCGCTGATGGCTGACCAACCCAGCCCGACGCCGCACGGATCTTGCTGAATAAAAAACGTCTCTTCCGCCAGCGCCGCGAGTGGAATAGCGCGCCGGCTGGCGAGCGGATGATGGCGAGGTACCACCGCCACCAGCGGCCGGGTCGCAATATCCAGCGACTCCAGTTCATCATATTGCGCGCCTGGTGAGCGGATAAACGCCAGGTCGACCGTTTCGCTTAATAGCCCGGTTATCAGGTCGTTAACGTTATGCTCTTCAATCAGCAGATCGGCTTCGGGTTTACGTTGACGATAATTTCCTATTAACACGCTCAACGCCGGGTCGAAAATAGCCGAGCCAACGTAGCCAATTTTCAACTGCCCTTTGCGCCCCTGCCGCAAACTGCGCGCATTCTCGCGAAATTTATCGCAGTGGCCGAGGATCATCTGCGCCTCGGCCAGCAAAAATTGCCCTTCGGCGGTCAGCGCGACGTTGCGTCGATCGCGGGTAAATAGCCGCAATTCCAGCGCGTTCTCAAAACTTTTAATCTGCTGCGTCAGCGCCGGTTGCGTGATATGCAGACGCTGCGCCGCCCGACCAAAGTGCAACTCTTCCGCCAGAACCGTAAATGCCTGTAGCTGTCGATAATCCATCACGCCCTCCCGAAAACACTGATAATAATCTCTTATTAAAATGAGGGGAAATGTGATTGGACTCTTATCGGTATCTGGTGAGAATGAATAGCCATTGCCAGAAACCTGAAGGAAGTACGATGTCTGAACAACCAAAAGTAACCGACTTACGTTCTGCTTTGGCGGTATTAAGCCAGTACGATGATGAACTTATCTACACCGACGAACCCGTTGACCCCATTGCCGAGCTCTCCGGCGTGTACCGCTATGTCGGCGCCCACGGCACCGTTCAGCGCCCGACCCGCGTTGGCCCGGCGATGATCTTTAATAAGGTCAAAGGCTACGATGATGTCAGAGTGCTTATTGGCCTGCTGTGTTCACGCCAGCGCGTCGCCCGCCTGTTTGGCACCACGCCGGAAAACCTGGCGTTTATGCTCAAAGACTCCGTGGCGAATCCTATCGCGCCAATCACCATCCCGCGCGACCAGGCGGCCTGCCAGGAGGTGGTACATCTGGCAAGCGATCCTGATTTCGATATTCTCAAAATTTTGCCTGCGCCGACTAACACCCCGGAAGACGCAGGTCCCTACTTTACCCTCGGCATGTGCTATGCCGCGGATCCGGAAACCGGCGATCATGATGTCACCATCCACCGCCTGTGCGTACAGAGCAAAGACGAAATCTCGATGTATTTCGTACCGGGACGTCATCTCGATACTTTCCGGCAAAAAGCCGAGGCGGCCGGGAAAGCGTTGCCTATCTCGATTAGCATCGGCGTGGATCCGGCGATTGAAATTGGCGCCTGCTTTGAGCCGCCGACCACCCCTCTCGGGTTTGATGAACTCTCCATCGCCGGCGCTCTACGTAATCAGGCCGTCGAGCTCAGCGAATGCGTGAGCGTCAACGCCCGCGCCATCGCCAACGCCGAAATCGTTATTGAAGGTGAACTGCTGCCGGGCGTGCGGGTACGCGAAGATCAGAATACCAACAGCGGGAAAGCGATGCCGGAGTTCCCCGGCTACACCGGTAGCGCTCAGGCGGAAGTGCCGGTGATCAAAGTCAAAGCAATTACCCACCGCCGTCACCCGATTCTGCAAACCTGTATCGGGCCGAGTGATGAACATACCAATCTTGCCGGGATCCCGACCGAAGCCAGCATTCTGCAAATGGTAGAGCGCGCGCTTCCAGGCTTTGTGCAAAACGTCCACTGTCCTTCGCCAGGCACCGGTAAATATCTCGCCGTGCTGCAGGTGAAGAAACGCACCCCCAGCGATGAGGGCCGTCAGCGTCAGGCCGCGCTACTGGCGTTTTCCGCCTTCTCGGAGCTAAAGCACGTAATGCTAGTCGATGAAGACGTCGACGTTTTCGACATCAACGACGTCATGTGGGCGATGACCACCCGCTATCAGGGCGATGTCAGCACCGTGTTTATTCCCGGCGTACGTTGCCATCCGCTGGATCCATCATCCGACCCGGCCTTCAGCCCATCGATTCGCGATAGCGGTATTGCCTGCAAAACCATTTTCGACTGCACCGTCCCGTGGAATATGAAAGCCCACTTCCAGCGCAGCCAGTTTATGGAAGTGGATGTTGACCGCTTTATTCCTGGCTTCAGTAAGAAATAAATTCCACGCAAAGAAAAAGCCTCCCATGCGGGAGGCTTTGACGCTTATGGAGATTGCACAATATATCAGGCGTTGTAGGCGTTTTCGCCGTGGCTGTTGACGTCCAGCCCTTCGCGCTCCTGCTCTTCCGGAACCCGCAGGCCGACGGTCATCGCCGCCACTTTGAAGCCGATCCAGGCGACGACGGCGGACCAGACCACGGTAATGCCGATACTTTCCAGCTGTACCAGCAGCTGATGCCCCATCGTGACGCCTTCCGCATAGCCGACGCCGCCAAGGGTAGTGGAAGCGAAGATGCCAGTCAGGATACAACCGATGATGCCGCACACGCCATGAACGCCAAACACATCGCATGGGTCATCGACGCGCAGCCAGCGCTTCAGCACCGTGACGCCCCACAGCCCGGCCAGGCCGGCGATGATACCGATAATCAGCGAGCCGCCAACGCCAACATAACCGCACGCCGGAGTAATGCCGACCAGACCGGCAATCGCGCCGGAGCAGGCGCCCAGCAGCGAGGGTTTGCCGCGGGTGGCCCATTCGCCGAAGGTCCAGGCCAGAATCGCGCCAGCGGTCGCCACGACGGTATTTACGAAGGCCAGGGCGGCAATTTCGTTGGCCGCGCTTGCGGAACCGGCGTTAAAGCCGAACCAGCCGACATACAGAATCGCCGTACCGGTGAAGACCATCGGCAGGTTATGCGGTTTAAACGCTTCTTTGCCAAAGCCCACGCGTTTGCCCATCATATACGCGCCCACCAGCCCCGCTACCGCAGCGTTGATGTGTACGACGGTACCGCCGGCGAAGTCCAGCGCACCATGGGTCGCCAGCAGGCCGCCGCCCCACACCATATGCGCAATCGGCACGTAGGAGAGCGTGAGCCAAACCACCACAAAAATCAGTACCGCGGAGAAACGAATACGTTCCGCCAGCGCACCGACGATCAGGCCCACGGTGATACAGGCGAAAGAGCCCTGGAAAGCGACGTGGATATATTGATAGAACGAGCCCATCAACGCTTTCAGTTCAATATTCTTCAGCATCACCCAGTCGAAGCTGCCGAAGAAGCTACCGCCGCTACCGAAGGCAAGCGTATAGCCATAGATAACCCACAGCACGCAAACCAGGCCAAAAGTCACAATGACCTGAGTCAGCATTGAGAGCACGTTTTTACCGCGAATCAGGCCGCCGTAGAACAACGCAATGCCGGGGATTGTCATAAACAGCACCAGCGCGGTGCAAATCATCATAAAGGCGTTGTCGGCTTTATCCGCCACCGCCGGTTCGGCCGCCAGCGCCAGTCCCGGAAGCAGCGCCAGCGCTCCCAGAGCCGTTTTCATCGTCGTTCTCATCATCTCTTCATCCCCATCGCTGTGTGGTCAGGCAATTACAGTGCCGCTTCGTCGGATTCGCCGGTACGAATACGAATCACGCGCTGCAGTTCGGCGACAAAAATTTTGCCGTCGCCAATTTTTCCGGTCCAGGCGGCCTTGCCTATCACCTCGACAACCTCATCCAGCTGATCGTCGGCAATCGCAATATCAATTTTTACTTTTGGCAGGAAATTGACGCTGTATTCGGCGCCGCGATAGAGCTCGGCATGGCCTTTCTGGCGGCCGAAGCCTTTCACTTCCGTGACCGTCAGGCCCTGAATGCCGATGGAGGACAACGCTTCGCGAACGTCTTCCAGTTTGAATGGTTTGATTACCACGGTAACCAGCTTCATAAATCCCCTCCAGTCAGTATTTGATAGTGGCCGCAGCTAACACAGGAGATAAAGCAAGGGATATGCCAAAAATGAAAACGGGCCGTGAATCGGCCCGTTTATGGAGAAAAAAACGCGAGGATGTTACTGGCGAGACGGCAAATGACCGCTAATGCGCAAAAATGCACCAATACGGTGCGCCCTTAGTGAGCAAGTTGCACCACTTCACGTCACCCCTGCACCAATGCCTGCTGATGGTGCATCAGGCGCTCAGCGACTCCTCCTCAACGCTGGCGGCTAGCTCTTCGCCAGCCAGCTGTAGCTGGTACATCTGCCAGTAACGGCCCTTCGCCGCCAGCAATTGCTGATGGTTCCCGCGCTCGACGGCTTGGCCACGGTGCAGCACCAGGATCGTATCCGCTTCGACGATGGTCGACAGACGGTGGGCGATAACTACCAGCGTGGTGTGCTCGCGCACTTTCGCCAGCGCCTGCTGGATAGCCTGCTCGGTACCGGAATCGATGTTAGCTGTCGCTTCATCGAGGATCAGCACCTGCGGCGTCTCGACCAGCACACGGGCCAGCGCCAACAGCTGTTTCTGCCCCACCGACAGGTTGTTGCCCTGCTCACCCAGTTGGGTATAAATCCCGTCGCTCATTTCACGGGCAAGGTCAGCGAGCTGCACCGCCTCCAGCGCTTCCCAGACCTGCTGCTCGCTGATATCGCGGCCCAGCGTCACGTTGGCATAGAAGGTATCGGCTAATACCACCGGATCCTGTTGCACCATCGCGACGCCCCGACGTAAAGCGCTGTGGCTTAACGACGACAGCGGGCGGCCATCAAGACGAATTTCGCCTTTAGTCAACGGATAGTAGCCCATCATCAGGCTGGCCAGCGTGCTCTTGCCGCTACCGGTATGGCCAACCAGCGCCACAAAACCGCGCGAAGGAATATCCAGATTGATATCCTGCAGCACCAGCCGATCGTCGCGATAGGCGAAAGAGACGTTATCAATCGCCACCGCGCCGCTGCGTAACGGCGCGTTATCGTTACCCCAGCTCTGGCGTGGGCGATCCATTAGCTCAAACACGCGCTCGCCCGCCACCACCGCTTGCTGCAGCATCGACTGCTGGGTGGTAAGTTCGATCAGCGGTTCATTAAGCCGCCCGAGGTAGCTAATAAAGGCATATAACACGCCGACTTCGATACTTCCGGAAGCGCTAAAACCAAACAGCATCAGCAGGCCGCAGAGGATCAGCGATGAAAACAGGCTTAACAGCGGTCGCAGCAGGAAACCATCCAGACGCAGCGTCTGCATGCGCGCCAGATAGTGTCCGTAACTGGCTTCACGCATTCGCTCGCCGAATCGCGCCTGCTGGCGGAATTGCTGAATAACGCCCATGCCGTTGATGACTTCGTTGAAGCCATCATTGATATCGGCAAGCCAGGCGCGCATGCGACGCACGATCGGCGTGCTGTAACGCTGATAGATAGCCATCACGATCAGCACCGCCGGGAAGATAGCCACCGCCACCAGCGCCATTCGCCAGTCGAGACTAAACATCGCCACCAGCATCGCACCAATCAGCGCCGCGCTACGCAGCACCGTCGCCACGACTGTCACGTACAGGTCACGGATCACTTCGGTATCGTTGGTAACGCGTGATATCAACTGGCCGACCGGTTGCGTATCAAACTCGCTTAACGGCTGACGCAGCGCAGCGTCCATCACATCGCTGCGCAACTGCTGCACCACGCCGACCGCCGCCCGGTTAAACAGCAGCGCCTGGTTATAGTGCAGCGTAGCGGCAAGGATCTGCAGGCAGATATAAGCCGCCGCCAGGCCGCTGACCAGCTTCACCGGTAGCGACTGTTTCGCCACCATGTTATCAATGAAATAGCTTATCAGCAGCGGGCCGCTGACTTCCGCCGCCGCCGCTATCCACATCATGATAACGGCCATGATAAGCGGCTTACGCCACGGCGAACCGTAGGCCAGCAGACGTTTCAGGGTCGGCCAGAGATCGGCGAAATTACGCATCTGTCGCCTCCTCATCCTGCGGCGCATCGTCGAGCGCTGCTTCCAGTTGCTGATAGCGGTACATATCGCGATACCATCCCGACTGGGTGGCAAGCTGCTCATGGCGGCCGCGCTGGGCAATATGGCCGTGTTGCAGAACCAAAATTTCACTGGCTTCGGTTAATGCTGAGAGGCGGTGGGCGCTGATGATCACCGTCCGCCCTTCCCCCCACTGTCGCAGGTTATGCAAAATATCATGCTCCGTCCGCCCATCAACCGCCGACAGCGCGTCATCAAGGATCAGGATTTCCGCCTCCAGCAGCAGCGCTCGGGCAATAGAAATACGTTGTTTCTGACCGCCTGAGAGCATGACGCCGCGCTCGCCGACTTCCGTTTCATAGCCCTGCGGCAGGCGCAGAATATCATCATGAACGCTGGCCAGCCGCGCGACATGTTCGATTTGTTCCCGGGTCGCGTCCGGTTTACCCAAGGCAATGTTATTGGCCACGGTATCGGAGAACAGGAATGGGGTTTGATTGACCACCGCCAGCCGCCCGCGCCAGCTATCAAGCTGCAGGCGAGACAGCGGAATATCATGGAAACGGATATCCCCCTCGGTAACATCAAAATGGCGCTGAATAAGGGAAAGTATGGTGCTTTTCCCGGCTCCCGTCGGGCCGCAGATACCGAGCATTTGCCCCGGCTGCAGGGTGAAGTTAACCTTCTCCAGCGACGGTTTCGTCGCCTGCGGATAGATAAATTCGCGCACCGCCACGTTAAGTGCCCCGCGACCCTCCGGCACCGTTTCGCTACCATCGTTGACCACCGGCGCTTCTTCCAGCATCGAACGAATACGTCCATAGGCGGCGCTACCGCGCTCAACGATGTTAAACATCCACGCCAGCGCCAGCATTGGCCAAATCATCAGGCCGAGATACATGACAAAACTGGTTAACTGACCCAGGGTCAGCTCGCCCTGCAACACCAGCCAGCTGCCGCCGCCGATTGCCAGCAGGTTGGCCGCGCCAATGGCAATATAAATTGTCGGGTCGAAGCGGGCATCGATACGCGCAACCCGCATGTTCTTCGCCCCGGTATCCGCCGCATCGGCGGCAAACTGCGCCGACTGGCGATCCTCAAGGCCGAACGCTTTAATCATCCGTATGCTGGTCAGGCTTTCCTGTGTGCGATCGTTGAGGCTGGAAAAAGCCGCCTGCGCCACGCGGAAACGCTCATGCAGGGCATCGCCATTACGCTTGATCGCCAGCGCCATAAACGGCATCGGCACCAGCGCCAGCAGCGTTAACTGCCAGCTGATTTGCGTCGACATCACAATCAGTACCGCACAGCCCATCACCAATGAATCCACCAGCGTCAGGACGCCCTCGCCGGCGGCGAAGACGACGCGGTCAACATCGTTGGTCGCGCGGGCAATAAGATCGCCGGTACGGTGACGCAGATAGAAGGCCGGATGCTGGCGGCTGAGCTGACGGTAGAAGTCTTCACGCAGTTCAACGGCCAGTTGATAAGAGGCGCCGAAGAGCAGCACGCGCCAGACATAGCGCAGTAGATAAATCATCACTGCGATAACCACCAGCGCGCCGATCCACATCCACACCTGCTCTGCGGTGTAATGTTCTTTAGTCACGCCATCGACCACAATCCCCACTACTTTCGGCGGGATTAGCTGGAGTACGGCAATAACGGCAAGCAGAGCGACGGCGCCGAGATAGCGGCGCCACTCCCGGCGAAAGTACCAGCTAAGTTGAGCAAATAATCGCAAACGGTAAAATCCTGAATGTATAATTCGTGGCAGCAAAAAGCCGTTAATCAATAGGCAAGGCCGTGGTGTATTTTATCTGTTCCATGGCAAAACTCGAAGTGACATCCGACAGCCCCGGCACGCTGTTCACCAGACGTTTATAAAAGTCGTCATAGCGCTTCATATCAGCGACCTGTACCCGTAGCAGGTAGTCGTACTCGCCGGCCATACGCCAGAAACCCAGCACTTCCGCCATTTGCGACACTTCGCTGACAAAACGGCAGTACCAGTCACTGCTGTGGTGCTGGGTTTTTATCAACACAAAGGCGGTTAATCCGAGCCCCAGCTTTTCCGCATCCAGGATGGCCACGCGCTCGCGCAGGATGCCTTCGTCCTCAAGACGCTTGAGCCGTTTCCAGCAGGGCGTGGTGGTCAGATTAACGGCATCCGCCAGCGCCTGCAAAGAGAGGGTGCAGTCAGTTTGCAGCAATGAGAGCAGCTTACGGTCAATTTTATCTAGCATAAGGCCACCAGAGAGAATAATTTACTCCCGTAATTGTAATTGAAAGGCCAAATAGCAACAATTTTTCCCGCACAATCCGCTAAGCTGGGCACAAAATGACAAACAGGAATCCGAGATGAACAGCGCCTGGGTAAAACATGCCATTAGTGAAATTAACGCCGACTATCAGCGTTCCGCCGATACGCACCTGATCCGCCTGGCGTTGCCTGGTTTTCCGGGTATCCCTATTTATCTGAAAGATGAGAGTACGCATCCAACCGGTAGCCTTAAGCACCGACTGGCGCGCTCGCTGTTTCTCTATGGCCTGTGCAACGGATGGATCAAAGAAGGCACCACGATTATCGAATCGTCTTCGGGTTCGACGGCGGTCTCAGAAGCCTATTTTGCTCGCCTGCTGGGCCTGCCGTTTATTGCCGTGATGCCCTCCTGTACGGCGAAACGTAAAATCGAACAGATTGAATTTTATGGCGGACGCTGTCATTTCGTCGACAACGCCTGCGAAATCTACGCCGCTTCTGAAATGCTGGCGCGCGAGTTGAATGGCCACTATATGGATCAGTTCACCTTCGCCGAGCGCGCCACCGACTGGCGCGGCAATAACAATATCGCCGACAGCATTTTCCGCCAGATGACCCATGAGCCGTATCCGCAGCCGTCGTGGATCGTCATGAGCGCCGGTACCGGCGGTACTTCTGCAACCATTGGCCGCTATATTCGCTGCCAGGGTTACGAGACGCAACTGATGGTCGTCGACCCGCAGAATTCGGTGTTCCTCGATTACTGGCAAAGCCGCGACGCCAGCCTGCGCAGCCCGGTCGGCAGCAAGATCGAAGGGATTGGCCGTCCGCGCGTCGAGCCATCGTTTATTCCTGACGTCGTCGATGAGATGCTGCGCGTTCCGGATGCCGCCAGCATCGCTACCGCCTTGTGGCTGGAAAAGCAGCTTGGAAGAAAAGTCGGCGCCTCCACCGGTACCAATATGTGGGGCGTGCTGCAACTGGCCACGCGCATGCGCGATGAAGGACGCAAGGGTTCCATCGTAACCCTGTTGTGCGACAGCGGCGAACGTTATCTCGAAAGCTATTACAACCCGCAGTGGGTCGCGGCAAATATCGGCGATATTACCCCGTGGCAGACGCAGATTATGCAACTGAGCGGCGCACAATAAAAAAAGCCGGATAGAACGCTATCCGGCTTGCTGGTAGGGTCTCTCTATTCGGGGGAATAAGGAAGATCAGGATTATCCAGCCAATGTGTTAAAAAATGGGAAACAGCCTGATGACGGCAGTCTCCGATGATCGGTAGATGCGGCAGTTCAGCTTTGAGCTGCGGCATCGCGTTGCCCATAATGAACCCTCGCCCTACGCTACCAAGCATCTCGCGATCGTTCATTGCATCGCCGAAGGCCATACAGTCCTGCAAAGTGAAACCTAAGTGCTGGCTCAGCACCGCCAGCGCGGCTCCTTTATTACAGCCGACCGGCAGTACCTCCAGACAATCCATCGCCGAGAAACAAAGAAATGCGCGATCGCCTAGCACTTCATTTAGCTGGATCCGCAGACGGCGCAGATCGTCATGATCGCCGCAGAAACAGATCTTGGTGACGTGGTGCGCCGGCATCCGTTTCGGATCGCGCAGTTGATAATGAAAGCCGCTGAAGGCGTGAGCCCGGAGCAGTTCCGGCCTCGCCTGGCCGGTAAACCAACCGCCATCATTGAAAACGTGCATACTCGCCTGAGTATCCCACACGCTGTGCAGCACCTCTTCCGCCACTTCCGGATTCAGATCCTGGCGATACAGCTCTTCACCTTCCAGTGAATGGATGCGCGTGCCGTTACCGGTAATCAGAAAAGCATCAAGGGAAAACTCGCCGATCACATGGTGCATTTCCAGAGCATGGCGACCTGTGGCAAAGGTCAGGGCGATATCGCGTTCACGCAGCCGTCTCAGCGCCGTCAGAGTCTGTTCTCCGAGACGATGGTCCGGCATCAGCAGGGTGCCGTCCATATCAAATGCCGCTAGTTTTGCCATGGTATTTTCCCCGATGTGTGATGGGTTTCGCTTGTGTTGCAGTATCGCCTGAGATATACGGAAGTAATAGTGAATAGATATTTTTTATTGTTCCGGGTTTTCGGCAAATGAGATTATTAAATCGTTTAAATCAGTACCAGCGCCTTTGGCAGCCGTCGTCCGGCGCTCCGCAGCAGGTGACCGTTGGCGAGCTGGCTGAACGCTGCTTTTGTAGCGAGCGTCATATCCGTACGCTGTTGCGCCAGGCTCAGGAGGCCGGCTGGTTAAGCTGGCAGGCCAGCTCCGGGCGCGGCAAGCGCGGAATGCTCTGTTTTTACAAAACCCCGGAAAGTTTGCGTAACGAGATGATGGAACAGGCGCTGAATAAGGGTCAGCAACAAAACGCGCTGGAGCTGGCGCAGCTGGCGCCGGTTGAGCTGAAAGCGTTGTTGCACCCCTTCCTCGGCGGCCAGTGGCAAAACAATACCCCGACGCTGCGTATACCTTACTACCGTCCACTGGAACCGCTGCGCCCCGGCTTTCTGCCCGGTCGTGCGGAACAACATTTGGCCGGGCAGATCTATTCCGGCCTGACGCGTTTCGACGATAGCGACAATACGCCGGTGGGCGATCTGGCACACCACTGGCAGGTATCACCCGATGGGCTGCGCTGGCACTTTTATATCCGCTCTACCCTGTGTTGGCATAACGGCGATACCGTGAAAACCTCACAGCTGCAGCAAAGACTACTGTTGCTCCTGGAACTCCCGGCACTACGCACCCTCTTTGCCAGCATCAGCCGTATTGATGTCACCCACGCCCAATGTTTGACGATTACGCTGCATCGCCCGGACTACTGGCTACCGTTCCGTTTAGCCAGCTATTGCAGCGTGCTGGCGCATCCTGACGATCCGGCGCTCGGTAGCGGTCCGTTCCGAATAAAGCTTTTTGGCCCGGATCTGGTTCGGCTGGAGAACCATCCCCGCTACCATTTACAGCATCCGCTGATCCAGGCGGTAGAATATTGGATCACGCCGCAGCTATTCGAAAGCGATCTCGGCACCAGCTGTCGCCATCCGGTACAGATCACCATCGGCGATCCCGAAGAGCTCAATAATTTGCGCCAGGTGAGCAACAGCATCAGCCTCGGCTTCTGCTATTTGACCCTGCGTCATAGCCCACGTCTCAGTAAAGCGCAGGCCCAGCGGATAATTTCGATTATCCACCGCTCGTCGTTGCTGGAAACGCTACCGCTGGATGAAGATCTGATTACGCCGAGCCATGAAGTGCTACCGGGCTGGTCCATTCCCCAGGGCCCGGAAAACCATGAGGTGCCGTTGCCGCCCCAACTCACCCTGCTCTATCATTTGCCGGTCGAATTACACACAATGGCTGAGCAACTGAAACTGCGCCTCGCCACTCTCGGCTGCGAACTGACGCTCATTTTTCACGACGCCAAAAATTGGGACGGCTGCCGGTATCTGGCGCAGGCCGATATGATGATGGGCGACCGCCTGATTGGCGAAGCGCCGGAATATACCCTTGAGCAGTGGCTGCGCTGCGATACGCTATGGCCCCATTTGCTGACCGGGGCGCAATATGCGCACCTGCAGGCAACGTTAGATGCCGTGCAGGCGCAGCCCGAAGCGCGTAGCCGCAACGATGCCCTGCGCAACGTCTTCAATACGCTGATGGATGACGCCATCATGACGCCGTTATTCAAATACAATTACCGCATCAGCGCGCCGCCGGGGGTTAATGGCCTGCGCCTTAATGCCAGAGGGTGGTTCGACTTTGCCAGCGCCTGGCTACCGGCATCATCGGCGTGAGAGAGCTGGTCGCCGCGAGCGTCTGACGGTACCATAACGCTTTCACTTATTTAGTCAGGAATTGCTATGAAACGCGCCGTAGTTGTCTTCAGCGGAGGACAAGACTCAACAACCTGCCTGGTGCAGGCACTGGAACAGTATGATGAAGTGCATTGCGTCACTTTTGATTATGGCCAACGCCACCGCGCCGAGATTGACGTGGCTCGCGAGCTGGCGCTAAAACTGGGCGCGGTGGCGCACAAAGTGCTGGACGTTACGCTGCTTAACGAACTGGCGGTGAGCAGCCTGACCCGCGATAGCATTCCGGTACCGGATTACGAGCCGGATGCCGATGGTATTCCGAATACCTTCGTTCCAGGTCGCAATATTCTGTTTTTAACCCTGACGGCGATCTACGCCTATCAGGTTAAGGCCGAAGCGATTATTACCGGCGTTTGCGAGACCGACTTCTCCGGTTACCCGGACTGCCGCGACGAATTTGTTAAAGCGCTGCACCACGCGGTTAGCCTTGGTATGGCGAAAGACATTCGCTTTGAAACGCCGCTGATGTGGCTCAACAAAGCCGAGACCTGGGCGCTGGCCGATTATTGGGGCCAGTTGGATCTGGTTCGCCGCGAAACGCTCACCTGCTATAACGGCATCAAGGGCGACGGCTGCGGCCAGTGTGCGGCCTGCAACCTGCGCGCCAACGGCCTGAATCAGTATCTGGGCGATCAGGCCGGCGTGATGGCGCAAATGAAGCAAAAAACCGGTCTGGGCCAGGGGCACGAAGCTTAAGTTCAACGTCCCCGGTGGCGCTTCGCTTACCGGGGCTACGGGTTCGCAACTCTCCGCGGTCCGACTGTTATTAGCGCAAATTCATCTGGTCGAGCTTTTCGCGCAACTCCCCTTCCAGCAGCTGCGCCTTCTGCGTTTTCAAATCAATGCAGACAAAGGTAATCAGCGCATCGGCCACCACTTCACCGTTAGGGTTAAGGGTCACAACCTGACTAAGGGTGCCGCTTTTGCCGTTCAACTGCTCAAGCTTACTGGTCACGGTGAGCACGTCGCCAAGTACCGCCGGGCGACGATAATTGATATTGATATTGACCACCACAAAAGCGATGTTATGGCTGGTCATCCAGTGAAACGCCGGACTACTCTCCAGCCCATCCCAGCGCGCCTCTTCGAGAAACTCCAGATAACGAGCATTGTTAACGTGCTGGTAAACATCCAGGTGATAACCGCGAACTTTAATTTGAGTCTGCATAGCGCACATGCCTTACTATTATTGTTGTTAATCAGGTAAGAGGTCACACCAGATGATGTAACCTCTTTAGCATGGCAAAGATTTGCTACTGTGCAAACCAACAGGCGAAAATTACAGCGTCAGATGTGACAGATTTCTCTCTACCAGTGAACTGCCCATCCCAGGGACCTGTTTAAGATCGTCGAGAGTCTTAAACGGCCCATATTCTTCGCGGTAGCTGACGATTGCCTGCGCTTTCTTGAGCCCAACGCCGTTCATAGCCTGTGCTAACTCCTCCGCGCTGGCATTATTGATGCTAACCTGCGCGCCGTGGGTATCCGCCGTTTTGGCCTCCTCCGGCATTTTCGTCTGCGGCGCCTGAATAGTTTCTTTTGCCGATGCCGCCTTGCCGCTCGCCGATGCCGCCAGCGCCCCCTGAGAACCCGCCGCACAAGCCAGCAACACGGCGGCAATAACCATTTTCATTCCTCTGTTCATGCTGTTATCTCCTTGTTTGTAGACAGCAAGGTCACGATAGCGGCTACAAAAAAGGAGTACAAAAGGCAGATTGCGGAAATGGAAAAGGCCGCGAAAGCGGCCTTTAAGTATTGCATCGCGTTACCTCGTTTTGCGAGACGGCGCGAAATTATTGCTGCTGGTCGATGATGTCGCCGAGCTTGATTTTGGCTTCTTTACGCAGATTGCTCATCAACGCTTCGAATGCGATTTGCGCATTATTCTGAGTAATACCCTGCACCATCGCTTTCTTCTGCTCTTCTGGCATAGCGCCCGCTTTTACTTCATCCAGCGCCAGCAATACTACGTTGCCTTTAGCATCGCTGCCTACGCCGTAGCTGGCTTTATCTTTCTGCGGCAGCGGCAAAGAGAATGCAGCCTGACTCAGTGGATCCTGGCCGGTACGGGACAGCGTCTGCGCGGCGCCGAAGCTCAGCCCTGCGGCTTTCATCGCTTCATCACCTTTGCCCGCTTTCAGGGCGGCTAACAGTTTGTCAGCATCCAGTTTCGCCTGCTGTTCCGCTTTATTGCGCTTCACGATATCAGTCACCTGCGCTTTCACATCCGCCAGTGGCTTAACGCTTTCCGCTTTGTGCTCGCTAATACGTAGAACAAAGGCGCGATCGCCGTCAACGGTAATGATATCGGAGTTACTACCCGGCGCGCCGTTTTCACCCACCAGACCGCCATTAAAGATAGCATCGGCAACCGGCTTGAAGTTCAGCTCCTCCGGCAGGTTGTCACGGCCGAACCAGCCGGTCTCAACCACTTTCAGGCCGGCAACCTGCGCCGCGCCCGCCAGGGATTCGTTATCATTGCTGGCTGCATCGCTAACTTTCTGCTGTAGCGCGTAGTACGCGTCCAGCGCTTTTTCCTGTTTCACTTTAGCCGCGATGTCGTTACGCACATCGGCCAGCGGTTTTACCTGTGCCGGCTGAACATCATCAAGGCGCGCCACCAGGAAGCCTACGGAAGATTTGATCACTCCGGAAAGCTGACCTTTGTCTTTCAGGCCGGCATCTTTGAGCTCAGGCACGGTAGAGGCCTCTTCCATCCAGCCCATATCGCCGCCGTTACGCGCAGAGATGATGTCGGTAGATTTCTCTTTTGCCAGCGTGGCGAAATCGGCGCCTTTTTGCAGTTCGGCGAGCACCGCTTTCGCATCAGCTTCAGTTTTAGTCTGAATCACGCTGTAGCGATTACGCTGCGGCTGAGTGAACTGATCTTTATGCTGGTCATACCATGACTGGATTTCTTCGTCAGAGGCGTTTTCCTGCATGCTGGCGGCATCCATCTTGATGTAGCTCACGCGGAACTGCTCTGGCGCCATAAAACGGGCCTGGTTCTGCTGCCAGAAGGCGTTAATCTCTTCATCACTAACGGTCTGTTTCGCCGCCAGCGCGTTAACGTCGATAGTCGCTTCACGAACCACGCGCTGTTGGGATACCAGCGCCGCCAGTTGGTCGGACTCGCCCGGCAGCATGAAATCGGTACCGGCTACCGCATTGATCAGCTGTTGCGTCGTCAGTTGGTTACGCAGCGCTTGCGCGTATTGATCGGTGGTCATGCCCATTTGATTCACGATGCCGCTGAAGCGCTCGTTATCAAACTTGCCGTTCGACTGGAAGGCCTGGGTCTGGAAGATGGCCTGTTTCACCTGGTCGTCGCTGATGCTCAGGCCCAGTTCACGGGCATACTGATCCAGCAGCGATTCATCGATCAGACGATTCAGCACCTGCTGACGCATGGTCTTCATGTAGTTTTCGTTGGCCGCCAGCTCGGAGAACTGATCGCCTAGCTGCTGCTGCATGCGGTTACGCTCGCTGGCAACGGCATTTTCAAACTGCGCGCGGCCAATCTCCTGACCATTCACTTTTGCGGCATAGTTGTTGCCGCCGCCAATCAGGTAACCACTCACCCCGGTCAAAATGAACGAGACGATAATGATACCGAAAATAATCTTGAGCACGACGCTGTTGGCGGCCGTGCGTAGGTTGTCCATCATGGTGTAACAACGCTCCGCTGTAGATGACTTTAGCTCGCGCAGCATAGCACGTGATGGCTGCCGCGCGTGAGGACGTATTTTGACAAGAAAACGGGGCAATTGTCAGCCCACAAGTGCGCATAAACACACATAAAGTCGCGTTCTGGACAAATAAAAAAGGCACATCTCGCGATGCGCCCTTGTACTTCGTCACATTCCCTGACGGGAGTGCCGATTAGTTTACCGCGTCTTTCAGCGCTTTACCTGCACGGAAGCCCGGTACTTTAGCGGCAGCAATGGTAATTTCTTTACCTGTTTGTGGGTTGCGACCAGTACGGGCAGCACGCTCTTTAACAGCAAAAGTACCGAACCCTACCAGCGCAACATCATCCCCAGCTTGCAGAGATTCAGTAACAGAAGCGATCAAAGCATCTAACGCACGTCCAGCTGCAGCTTTAGAAATGTCCGCACCCGCAGCAATTTTGTCAATCAGTTGAGATTTATTCACTGTTCTCTTCCTCTCTTTATAATTTATATCGCACCAGAATCCTTCATGGCGCGACCGCGCAGCAGTTATATCAGGACTGTCATGCCCTTACAACAGAGTTGTCGATGACCCCTGCCAGCGATCTAAGTTAGCTACACAAAAAAAGGCTGGCAAGTACGAATTTACTTACCAGCCCCACTTTTCTTAACGCTATTTGCGCGATATCACTATTTTGCGCTTACAACCTGCATGCCAAACGGTTCATTTTGCAGGGCAAGTGTCAGAACTTCCTCGATTCGCTGTACCGGATGAATATCCAAATCGGCGATAACGTTTTCCGGAATTTCTTCAAGGTCACGCTTGTTTTCGTAAGGAATCAGAACAGTCTTAATCCCCCCACGATGCGCCGCCAGCAGTTTTTCCTTCAGACCGCCGATTGGCAGCACCTGGCCGCGCAGGGTGATTTCCCCTGTCATCGCCACATCGGCGCGTACCGGGTTACCGGTCAGGCAGGAAACCAACGCGGTGCACATCGCCGTACCGGCGCTCGGACCATCTTTTGGCGTTGCCCCTTCCGGTACGTGCACGTGAATATCGCGTTTTTCGTAGAAGTCCGGATTGATACCAAGCTTCTCAGCACGCGCGCGTACCACGGTCAGCGCTGCCTGAATTGACTCCTGCATGACTTCGCCAAGTGAACCGGTATAGGTTAACTTGCCTTTGCCCGGAACGCAGGCGGTTTCGATGGTCAGCAGATCGCCGCCCACTTCCGTCCACGCCAGACCCGTCACCTGACCTACGCGGTTTTCGCTATCCGCGCGGCCATAGTCAAAGCGCTGCACACCAAGATAATCGTGCAGGTTTTCACCGTTAATCTCGATGTGTTTTAGTGACTTATCCAGAAGCAGCTGTTTAACGGCTTTACGGCACAGTTTGGAGATTTCACGCTCCAGGCTACGTACGCCCGCTTCACGGGTGTAGTAACGAATAATGCCGATAATGGCGCTATCGTCGACCGTCAGCTCGCCCTTTTTCAGCGCGTTGCGTTCGATCTGCTTCGGCAGCAGGTGGCGCTTAGCAATGTTCAGTTTTTCATCTTCGGTATAACCGGAGAGACGAATCACTTCCATACGGTCCAGCAGCGGAGCCGGGATATTCATGGAGTTGGAGGTCGCCACGAACATCACGTCGCTGAGATCGTAGTCCACTTCCAGATAGTGGTCGTTAAAGGCCACGTTCTGTTCCGGATCCAGTACCTCCAGCAATGCTGAAGCCGGGTCACCGCGCATGTCGGAGGACATTTTGTCGATCTCATCCAGCAGGAACAGCGGGTTTTTCACCCCCACTTTCGCCATTTTCTGGATCAGTTTCCCCGGCATCGAGCCAATATAGGTACGGCGGTGACCACGGATTTCCGCTTCATCACGCACGCCGCCCAATGCCATGCGCACGTACTTACGCCCGGTAGCTTTGGCAATAGACTGACCAAGCGAGGTTTTACCCACCCCCGGCGGCCCAACCAGGCACAGGATCGGCCCTTTCAGCTTGTTAACGCGACTCTGTACCGCAAGATACTCAAGGATGCGGTCCTTGACTCGCTCCAGACCATAGTGATCGGTATCGAGGATCTCTTGCGCCTGACGCAGATCTTTTTTGACCTTGCTGCGGGCATTCCACGGCACCTGCACCATCCAGTCGATGTAGCCGCGCACGACGGTGGCTTCCGCCGACATCGGGGACATCATCTTCAGCTTTTGCAGTTCCGCTTCGGTTTTTTCTTTCGCCTCTTTCGGCATCTTAGCCGCGTCGATCTTACGCTTCAGCGCTTCGTTTTCGTCCGGGGCGTCATCCATCTCGCCGAGCTCTTTCTGGATGGCTTTCATTTGCTCATTCAGATAGTACTCACGCTGAGATTTTTCCATCTGCTTTTTCACGCGGTTGCGAATGCGTTTCTCAACCTGCAGCAGATCGATTTCAGATTCCATCATCGCCATCAGATATTCCAGACGTTCGTTCACGTCGGACATCTCCAGCACGGACTGTTTGTCCGCCAGCTTAAGCGGCATATGCGCAGCGATGGTATCCGCCAGACGCGCGGGATCGTCGATGCTATTCAGCGACGTCAGCACTTCCGGTGGGATTTTTTTGTTCAGCTTGATGTAGCCTTCAAACTGGCTGATAGCCGTACGCACCAGCACTTCCTGCTCCCGCTCTTCAATGACCGGAGAAGCAAGGTACTCTGCTTTGGCGGAGAAGTGCTCGCCGTTATCAGACAGCGCAGTAATACGCGCACGCTGTAAGCCTTCCACCAGCACTTTCACAGTGCCGTCCGGCAGCTTCAGCATTTGCAAAATTGACGCCACGGTCCCGACGGTGAAAAGATCGTTTACACCCGGCTCATCCGTCGACGCTTCTTTCTGCGCGACCAGCATGATTTTTTTATCATGGTCCATGGCCGCTTCCAGACAACGGATAGATTTTTCCCGCCCTACAAACAGGGGTATGACCATGTGCGGATAAACCACCACATCGCGCAACGGCAATACGGGGATTTCAATGCGTTCAGAACGCTCAGGATTCATAGAGCTCTCTCTTAGTTTAAAGTCCGCCAGGTAGCCGACGACACCTTCATTAACGCGTCGCCGTTAATATGTAATCCAGTATATGGGGATGTATTCCATACATTCAACGGCGGGAACACAGGAAAAATAAAAGGGGGGATAAAATCCCCCCTTTTTGCTTAACTGCTTGTGTCGATTGGCGAATTATTCGCCAGATGCCTGCTGCGCTTCCGGCTTGCCGTAGATCAGCAGCGGCTTGCTCTGACCTTCGATCACCGACTCGTCAATCACCACTTTTTCGACATCTTCCATGGACGGCAGATCGTACATGGTGTCGAGTAGCGCGGCTTCAACGATCGAGCGCAGACCACGGGCGCCGGTTTTACGCGCCATCGCTTTCTTGGCGATCGCATCCAGCGCTTCATCACGGAATTCCAGCTCAGCGCCTTCGAGGCCAAACAGCGCCTGATACTGCTTAGTCAGGGCGTTTTTCGGCTCTTTCAGGATCTGAATCAGCGCTTCTTCACTCAGTTCATTCAGCGTCGCGACAACCGGCAGACGGCCGATAAATTCCGGGATCAGACCAAACTTGATCAGATCTTCCGGCTCGACCTGCGCCAGCAGTTCGCCTTCGCTGGCTTTGTCGGATTTCGCTTTAACCGTCGCGCCAAAACCAATGCCGGAGCCGGTTTCAACACGGTGGGAAATCACTTTGTCCAGGCCTGCGAACGCGCCGCCGCAGATAAACAGAATCTTGGAGGTATCAACCTGCAAGAACTCCTGTTGCGGATGTTTGCGCCCGCCCTGTGGCGGAACAGCGGCTACGGTACCTTCGATAAGCTTCAATAGCGCCTGCTGAACGCCTTCGCCGGACACGTCGCGGGTAATCGACGGGTTATCCGATTTACGGGAAATTTTGTCGATCTCATCGATGTACACGATGCCGCGCTGCGCTTTCTGCACATCGTAATCGCATTTCTGCAGCAGCTTCTGGATGATGTTTTCCACGTCTTCGCCCACGTAACCCGCTTCGGTCAGGGTGGTGGCATCGGCCATGGTAAACGGAACATCCAACAGACGCGCCAGCGTTTCAGCCAACAGCGTTTTACCGGAACCGGTCGGCCCGATCAGCAGAATGTTGCTTTTACCCAGTTCTACGCCATTGCTGGTGTCGCCGTTGCGCAGACGTTTGTAGTGATTGTATACCGCCACTGCCAGCACTTTTTTCGCCTGTTCCTGACCGATAACATAATCGTCCAGATGGTGGCGAATTTCGTGCGGCGTCGGCAGCGCGCTGCGCTCGCGGTGCGGAGCGACTTCTTTAATCTCTTCGCGAATGATGTCGTTACATAAATCAACGCATTCGTCGCAGATATACACGGATGGCCCGGCGATCAGCTTACGCACTTCATGCTGGCTTTTGCCGCAAAAAGAGCAGTACAACAGTTTGCCCGAACCATCTTTGCGTTTATCTGTCATGAGTCCAAACCTCTTCTTAAGTTCTTTGTGCCGCAGATGACGACGCAAATGCCATTCTCAGGCGCAAGTCGCGATCACGCGTTGTGCCGCCCAGTTGTTAAAACAAGTATAGCGGCACCCTTACGCCACGGGCATCAATTACGATGGGTCAAGATGGAATCGACCAGGCCGTATTCCACCGCTTCCGACGCCGACAGGAAGCGGTCACGCTCGGTATCGCGCTCGATCTGCTCAAGGGATTGACCCGTATGATGCGCCATCAGTTCATTCATACGCCCTTTCACTTTCAGAATTTCACGGGCGTGGATTTCAATATCCGTCGCCTGACCCTGATAGCCGCCCAGCGGCTGGTGAATCATCACGCGGGAGTTCGGCAGACAGAAACGCTTGCCTTTCGCCCCGGCGGTCAGCAGGAAGGCGCCCATTGAAGCCGCCTGCCCCATACAGATAGTGCTGACATCCGGCTTGATGAACTGCATGGTGTCGTAAATTGACATCCCGGCGGTGATCACGCCGCCCGGAGAGTTAATGTACAGGTAAATATCTTTTTCTGGATTTTCCGCTTCCAGAAACAGCATCTGCGCCACGATCAGATTAGCCATGTGGTCTTCCACCTGGCCGGTCAGGAAAATAACGCGTTCCTTGAGCAGACGGGAATAGATATCAAAAGAACGTTCACCGCGTGAGGTCTGTTCAATGACCATCGGCACCAGGGCCATATGGGGTGCAAAGTTATCTCGTTCGCCACTGTATGACATTTCCGTCTCCTGGATTAATTTTGAAAAAACCTGCTGCACTGATTGTAACCTTATGGACGGATTATCAGCCAGAGTTTCTATCCGCAGGGCACTGATACGTTGACCTGGTCATTATTCCTGACGCTGCGGATGCAGATACGTCACCCGGTTATGGGGATGGCGCAGCCATAATTCAAGCATAACAACCTTTTGGAGTAACGCTATCACTGAAAATGTGTTTTAGCACTCATCCTAAGCCTATCATTGCAATAAAAAAAACCCGCCGCCTTTCGGCAACGGGCTTTTGCGCGAACTTTAAACAGCCGGGCTAAATTACGCCTGCTGGTTCATCAGTTCGTTGAAGGAAGTGGCTTTTTCAGACACTTTAGCTTTCGCCAGCACGGCTTCAACAGCCTGCTCTTCCAGCGCCACGTTGCGCATGTTGTCCATCAGCTCTTTGTTTTTGCTGTAGAACTCAACCACTTCTGACGGATCTTCGTACGCGGAAGCCATCTCTTCGATCAGGCCTTTCACGCGCTCTTCGTCAGCTTTCAGCTCGTTGGTGCGAATCACTTCGCCCAGCAGCAGGCCAACAACTACGCGACGTTTAGCCTGCTCTTCGAACAGTTCGCGAGGCAGTTCCAGAGCCTGCTTCTCGTTACCGCCGAAACGCTGAGCAGCCTGACGACGCAGTACGTCGATTTCACTGTCGATCAGAGCAGCCGGAACGTCGATGTCGTTCGCTTTCACCAGGCCTTCGATAGCCTGAGATTTAACGCGGTTACGCACGGCGCCTTTCAGCTCGCGTTCCATGTTTTTACGCACTTCCGCACGCAGACCTTCAACGGAACCATCTTCAACGCCGAAACGCTTGATGAATTCAGCAGTCAGTTCCGGCAGCTCGCGTTCTTCAACTTTTTTCAGGTTGATAACGAACTTAGCGGCTTTACCTTTCAGGTTTTCAGCGTGGTACTCTTCCGGGAAGGTCACGTCGATGGTGAACTCTTCGCCAGCTTTGTGGCCTTTGATACCGTCTTCGAAGCCCGGGATCATACGACCCTGACCCATCGCCAGTACGAAGTCAGACGCTTTACCGCCTTCGAACTCTTCGCCGTCTACAGAACCGGTGAAGTCGATGGTAACGCGATCTTCAGCGTCAACAGCGCCTTCTTTTTCTTTCCAGTTCGCCTGCTGCTTACGCAGGGTGTCCAGCATGCCGTCAACGTCAGCGTCGGTGACTTCAACAACCGGTTTTTCAACTTCGATTGCGTCCAGACCTTTCAGCTCAACTTCCGGATACACTTCGAACTCTACCGCGTAGGTGAAGTCTTCGCCCAGCTTGTATTCGCCCGGAACGTAGTTCGGCGCGCCGGCCGGATTAATTTTCTCTTTGATGATCGCGTCAACGAAATGACGGCTCATCAGGTCGCCCAGCACGTCCTGGCGAACGGAAGCGCCATAACGCTGAGCAACAACATTCATCGGCACTTTGCCTTTACGGAAGCCGTCAATGCGAACTTTTTTCGCTACGTTGACCAGCTCGCTTTTGACAGCATTCTCGATGCTGTCAGCGGCGATAGTAATCGTTACACGGCGCCCAAGGCCCTGAGTGGTTTCAACTGAAACTTGCATCTTGTTACCTCAAAAAAATCACAGTGCTCGGTCAACTCTGGAAGCGCGAGTAGGTGGCTTCGCAGAACCGGGATGCCCTCTTCAAATCAGAAACACATTCCCTGTCGTCAGAATCATCCCGAAGACATTCATATATAAGACGCGGCATTATAGCGGCATCACTTTTGTGAGTCGAGAACGGTTGTCACCCACTGCTGCGGCGTTTTTCACATTTCCCGCTCAAATTTGTCTGCAAAAGCGCGAACTTTGCGCATTTTCCAGGCAAAAGAAAACGGCCCGCAGGCCGTTTTTGCTAAATCTTCACGCAACATACTGGAAAAGCGCCAGCGGTTGCAAATGTGATTTTTACGCGATGCTACCCGCTCCGCGGCATGGCGGAGAGGCAAAGACGGTATCCTGTAGCCCTTCCCACTCTTTAATCGTGTAAGTATGCAGCGCCAGCGCGTGCACGGTGCTTGACAGCTCCTCGGTCAACGTACCGTAAATCATACGATGACGATTAAGGAAACGTTCGCCGGTGAAGCGGTCGCTCACCAACACCACTTTAAAATGACTTTCAGAGCCCGCAGGGACGTTGTGCCGATAGCTTTCATCCACGACTTCCAGATACATCGGGTCGAACGCTGCTCTAAGTTTTGCTTCGATCTGCTCACGTATCATCATGAATTTTCTCCTCCGACAACGCTGAGATGCCGCCTTTCCCTTTAAATGTTAGCCGCTTTTACCGCTTCCATTGGCAGAAAACAACAAAAAATTAGCATTCCTCTGATATTTTCACGCAAAAGTATCAGGTTTACTGATGATGAACGCTAAATCTCCCTGCTAAATCGCCACCGGAAATGGGACGAGGTCATAAAACGCACAACACGATGATTTTCCACTCGTAGCCACTTCCCCTCACCGTTGGCGATGTTATGATGGCGGGAATTTTCCTTAAACACCCTAACTACTTCGAGTTGCAGAAAAAAGCGCCCGCGATTCCCCGCGGCGTCTGAAACCTGAATTATGACGGGTATAACAACACCGTGCGTTGAGACCCTGAACATGCTGAAGAAAATTCTATTCCCGTTGGTCGCGATGTTTGTACTCGCAGGATGCGCCACCCCGCCGACGACCATTGAAGTATCGCCGAAAATCACCCTGCCGCAGCAGGATCCGAGCCTGATGGGCGTTACCGTCAGCATCAACGGCGCAGACCAGCGTACCGATCAGGCGCTGGCGAAGGTCACCCGTAACAACCAGCTGGTTACGCTGACCGCCTCTCGCGATCTGCGCTTCCTGTTGCAGGAAGTGCTTGAGAAGCAAATGACGTCGCGCGGCTACATGATTGGCCCGAACGGCGCCGTCGACCTGCAGATCATTGTTAACAAACTGTATGCTGACGTCTCGCAGGGCAACGTGCGTTACAACATCGCCACTAAAGCGGATATCGCCATCGTCGCCACCGCCGCTAACGGCAACAAGATGACCAAAAACTATCGCGCCAGCTACTCCGTTGAGGGCGCTTTCCAGGCTTCCAATGAGAACATTGCGAACGCGGTTAATAGCGTGCTGACCGATACCATCGCCGACATGGCGCAGGACACCAGCATTCACGACTTCATCAAACAAAACGCTCGTTAATAAAATAGCAGACCCGGTATCATACCGGGTCTGCTCTATATGCCATGTCCAATCACTACTTGCGTATTTTTCAGCAGCCCAAATCAGCTATTTTGCTGATCCTTGGCTTTGCTTCTGGTTTACCTCTCGCGCTGACCTCCGGCACGCTGCAAGCGTGGATGACCGTTGAAAATATCGATTTAAAAACTATCGGCTTCTTTTCTCTCGTCGGTCAGGCCTACGTATTTAAGTTTTTGTGGTCGCCATTAATGGACCGCTACACGCCGCCGTTTTTAGGCCGCCGCCGCGGTTGGCTGCTGACGACTCAGCTTGCGCTGCTTATCGCCATCGCCGCGATGGGCTTTCTTGAACCCGCAACGCAGTTGCGCTGGATGGCGGCGTTGGCTGTGGTTATTGCTTTTTGCTCCGCATCGCAGGATATCGTCTTTGACGCCTGGAAAACCGACGTCCTCCCGGCGGAAGAGCGCGGCGCCGGTGCGGCGATAAGCGTGCTCGGTTATCGTTTGGGAATGCTGGTTTCCGGAGGGTTAGCGCTCTGGTTGGCCGACCGTTGGCTGGGCTGGCAAGGTATGTACTGGCTGATGGCCGCACTGCTTATTCCTTGTATTATCGCCACGCTGCTGGCGCCGGAGCCCAGCGACGTCATTCCGGTGCCTAAATCGCTTGAGCAGGCCGTCGCCGCGCCGTTGCGCGATTTCTTCGGTCGCAACAACGCCTGGCTTATTCTGCTGTTAATTGTCCTTTATAAGCTCGGCGATGCCTTCGCCATGAGCCTGACCACCACTTTCCTTATTCGCGGCGTCGGTTTTGATGCCGGCGAAGTCGGAATGGTGAATAAAACGTTGGGCCTGTTCGCCACCATTGTCGGCGCACTCTACGGCGGCGTACTGATGCAGCGCCTGACGCTATTCCGCGCCCTGCTGATCTTTGGCTTGCTGCAGGGGGCCTCCAACGCCGGATACTGGATCCTCTCAGTCACCGATAAACACCTTTATTCGATGGCGGCGGCGGTATTTTTTGAAAACCTGTGCGGCGGGATGGGTACCGCGGCGTTTGTCGCCCTGTTAATGACGCTGTGTAACAAGTCGTTTTCCGCCACTCAGTTCGCGCTGTTGTCGGCGTTGTCGGCGGTGGGTCGCGTTTATGTTGGGCCGATTGCCGGCTGGTTTGTCGAAGCGAACGGCTGGCCGACGTTTTATCTTTTCTCCGTCGTTGCCGCCCTGCCGGGGATTTTGCTCCTGCTTCTGTGTCGGCGTACGCTGGAATATACCCAACGAACGGAAAGCTTCTTGCCGCGTACGCAATACCCGCAGATTTACGCCCTGGCGCTGGTTATCCTGGCGGTAGGTTGTTTGATGCTGGCGATATGGCTGCTGCTGCTGGCGATGAACGCGCTGGATTACACTTCTTTCTCCTTCCTGCCTGCCCTGCTGGAAGTCGCCGCGCTGACCGCTATCGGTGGTATTTTGCTCGGCGCGATTCTGGACTATATGGCGCTACGCAAAACGCAGCTGATTTAATTTTCGCCAAACCGTTAATAGCCGTTTTAATTACCCGAGGTAATTATAACGGCTTATTAGCGATTTTATTTTCCTTGGGAGCTGATTTGTTGTTTTGTGCGTTTTAGATTTCTGGAAATTATTGACAATTTTTACGCGATTCTTTAATTAATTTAACCGATTCAGCAGCGTTACTTTATTTTAACGTTTTCTTTATGTCTTTTATTTGATAATTAATTGTTAATTATTTGTGTTATTTTAACCATGTTTATACCCGTACACCCATAAGCATTCCCTTTCTTATCCCTTTCGTTATAGATCCAGCGTAAATCAGGCTTTGCAAGCAATTACGTCACATTCCGTAACATATGTGACAATCCAAGCAGAACCCGCTAACACAGAACTGACACAGATCCAATCGTGTTTACAGTAATGCAACCTTACCGTAAAATGCCCGTACACTTTAAACGCCACCAGATCCCGTGGAATTGAGGTCGTTCAATGAGACTCAGGAAATACAATAAAAGTTTGGGATGGATGTCATTAATCGCAGGTACTGTATTACTCAGTGGTTGTGATTCTGCGCTCCTTGACCCAAAAGGACAGATTGGACTGGAGCAACGCTCTTTGATTCTGACGGCATTCGGCCTGATGATGATTGTCGTTATTCCCGCCGTCTTAATGGCAGTAGGATTTGCCTGGAAGTATCGCGCGAGCAATAAAGATGCGAAGTATAGCCCGAACTGGTCACACTCCAACAAAGTTGAAGCTGTGGTCTGGACGGTTCCTATTCTGATCATCTTGTTCCTGGCCGTTCTGACCTGGAAAACCACTCACGCTCTGGAGCCAAGCAAACCGCTTGTCCACGACGAGAAAGCAATCACCATCGAAGTTGTATCGATGGACTGGAAATGGTTCTTTATTTACCCGGAACAGGGTATCGCTACCGTCAACGAAATCGCCTTCCCGGCGAACGTACCGGTACACTTTAAAGTCACTTCCAACTCCGTGATGAACTCGTTCTTTATTCCGCGCTTAGGTAGCCAGATTTATGCGATGGCCGGGATGCAGACTCAGCTGCACCTCATCGCTGATGAAGCAGGCACTTATGACGGTATCTCCGCAAGCTATAGTGGCCCGGGCTTCTCTGGTATGAAGTTCAAGGCTATCGCCACCCCGGATCGTGCAACCTTCGATCAGTGGGTAGCAAAAGCGAAACAGTCCCCGAACTCCATGGACTCCATGGCTGCATTCGACAAAGTGGCTGTGCCTAGCGAAAACAACAAAGTGGAATACTTCTCTAACGTGAAACCGGATTTGTTCAAAGATGTTGTTAACAAATTCATGTCTCACGAGAGCATGAACATGTCTAAACCTGAAGGCGAGCACGCTGCGCACGAAGGGATGGAAGGCATGGACATGAGCCACGCGGAAACCGCTCACTAAGGGGCCGAGGAAGAAAACGATGTTCGGAAAACTTACACTGGATGCAGTGCCCTACCACGAACCTATTATCGTGGTAACGGTTGCTGCAATCATCGTCGGGGGACTGGCGATACTGGCAGCGATCACTTACTTCGGTAAGTGGTCCTACCTATGGAACGAGTGGCTGACGTCCGTCGACCACAAACGTCTCGGTATCATGTACGTTATCGTGGCAATCGTCATGCTGCTGCGTGGCTTTGCTGACGCCGTTATGATGCGTAGCCAGCAGGTGCTGGCCTCAGCCGGGGAAGCAGGATTCCTGCCACCTCATCACTACGATCAGATCTTTACCGCCCACGGCGTTATCATGATCTTCTTCGTGGCAATGCCATTCGTTATCGGCCTGATGAACCTGGTGGTTCCGCTTCAGCTCGGCGCGCGTGACGTTGCGTTCCCGTTCCTCAACAACCTGAGCTTCTGGTTCACGGTTGTGGGCGTGATTCTGGTTAACCTGTCTCTGGGCGTCGGTGAGTTCGCACAGACCGGTTGGCTGGCGTATCCGCCGCTTTCGGGAATTGAGTACAGTCCTGGCGTAGGGGTCGATTACTGGATTTGGGCGCTGCAGCTCTCCGGTATCGGTACTACCCTGACCGGTATCAACTTCTTTGTGACCATTATCAAGATGCGTGCCCCTGGCATGACCATGTTCAAGATGCCGGTATTCTCCTGGGCATCTCTGTGCGCCAACATCCTGATTATCGCCTCCTTCCCAATTCTGACCGTCACCGTCGCGCTGCTGACCCTGGACCGCTACCTGGGCACCCATTTCTTTACCAACGATATGGGTGGCAACATGATGATGTACATCAACCTGATTTGGGCCTGGGGTCACCCGGAAGTGTACATTCTGGTTCTGCCGGTATTCGGGGTCTTCTCCGAAGTCGCAGCGACCTTCTCGCGTAAACGTCTGTTTGGTTACACCTCGCTGGTGTGGGCAACCGTCTGTATTACCGTTCTGTCGTTCATCGTTTGGCTGCACCACTTCTTCACCATGGGTGCCGGCGCGAACGTAAACGCCTTCTTCGGTATTACCACTATGATTATCGCAATCCCGACCGGGGTTAAGATCTTCAACTGGCTGTTCACCATGTACCAGGGCCGCATCGTCTTCAACTCGGCGATGATGTGGACTATCGGCTTCATCGTTACCTTCTCTGTTGGTGGGATGACCGGTGTTCTGCTGGCGGTACCGGGTGCGGACTTCGTACTGCACAACAGTCTGTTCCTGATTGCGCACTTCCATAACGTCATCATCGGCGGCGTGGTATTCGGTTGCTTCGCAGGCCTGACCTACTGGTGGCCGAAAGCCTTTGGTTTCACCCTGAACGAAACCTGGGGTAAACGCGCATTCTGGTTCTGGATCATCGGCTTCTTCGTCGCATTTATGCCGCTGTACGTGCTGGGCTTCATGGGCATGACCCGTCGTCTGAGCCAGGACATCGATCCGCAGTTCCACTCCATGCTGGTTGTTGCAGCATGCGGCGCGGCGCTGATTGCTTGCGGTATCCTGTGCCAGCTGATCCAGTTCTACGTTTCTATCCGCGATCGCGATCAGAACCGTGACCTGACTGGTGACCCATGGGGCGGTCGTACTCTGGAGTGGGCAACCTCTTCTCCACCGCCGTTCTATAACTTCGCTGTCGTTCCTAACGTTCACGAACGTGACGCATTCTGGGAAATGAAAGAAAAAGGCGAAGCGTACAAGCAACCTACGCATTATGAAGAAATTCATATGCCGAAAAACAGTGGCGCGGGCATCATCATTGCTGCATTCGCAACGGTGTTTGGCTTCGCGATGATCTGGCATATCTGGTGGATGGCGATTGTTGGTTTCGCCGGCATCGTAGTGACCTGGATTATCAAGAGCTTTGACGAGGACGTGGATTACTACGTACCGGTTGCAGAAGTCGAAAAACTGGAAAATCAGCATTTCGATGAGATTAACAAAGCAGGGCTGAAAAATGGCAACTGATACTCTTGCGCACAATGCCCACGCGCATGAACACGGGCACCATGATACAGGACCGATGAAAGTCTTCGGTTTCTGGATCTACCTGATGAGCGACTGCATTATCTTCGCTACGCTGTTCGCAACCTATGCCGTTCTGGTGAACGGCACGGCTGGCGGCCCGGCGGGTAAAGATATCTTTGAACTGCCGTTCGTTCTGGTTGAAACCGCACTGCTGTTATTCAGCTCCATCACCTATGGCATGGCGGCTATCGCCATGTACAAGAACAACAAGAGCCAGGTCGTTTCCTGGCTCGCCCTGACCTTCCTCTTCGGTGCAGGGTTCGTTGGGATGGAAATCTATGAATTCCATCACCTGATTGTTGAAGGTATGGGTCCGGACCGTAGCGGCTTCCTGTCAGCGTTCTTCGCGCTGGTTGGTACCCACGGTCTGCACGTCACCTCTGGTCTGCTGTGGATGGCGGTATTGATGGTTCAGGTATCCCGTCGCGGCCTGACCAGCACTAACCGTACCCGTATTATGTGCCTGAGCCTGTTCTGGCACTTCCTGGACGTGGTGTGGATCTGCGTGTTCTCTGTTGTTTATCTGATGGGGGCGATGTAATGAGTCATTCTACCGATCATAGCGGCGCTTCTCACGGCAGCGTGAAGAGCTACATGACAGGGTTCATCCTGTCGATCATTCTGACGGCAATCCCGTTTGCAATGGTTATGAGTGGCTCTGCCTCGCATGCAGCGATTCTGGGAACCATCCTGGTCACGGCTGTAGTGCAGATTCTGGTGCACCTGGTGTACTTCCTGCACATGAACAGTAAATCTGACGAAGGTTGGAACCTGACCGCGTTTATCTTCACCGTAATCATCATTGCTATCGTTGTTGTCGGCTCCATCTGGATTATGTGGAACCTCAACTACAACATGATGATGCACTAAGAGCGGCGAGTATGTTTAAGCAATACCTGCAAGTAACGAAACCAGGCATCATTTTTGGCAACCTGATCTCCGTGATCGGCGGTTTCCTGCTGGCCTCCAAAGGCCACATCGACTATCCGCTGTTCGTCTGGACGCTCCTCGGAGTATCCCTGGTGGTCGCCTCGGGTTGTGTTTTCAACAACTACATCGACCGTGATATCGATCGTAAGATGGAACGGACGAAAAACCGGGTGCTGGTCAAAGGGCTGATCTCGCCAGAATCATCGCTGGTATACGCCACCTTGCTGGGTATTGCTGGCTTCATGCTGCTGTGGTTCGGCGCTAACCCGCTGGCCTGCTGGCTTGGCGTGATGGGGTTTGTGGTTTATGTCGGCATCTATAGCCTGTATATGAAACGCCACTCTGTCTACGGCACGCTGATTGGCTCACTCTCCGGCGCTGCGCCGCCGGTGATTGGCTACTGCGCAGTTACCGGTGATTTTGACAGCGGCGCGGCGATTCTGCTGGCGATCTTTAGCCTGTGGCAGATGCCTCACTCTTACGCCATCGCGATCTTCCGTTTCAAGGATTATCAGGCGGCGAATATTCCGGTTCTGCCGGTAGTGAAAGGCATCTCAGTCGCGAAAAACCATATCACGCTGTACATCGTGGCCTTTGCCGTGGCAACGCTGATGCTTTCTCTGGGGGGTTACGCCGGATATAAATATCTGGTCGTAGCGGCCGCGGTAAGCGTCTGGTGGCTTGGTATGGCGCTGCGCGGATACAAAGTGGCGGATGATAAAGTCTGGGCACGTAAGCTGTTCGTCTTTTCCATCGTTGCCATTACCGCGCTGTCAGTCATGATGTCTGTCGACTTCATGGTGCCGGATTCACATAATCTGCTGGCTTACGTCAGATAAGATTACGCTAAATGTGAAATGAAAAGAGCCTCCGCTAGCCGGGGGCTTTTTTTTATACGCCAACATAGGATTACTTCATTCATACCGCCCTCCCCTCACTCTTGCACTTCATTTTCTTCATTCATTAAATAGTTAAAAATTGAGAAAAAATTGAGCATCGCTAACAGTCAGCCATCTCGCGCCATTAGCGGAGATAGTGCTAGCCTTGTGCAGTAGGCAAACGCCTACGGAAAACATGGATTTAACAGCAAGGAATAACAATGAAAGAACTAACATTCAACGAAATGGAATCTGTCTCAGGTGGTTTTAACCTGGTGAGCGCTGCAACTGGCTTCGCTAGCTTTGTCGCTAATTCTGCGGCTGGGTTTACCTCATTCGCGCTGACTTCCGGTCTGGCTTTCGCCTCTTTCGTCGGCGATAGTGCGATTGAGTTTGGCAAGTTCCTCCTTGGTCAGGCAAACTGGGAAAGCGTCGTTAGCACCGGTCAAGAGAACTGGGCAAACTTCGTTTCTACCGCTGGTAACAGCTGGAACACTTTCGTGAACAACGCCGCTACCGACTGGAATGGCTTCCTGGAGCAGGCCGCTTCCTAATCGGAGCTATATTAAGGGCAGATTTTTCACGCTGCCCTTTCTGTTGTTTTACATTATTTATTCAGCTCTTCACCATTTTATCGTCTGGTTCTCATCCCTTCTTCTATTACGCAACACAGTCGTAATATCTGCTAAACAAACATTTATTTACGCGTCCTTATCCCACCACTACACTAGTCGCAGTTTTTATATTGAGGTGGTAATGAACGATAACAAAATGACGCCAGGAGAACTGCGCGCAACCTGGGGTTTAGGGACCGTATTTTCGCTGCGCATGCTCGGCATGTTTATGGTCCTGCCCGTTTTGACCACATATGGCATGGCGCTGCAGGGGGCCAGTGAAGCGCTGATTGGTTTGGCCATTGGCATTTACGGGCTTGCTCAGGCTATCTTCCAGATCCCGTTTGGTCTACTGTCTGACCGAATTGGCCGCAAACCGTTAATTGTCGGAGGACTGCTGATCTTCGTCATTGGCAGCATCATCGCCGCCCTGACCGATTCCATTTGGGGCATTATTCTTGGCCGCGCATTGCAGGGCTCTGGTGCTATTGCCGCCGCCGTCATGGCACTGCTTTCCGATTTAACCCGCGAACAGAACCGTACCAAAGCGATGGCCTTCATTGGCGTCAGCTTTGGCGTGACCTTTGCCATCGCTATGGTGCTCGGCCCTATTGTCACTCACCAGTTGGGGCTGCACGCCCTCTTCTGGATGATCGCTATTCTGGCCAGCCTCGGTATTTTGCTGACTCTGTGGGTAGTACCAAATAGCCACAATCATGTACTGAACCGTGAATCTGGCATGGTAAAGGGCTGTTTCAGCAAAGTGCTTGCTGAGCCTAAACTCCTCAAGCTGAACTTCGGCATTATGTGTCTGCACATCATGCTAATGTCGACTTTTGTTGCGCTGCCAGGACAACTGGAGGCCGCAGGTTTCCCGGCCGCCGAGCACTGGAAAATTTATCTGGTAACCATGGTCATTTCCTTTGTCGCCGTGGTGCCATTCATCATCTATGCGGAAGTGAAGCGCAAGATGAAACGGGTGTTCCTGCTTTGCGTCGCTCTGCTTCTGATAGCGGAAATCGTGCTCTGGGGAGCTGGTGGCTATTTCTGGGAGTTAGTTGCAGGGGTGCAACTGTTCTTTCTCGCCTTCAATCTACTGGAAGCGTTATTGCCTTCGTTAATCAGCAAGGAATCACCGGCAGGCTACAAAGGCACAGCAATGGGGATTTATTCTACCAGCCAGTTTATCGGTGTGGCCATCGGTGGCGCCCTGGGCGGCTGGGTAGATGGATTCTTTGACTCGCAGACCGTGTTTTTACTGGGTGCGCTACTGGCGATGCTGTGGCTACTGGTGGCCAGCACCATGAGTGAACCGCCTTATGTCAGCAGTCTTCGTGTTGAGATCCCGGGTGATGTCATCATTAATGATGAACTACAGCGCCGTCTGCAGTCGAAACCAGGCATCGAGCAGGTTATGATTGTCGCTGAAGAACGTTCAGCCTACATAAAAATTGACAGCAAAGTGACCAACCGCTTCGAGGTTGAACAGGCCATCATTGCAACTTCATAATAGACCTGAATTTCTGACCTCTAAACAATAAGTCGAACGACTGTACACACAGAAGATACTCTCGGGTATCTTCTGTTATCAAATATGAAGTTGCGAAATAATACCCATCGCTTATCTAAGCGTCGTTTGTGAAGTTTAATTCACATTAAAATTAATAGATCATTTAAATATTCACTATTATATAAAAAACCCTCTGATTAGTATATTGCCCGGTGTGCAAAGGTACATCATTAACAATTCATTAATCTAGGATGGAATTTAAAATGAAAGAATTAACCGCAAACGAAATGGAATATATCTCTGGTGCAGGTATTATCGACCTGCCTTGTGCTTTGGTTGATTTCACGATTCAATCTGCACTGGGTCTGGTTGCTGCGGGTATTAATGCTGGTATGATTCTGGCCTCCTCCGCTCTGGAAACCACGATTGACCTGGTTTCCAATATTCTTGGTGGTTCGCCATCCAGCCTGGGAAGCATTCTGACCGACCATATCAACTCCCTGCTGTATGCCGAATCTGGGGTTTGGTCTAATTTTGTTTATAATGCTGCCACTGACTGGGGTGGTGTTGTTGATGCCCTGCAGAGCTAAATAGTATAAGGCCAGTCAGTTTTCTGACTGGCCTTATTTCAATTCTTAATTCTTATCTTCACCACACCTGAGATACATATCGCACGCTGTCATGTAATCATCATGCCAACGCCAGTAAACATGCAAATAAAAATATCCCATCGCAGGTATCATGCAGACAATAAGATATGCATAAAAGTATATTCCCCAACCTAATAATTTCAACAACAGACTCATCGCCACAATCCAGAATAACTGAAGAGTGAAGAAAATAAATAATCTTAACCACAAGGGTTTTCTATATATCCCTGGAAGAACCATCGTATTCACAAGATTTACATCAAACTCTTTTTGGAAAAGTCTGCCTAAAAAAGTGTAACGCCTTGAAGGGTGAGCGAAAATCAGATTAACCATCAGTATCGCTGAACACAGAATTAACATGGCAACGATCAACTTTGCTGAAAAAAAACCATTAGATAAAGAAAAATCATCATCAGCAACCAATGGACTGACAACCACAAAACTGGTCAAAAAAGTCATAGTGACGTTCAGGCAAGTATAATAATGAAGATTACGGTATTTAAGCGTCAATGCAGTTTCCTGCTGTAACTGTTTGACGTAACAATTTCTGGCAAACCAGCACATTAGATAAACAATGATCGGCACAAAAAAGGCAATACAGACCATTGCGGTAATAGTCGGCAAAAAAAACAGACACGCCTTTACTGCCAGATAGCACACGATGAAACAGCATCCAGTTGCGACAAGTGGATGCCACAGCAGAACCTCAAAACGCGAGGCGATTTTCCCCTGAAACCAGGAGAAATTGATATTTCCTATCTCGTATTTATAAGCCCAGTACCCCTTTAGCTCATAAACAAAGCTGAACATTGTTAACGAAAAAATGGCACTTACGGGAAATGCATCCTCCTGGGTCAACAAATACCCTCTATTTTTAACATATAGCGCAATAAGTAATATACAAATAAAATAAAGATACGGGAGAAGCGACCGATCCTGACGACGAATGAAAGCTAAATAATCCGGGATCATATTAACCTCGTGGCGCCACCAATAGTTTTCTACAGTGTCTATAATACTCTGCAGAGAAACCGTCGAAATCATTTAGCAATTGTCCGAGATACGCCTTATTGCTGATTTCAACAAACCTGGCAGAGGGGATATGTTGTAAAAAAGCGCTCATAGATGCTGCCCACTGTACCCTATGGGTCAAATGCAAAGATAAGTTCTCTTTAATTTTCTCCGGATTATATTCTTCACACCCGGTGACATTCATCAGTACAGGATGATTTGGCCGGAGAATTTCCACCGTCTTCAGCGCATCCCGCATGGGTTGAACCCCCTCAGACATAAGAGGTGTATGCCAGGCTCCGCTAACGCCAAGTTTGATAGCTTCCAGGCCAGCCCCCATTAGTCTCCCGGTGAATTCACTTAAATCTGGTAGCGTACCGCCAACTACCTGCTGGTAGGGGCTATTATCACAACTCACAACAACTTGACTTCCGGAGTCGTTAATCAACTGGCTTACCATTTGAAAATCAGCACCTCTTACCGCTAGCATTGCGCCTTTATGGATATTGCTTAAATCATCCATAATGGTTGAGCGCGCCAATATTAGCTTGAACACATTTTCCAGCGTTAAGGCGCCGGCCGCGTATAATGCGCTAAACTCACCAACGCTATGCCCGCACGAACCAATAACATTCGCATCAGAGAATTGCTCGGCATACAGACTATATAGTGTGACATTGATAGCCGTCACCGCTGCCTGCTGCGTCGTCGTTTTCACCAGACGATTCATCGGCCCTTTCTGACACAACCGGCGCAGATCTAACCCTGTCACATCGCTGGCACAGTCCCAGATTTCCCTGGTAGTTGTATTCAAATCCCATAAATCTGCTCCCATTCCGACAACAGGGTTTCCCTGACCGGCGAAAATAAGCACCGTAGGTTGCACTGATTGTTTTGTCATAAGCGATATATCCTTATAAATAGTATTTAAATCCGACGTAAACTCCGAGGGTCTCGCCAAAAAGTGCGAACTCAGAATCATGACTACCGAATGCGCTATACAAACCCGTATAAATCTCAGCCTGGTCACTTAATCCTTTTAACGGATTGATATAATGAGTACCTACTAAGGCACTACCATCAACTAAGTTCATCACCAGATAGGGCTGAAGCGTTGAATGATCTGCATTTTGTAAACTTAGCCATGAAGTAATATAATGCCGTCCCTGCAGCATTCCTTTATTCCCTGTATTACTTATTTCTGAGCCCATCAGATACTTATAATCATCAAACACTTTGTCTAAGCTGGCAAAACCGGTTTTTTTACTTAATAACTTAATAAAGTCAACCTGTTCCCGCCATGCCGATTTTGAATAACCTTCACTTTGATAGTAGTACTCGATGCCCAACACACTAAAAAGGTCGGTGGTATACTGCCCACCAATGGCTACTTCATAGCCACTTTTGTCATTCTGCGCATAGAGCGAAGAAGGATATAGCCCAGAAAGCACCTCATCCTTTTTTTCATGAGAAAAATGCCGCCATTGCTGCGTTTTGTGAAGCGCAACTTCTACATTGACTACAAACTGAGGTGTTAAGTTGTAGCCATCTGCTAGTGCCAATGAAGTAGAATCACCAAGCATCACATTCGCAGCCAGTCGATGATTAACAAGGTGATAATCGGTGTAACTTAATAAATAGTATTCATTGCTGTTAGCCCTTTGATTGGCCGTCCAGTTGCTTGATGACTCATAGTATTTATCAATACTTGCTAATTTTGGTATAACTGTGAGTGAGAATGCATAATCACGAAATTCTTTCGCTAACCGCCCTCCCCAATACGACTCGCTATAGGCAGACTCCAGCTTCGGGTCGTATATCCGTGTCGGTTTAAAACCTGCATAATAGGTGGCTACCAGTGAAGCTGGGGATCTTAAATGAAAGGCTCCTGGAAGTGAATTTAGTTTTCCACCCTCAAGACTGACATTTTCAGATAACGACAAGTTAAGCTTAAGTCTGTCTATTAACATTTTGGCGCGATGTTCATCTTTTTCGAATAATCCCACGCCATGTATTGGATAAAACCCTAAATTATATAGTGAAAAATCCAACCCCAGCACATCATCAACTAAGTAACAAGCACTTGAGAAGTTAATGGCAATATCATTATATACGTTGTTCGTTGTATACGGATTGGCTCCATTGATGCGCCAGATCGAGCCGCTTTTGTGCGCAACAGATGTCTGACCGGTTAAAATAAACTGACTATTAGAACGTATTTCATCACCTGACAAACAATTAGCCCCTCCCCATAATGGAGTTATTAATATAGAAAGCAGCAAAGTAACCAGATGGCCTTTCACTTCATGCCTCTCTGAATAAACTCTTTAGTGAAGTGAAATTCAGGTAACGACTCCAGGCGGACATAACTATACTTCATGACAGAATACCCCTTTTCATAGCGCGCATTCTGCACAATGATCTCTGTTGGACGATATTTCCCTAGTACCATCTGATAGTTTGTATATAAGACACTTTTGAGAAGTTTATTATCAAGAGTGTAATAAGATGCTTTGAATGGCCGGTATTCTGCATCTTTCTCCACCAGATAAATCACTTTAGGATAAGTAACGGCCTCGGAGTTACGAGTGAGAGACAGTCGATAGCAAATTTTATCACCGCAGGGTTCCTCCCCTTCCAGAGTGGAATCATAGGCATACTCGAAGTTCGTAACGATAACATCCCCATTGGAGATCTGACCAATTAATCGTTGTGAGCGCGAAATAGGAATAGGTCTGCGTAGTTCGGGTGTATAAAACCATAAATCATACCAATCAGATAACATGATCTTGCCTTTATCTCGCGGAGGATAGGTAAAACGTATAAGTGAACGAGCATCAGCTTTCAAACCGTTTACCGGCTTAATAAATCGCATCGATATATCCAGCGATTGCTTATTTTCAGGCTCTGTTCTACCTTCTTTATACTCAAGTACAGTCACGTTATAGCGGAAAGGTTCATTTGGTGAGCGAACATCATCAGCTTTGCGAATAATCTCCAGGGCTTGCTGGCTATCACTCGTCGCATGTCCAGGGGCTGAATATGAAAATATAGCTATTATGAATAAATACCATGCATTGGTTTTCATACTGTCCTCTATGAAAATTTGAATGCATCGGTAATGTTGAGGCGCGATGCACGATATGCGGGAATAATGGAAGCCACGGCAGATGTTAAAATTGGTAATATCAAGGTTATCCAAATCAATCCCACATCATTCGTTTTAATAAATGCGGTATAACCTACAGATTGTCCAGGCGAAGGTGGCATCGCAATACCTGAGATATTAATTATAGCGGCAATAGTGAATCCAAAGAGAAGACTCCCTAATGCGCCAAAGATACCGATATATATGCCTTCCAGCCAGAATAAACGCGTAACACGGTTTGATTGTAAGCCAATTGCGCGTAGCGTAGTAATTTCTCGGGTTCGCTCGACAATACTCATCGTCATTGAATTGCCGATCATAAATACTACGATAAGTGCCACGATAAGTTTGATAAAAAAATAGATACCGGACAGCATACCTTCCACCTGCTGGTAAAAAATAGAATTCTCCCTCCAATCCTTAACGATCAAAGGTAAATGCTGGTCCGCTATATATCTTCTCATTTTCTTAACAAACGACGTTACATCATCGTTATTCAGCAAAATGACTATCTTACTAACACCATTAGTACCCATGATTTGCTGTGCAGTCTCAAGGGGCATTTTGATTACAACATCATCATAATCCTTTATACCTGATTCAAATATTCCACGTAATTTTACAGATATAGCTCCCTGACCTCCCGCTATATTAACAGTCATGATATCAAGCCAGTCACCGTAGTGGCTATCTAAGGTTTTTGCCAGGCCGCTGCCAATAGTAATCTCATCATGTTTGACACGAGATAAGTCGCTACCAAAAATTATCTTATCAAAAGCTCCCAACTTCAGGGCCGGTAATGGCTCAACGCCCTGTGCTGAAAAATAATTGGATGTTTCAGTTTCGTAATGTGAGATTATTCCGCTAAACTCAAGTTGTCCGGAAATTGTAGAAATCACATCAGAAAAATCGGCGTTCTGCAAAATTTTATTTTTCAGTGTAATATAATCAGATATCAGACTCTTATTTTTGTTAGCAGTTTCAAAGTAGGTGCTATTATAAATCTGTACATGACCAATATTTGTACGTATTGTTTGCTCTTTGAGTATCCAAAAAGAGTAGTTGATAAAACCACCATACAAAAATATGGCGCAACCACCTAATATAATGGCGAAAATGGTAGAAAACGTTCTTCGCCGGTGCCGTAGCAAGTTCAAAAATGAGAATTTAGCATCGCCAAAATTAAAAATAATGTTATAAACAACAAATATTAATAGCAACACCACAATTGAATTAATAAATATCATATCCTTTGACATTCATTCACCTTTAATAACGGGAACAATAATCTGTAATACTTCAACCATTTCCCAAGCCGGCATTTCGTTATTTTCAAAATCAATTTCACGCTGCTGATTAACTCTCCGCAGATGATCAACGAGCTGTTTTTCTTGCTGTTTCATATGGCAATTATGAAGGGCCCTTAAACGCATTATTAGTATATTACCAATGATCTCACTGCTAAATTTATCTTTATTCTTCAGCAGTAGGTCAGTATCCTCGATGGTAATCACACAGCGCCCTAACCCCACTGGTAGCCAGGCATCAACTCTGGCACGTAAGTATCGAATCAGCATGTTGTCTTCATTGGTATCTACCGCTTCATCAAGATAAAAAAAGCCCGTCTTTGCATATTCAGAAGCGTTAATGAGATCATTGATACTCTGATAATAGTAAGCCTGTCGCAGCATTCCCCACGAATAAAAGATCAGCGCGCCAACTTTGTTAGTACGTTCATACTCTTTAAATAAATCAGAAGTGATAGATGCTAAAGCCTGTGGTTCACCAGGAAATCCATCCTGTAAGACTCGGGCAGTCGCAGGGGTTGAAACCTTCTCAGCAAATACTGAAAATGTAACTATGCTAAGACACAGGAGTAAAACGCTACAAAGATTACTTCGCTGAATCATAAATTATTGCTCCATCTTTGATATCTACTCTCCGTCGAGCACGATCTTTAAGCTGAGTCGAATGTGTTGAGATAATAAATGTTGTTTTCGTCCGTTGATTAATCTCAAGCAGGAGGTCAAGAATTGATTCACCGGTAGCAAGATCCAGATTACCTGTAGGTTCGTCAGCGACAATAACTTCGGGGCTATGCGCTAGCGCCCTTGCAATAGCGACCCGTTGCTGTTGACCACCTGACAATTGGCCAGGTTTTCTTGCCAATAAGTGGGATAAACCAACACTCTCAAGGAAATGTAACGTTCTCTCTCTAGCCTCTTTCGTACTAAAATGACCGTTGAGCGTCAGGGGATAATAAACATTATCAAAAACACTCAGCACCGGTATTAAATTGAAAAATTGAAATATGAAACCTAAATGACGACTGCGAAGGCGTGCAAGATTTTTGTCTGACAACATATTGAGATTTTTATGCAGAAAGAAGACATTGCCAGCAGTCGGTGTATCAATACCGGAAAGTATATTAAGTAAAGTACTCTTACCACTACCAGAAGGCCCGCATAACGCAAGAAACTCGCCTTTCACAACATCCAGATTAATATTGTTTAGAGCATAAGTCATATTGTCCTGATAACCATAAGTCTTATATATACCAGATAATGAAATATCAGGTAATTCTGTTATATTGCTGCGCATATCCCCTCCTATTAGTACCAGGTATCAAAATAGGCATAGCCGCTAACTACTCCCGGAATAACGGTTCTGAGACAGCCATTATGCAATGCATACTGATTAATATATTGCCAACTTAGCGCCGGTGTCATACATCCGCTACAGCCGTAGCGAGCAATAAGATCGATGCCGGTATGAGGAAATGGTTTTGTTTTATTGATTCCTCCGGCATATGCAAGGAGATCTATATCATCAGTATTTTCAACATCTGGTAAATGTGGGTTATTGGTTGCAGTAGGTATATATGGCCCACAATGTATTTTTAGATCACTTTCCCTTTTACTAAAAATAAAACACCCCACTCTTTCTATTGATATATTTATCCCGGGAATGAGTCTTTTCTTGTTTTTTACTTCACTCTGGATCATACTTTCAGCTGTAAATGCCAACAATGGCACAGCACGATATCCTCCGCAGATAACGACAAAATCAAATACATCCCATGCAAGATAATCCTGCGCCATTGCCATCGCCTGATAAAGGGAAATATTTTCGCCGCGAACTTTGCAAGTAACATCACTTATTGAAAATTTCTTAACCAAGTTCTTTGGTAGAGTATCAATAGTAGATAAATTAAGGCTACTGATATTGTACTCAAAGACGCCTGATTCTCCCCAGGAATCAATATAAATAAAAGCAGTTCTCGATTTCAGTAACAGCATCCTTTCTTTCGCTGACATGCTATGTAATGCGGCATCTGATACTTTATCGAGGGCGTTAATATAAGGAGTATGTTCAGGACGCCGTGTAATCTCTCGTGTATAAATTTCCCTTCTTGAGCCAAAACGTTTGAATCTCCAGCCGTTAGCTCCCGTAGTTTTCAAGGCAGTATTGTATGAGTGAGACTCCCATACATTCAACCAACTTGGATAGTATAAATAAAATGGCTCGTCTGGTTCCATGAACGAATATGAAGACAGATACATACTATTCTCCATATTAGTCAGTATTATTATGCAAATTAGTCATCAAAAGTGCAACGACGGAACCGTCGACCCCCAAGCCAGTTTTCAGAAGGTGTTTTTTAGTATGTTTACATACCCCCCCCGCTAAAGAGATATGGTGTGCGACATCCTCTATAATCCGATCGTTAACGACAGGGAAAATTAATTCTCTATTAAGCAGTATATGATGCCCAATAACTAAATCGATTAATCCAGAACCTGTTGCGGTATAGCCAATTTGTCCCTTATAGGCCAAAACTGGAAGACTATTTTCACCGGCATACATGGTGATGGCTTTTGCCTCAACATTATCACTTGATGAGGTACCATTACCATGGGGAATAAATGCACAAAGGTCTTCTTTTTTTATATCCTTATCATTTAACATTGCATTAATCAACTTTAGAATACTAGTACTTTGCCAGTAGGAATCATTACTACGCCCAGCATTAATCTGCTTGTAAGCCGAAGTAATGCTTATTCCATGGCTTTTCCCTCGCCCTAATCGGTGCTGTTGACTTTCCAGTAACATAGCGCCATACCCCTCAGCAAAAATTACACCATTACTGTTTATACCGAAGGGTTGGACCATTTCACTCTCCAACATTCCCTGGCTCTCAAGGAACACTAGATCTTGATATTTAATTTTTGAAATATTGATGATCAGCGCCAGATCAATACCACCTTGCTCTATTGCCCTGATCCCCAGGTGGATAGCAGTGAGTGAAGAGTTACTGGTGCAGTTCATATTTGGGGGAAGATGTTTTAATTCGTATCGTTTTGCAAGGCGATAGGAAGCCGTGTCCTGCGACATATTTTTCACTGATAAATTTTTGATTGAGGATATCAATGAAACATCTTCCATATCATTATAATTATAGAAATTTCTATAATCCATGACATCAACGCGCGGACCTATCCCTGTAATATATACTCTGACCCTATTACCTTTCAGGCAGTCTTCATTGAGGCCAGCCTGAATTAAGGTTTCATTGATAAGTTTATATACCAGGTCAAAAGCGCTATCATTATCCCGTTTTAGTTTCGCTATCAGTATATTGCCAGAAAATCCACAGTCGATAGCCTGTTTATCTGAAGTAAACCATGGAGATAAGTGTACACGTTTACCTTGCCGCAAATTTTCAATTAACAGCGAACTATTCTCTGCATACGGTAAACACACACTGAAACCAGAAATAATAGCCCTTTCGCTCACCTTATAATCCTTTTATCACAATAGCGTAATAGTTCCCGCCTTCAGTCGCTCCAATTAAAAGAGCGTATCTAATAGTTAGATTAAGTGATTGGTTCACAAAGTTGACTCTCTCATCAGAAAATTGTCGAGTATAAGGAATAGCAGGAACCGATTGTCTGCGAATACAATCAAGAAGAACCGCCAGGTTTAGCAGACCTGCAGAAGAGGCGACAAAACCAAAGAATGCATTGTAATTCACAACCGGTACATGAGGATTAAGGCAATTAAATGACGTATATATCGCATTCGTTTCTATCATTGAATTTACTTCGCTACCATTACTGGTCCCGCAAACTAAATCAATTTCTTTCGAGGTAATACCCGCATCCGCAAGCGCGCGAGTAATTGCCATAGACATTGCTGCGGACTTCTCCTCAACCTGTGTCACGTCAAAATAGGTATTGCTACATGCCTTACCATAACCAGCGATTTCAGCTAATACCTCAGCGCCGCGGGCCACTGCTGACTGTGGATCTTCCAGGAGCATCATGCATGCGCCTTCACCAGGTACGTAGCCCTGTGCTTCTTTGCCATATATCTGATAATCAGCCGGATCGGACATCATATGAATTTTATTTGTCACCGCATCCATATAAAGCGACATTGAAGGAAAGTATTCATCAGCCCCGCCAATTACAACCTGCGGTTGGAGCTGTTGGCGAACAATTTCATAGCCATAGGTCAATGCGCCAAGCGCAGCATTTTCACCGGTAGCCAACGTTGTTGTATATCCTTTGACCCCTTCTGAGATCCCGCAAAATGTTGTAATTGAGTTCATTAGAGAGCCGGGAAATTCCGAAGTCCGAACTTTCCGCGGGTCAGGTTTCAAACTTTGCAAATACTTATAGGTTGTTTCTTGCGGCCCTCGCGCCATTCCCAGAACCATACCCAGATCATCTCCATCTCGTTTGATCTTGCGTTTAGCCATATGCAAAGTTTCTGAAAGTGCGAGTAGAGCAAACGTACCGCCGCGAGTTGCCTTACGCGGGTCGTATCGACGTAGATGTTTGCGTGGTTCCAGGCCTTTCACTTGATAAGTTTTAAAATTCTCTTCTGTCTCCGGCTGCTTGTACTCCTCTTCCTGATATTCATCACCAAATATATCCGCAAACTGATTGGTTTTGGCCAATACACCCAACAGCTCTTTCGCCTCGTCAAGCGTGTCATCAGGAAAGACAACACCGCTGAGTTCTACTGAGCTGTCGCCTTCATGGATATAGTGAAGAATCTCATTTAGAGTGTGACCTATAGCCGATACAGCGCCTACTCCAGTAATAGCAACTCGTTTTGCTTCATAGGAGGTGAGTGGAACTGAACAAGGTTTAGTGCTGACAATCATGCAGCAGTTATTACCGCCGAAAGCATAATTGTTATTCATAAAGATATTGATATCTTTTTTACGAAACTCGTTCGGTACATAGTCCAGATCGCAATTGGGACGAGCCTGCGAAAAACTTAGTGTTGGCAGAACTTTTTTTTCTGGCAGAGTCACCAGGCACGCAATAAGTTCGACAATTCCTGCTGCCCCAATATTGTGGCCAAAATAAGATTTTGTGGAACTTATTAACAAATTTTCTGCTCCGGAGAAAACCTTCTTCATTGCCAGAGTTTCGATTTGATCATTAGCTTCCGTACCCGTGCCATGCGCATTGACATAATCAATTTGTTCAGGCTTAACCCCAGCATTCGCCATCGCTTTTTGCATAACCTGCACTGCGCCACTGGCGCGTGGGTCGGGACCTGTTTCATGATATGCGTCGCAAGATGTCGCGTAAGAAAGAATTTCACCGAAGATGGTCGCGTCACGCGCCACCGCATGTTCATACTCTTCGAGTACAATGGCCCCCGCGCCCTCGCCAATAGACATACCTGAATGCCCTGAAAATGGCGAGCATGATTGCGGATGCATAACATTCAAGGCATAAAAACCCGCGAAAGTGGGTAAATAGATGGGTTCTGTACCTACCGCCAACATAGCCTTACTTTTGCCATTTTGGATATAATCAAAAGCCATACCGACGGCATTCGGGCTTGCGGTACAAGCCGTCGCAACAAGTTCCACTCCGCCCTTCAGGCCCAGTAGCGTTGAAGCGCTGGAGCAACATGATGAAAAACTGCCTGAAAACAGAGCCTTTCTTAATGAAAAGTCCTGAATACGCTGCTCGAAGAGAGGGAGAAACGCTTCTGTACCCGCAGAAGAAACGCCCACAATCATCCCCATCTCTTCCAGACACTCGCGATTGGCGGCCAGTTCTGCCTGCTCTAGTGCTTCCTTACCAACTTTGTAAGCCCAAAGCGCGGCATTATCGAGCGATGCAACAATTTCTTCAGATAATTCTGGACAATGAATTTTATGCAGCATTTCAGCCGCTCGGGCATTCGCAAACCATTTAGAAAAGCGAGCGCTGTCAGCAATACCATTTTTTTTAGCCAACAGCGCTTGCCTGAAGTCTGCAATATTGTCGGCGAGGGATGACAATATTCCCATGCCGGTAATAACTACTCTTTTTCTGCTCGTTTTCATATTTTTCTGTTCTATCCAGAGTGGTTAACAACGATTCCAAGAATGCCGAGTTAAGAATAAAGTCGCTAATTGTTATACCGTTTCAAGCGCGCTTTTCGCCTTCAATTCATCAACATAACTATGGATTGTTGGGTTAACCAATAAACTCAGATTATAAATAAAAGGGACATTTTGGGTTTTGGCGGTGATTTCCCCATTTACAGTTTGAATAGTAAAACCGGAGATATCCGCTAATGCATAGCATTCGTCAATAAGTGCCAACGCGATCCAATGCTGTTTCGCAGGAGAATATGCTGCTTTAACAATAACACCGACTTGATGTCCATTAACCATCACAAGGTCATTTGAGTCGATGTGACTACATCCAACATCAGGAGCAATTCCAACAAGTTTGCGCTCAGCCCCCTTCCGCGATAGTTCTTCTACCGCACTCTTACCAATAAAGTCTTCCTTGTCATACTGAATAGCCCACTGCATTTGTAGTTCTACTGGATTACGGGAGTAATTATTATAAAGGCTTTCGTCCCATCCCGGGTTTTCTACTCTCACCAGACGTTGATAATCTAAACCACCGGTTTTGAGCAAATACTTAGCACCTATTTCTTGTAACTTCATCCACATTGTGACTAGCGTTGCTTGTGGGCCGATCAACTGATATGCAAATTCGCCATGTTTTCCGCAGCGGAAAACCATTAACTCATCATCAGTGTTCATATATTCATAATAGGGTAGACCAATGATATCAAAGCCATAGACCTCCGCCATTATCTCCCAGGCATAGGGGCCTTCCAGCATAATAGTCCCCCAATTATTTTCCTCCATCGCTTTGATTTCAGGGACCTCCTGAATATCTAACTCCTCAGCTTTAGTCAGTACTTCGTTGAGTACATCTATAATTTCTTTAGAAGTAAGGTTCTCGGATAAAATATAATAACCATCAGCGGCGCACAAAACATATGCATCACCACGGATATCCCCGTCAGCGTTTAGCAGTAGGGAGTAAATACCCTGCTCATCACGGATGATTGATACATCAGCCGAAACCATGTAGTTTACCAACGCCCATGCATCATCTCCCATCACACTGGTGATAGACATATGAGAATAATCCACCAACAAGGCATTTTCACGCACAGCCTTATATTCTTCAAAAATATCATGATATGAAGAAGGTACGCGTTGGTGATTATAGATTCCCATAAGCGCATTATTTTTAAAATGAAGATCAGAAAGTAAATTCATAAAATAGCCTTTAATATAATCTTATCAATTCAGGATGTTTTTTTCTTTAGAATGAAAGATGCCAGATTATTTATGCTTCGCATATAGGCTGGATCATCACCTTCCGAGACCTGAATGTTGAAGGTTTTATCAAGCATTACGATGATTTCCGTGGCATCTACAGAGTCTAGTTTCAGTCCATTGCCAAACAGCGGCGTGTCATCATCAATTTGATGTGCCTCACGTTGAACATTTAGGCGTTGAATAATTTCGGACTTAATCGTAATAATTATTTTTTTTCTTTCATCGATTTCATCATTAATGTTGGTCACACCTGTTCTCCTTGGTAATTAAATGACTTCTCTAAAATTAATAATCACGCCCTGGCTAATGATCTTCTTCCCGACATTAGCTGTGACTGAATAATGTTTAAACCCACTCTCATCAGAAAATGAGAGTTTACTTACCACTTCAATCGTATCTCCCGGGTACGCTGTCCCTTTAAACTTCAAGTTCTGAGAAGCTAACACTCCACGGACCTGCGACCGCCTCGTACGTATTGTATTTAGCATATCCGGATGCTTTATATAAGCATGAATGTCACGCAATGTTCTCAGTTCTTCACCCGTTCGCCCCTGGTAAATATCACAGATATCAGTGAGAAAAGAGTAATACTCGCTTGCCTGACCAAATATTTCAGAAATAATAGCTCCTGGCATAATGGGATCTTCTGGGAAATGCCCAAGCAGATAAGGATCATTATAAGTCACATGCTTTATAACTTTGATGTAACCATTCTCGCCATACTTATAATCAACTATTTGGTCGACCATAAGTAGAGGTTGACGCCAGCCCCCCATAGCAAGAAATATTTTCGGCGGTATCGGATACTTAGACATAAATCACCGCATTACCATACCACCATCGACCACGATGGTTTGCCCTATAATATAGCTGGATGCTGAAGAGCTTAAATAAACAATGACGTTTGCTACCTCATCGCATTTTCCGAGTCGTTTTAATGGAATTGAGTTAGTCACCTCACGAACCACGGTACGGGGAACCTTCTTCGCCATTTTAGATTCAATCATTCCTGGCGCTACCGCATTAACACGCACTCCCCGCGGGGCCAGCTCAGCCGCAAGAGTGCGGGTGAAACTTAAAATTGCACCTTTGGATGCACAATAGTTTGCCTGGCCAATGCTTGGTACCAGAGCTGCAACAGATGCAACGTTGATAACAACTGGACTTTCCGCTGAACGTAATAACATTAATGCTTCTTTCGTTAACCGAAACAGACTAAGTAAATTGATGTTGATAACCGAATAAAAATCATCAAAACTCATTGATGCAAAGAGGCTATCTTTAACAATTCCCGTATTATTCACCAGCACGTCCAGTCTTCCGGCATTTATGGTCAGGCGCTCGCACAACGCCACGACTTCTTCCCGGTTCGTGAGATCGCAAGGCAAAATATGTAGCAAGTCACCATTGGCATGATTTTCTTTCAGTGCAAGCAGCGGTTCGTCATTCGATTTATATAATGCATAAACAATACATTTTTGCTCAAGAAATTTCCCACAAATTGCAAGACCTATGTCGCCGCTAGCACCAGTAATCAGCACCTTTTTACTTGCAAGAGCGTTATATTTATACATTTTATATGAATGCCTTAAATTAATATATGATGGTTACGGCTATCGCATATGTCCGGCAATGTGAAATACTTAATGACATATTCATCACTCGCTGCTCATTAAGAATATCCCTAACTCTACCGGATAATATAAACTCAGGTTTTCCATATTCGTCATGAACAACTTCAATATCATGGAATCGAATTCCATGGCCAAATCCGTAGCCAATGGCTTTTACCAGAGACTCCTTTGCAGCCCAAAATCCTGAGGCTCGTTCATAATTTAGATCAATAACATCGATTTCTTTTATTTCATTATTCGTAAATACTCTCTGAAGAAACCCCGACTTATGATTAGCAATAGCCTTTTTAATTCTTGCTACTTCGACAATATCTGTACCAATACGCATTACATATTTCCAAAAGAATTAAATCTGGTACGAAAAATTGAAATTAAGCTTATACTTATCCACATCGAAATCATCCGGATAGAGAAAAGGTGTTGATAACGAAGCATCATACTCGACCGCTTTCACCGCGCCTTTAACTCCTAAGACTCCACCCATTATCCTTTTCCCACTCAGGTCTTGTGAAGGTAACTTACCAATTATTTGTCCATAATCTGTGCCAACATAAGGGGTGATACCGTCAAATCCAGTCACTACATTCAGGGTATTTTGTATAAAAAAACCTTTATTCCCATAGATACCATCGCTGTTTTGAAAACCACGTACACTCCAACGATCGCCTATTGTAAATTGATCCTGTAACGTCAAATTATCTGGTGAATACTGGGCACCAAAATTAAGTTCGTAATAGGCATTGGCTGGCAATATCGTTAACCATTTCACATAGTTCACATTAAGGTTTACAATTTGACTTTTCTTACTCACAGTGCCAGTACGCATGTCTGGTGTGTCAGTACCACCAAAAGCCCTGGTAAACCGTTGCCAGGTTAATGTGGAATCCAATGCTGCCCCGGTAAAGTTTCTCTTATAATTTAATCCTAACCGTATGTTACCCATATCTCGTTTTTGCAAAACCAGTTCTGTCCCACCCAATGTGTAGTCATATTTCCGTCTGATAAATTCAGCACTCGCAGACAATTTAGAGTTCACATTGCGGTATAGCATACGATTACCTTTGAGGCTGAAATATTCCGTCTCACCTACATAATCAAAAGTATATGTACCAACATCAATACCCTGAGTAGATTTACTTTTACTATAAAAAAGACTTAGATCGTTATATCCAAAAGGCACACTATAATAGGCACTAGCATTTTTATACCCCCCGGTCTGGCTACCCGTCCCTGCCAGGTAAAAAACATCGCTCAAACTAGTGACATTATATAAATACCCCACTCCACCAATAAGTTGGTTTCCAGTGCTATCATCACCATAGTTATTGTACGAAGCTCTGGCACTCCATATTTTTTTTCGTTGCGTATTAATTACCAACTTGCTCGTGCCATTTTTAGTACCTGGCACTATGTTAATTTTAACATCAACCTCAGGTGTTCTCTGTATATTTTCCAGGCCCTGCTCAACATCCCTGATATTGAGAATATCACCTTCTGAAAATGGCAAAACCCATTTACTTATATCGTTATCAACAATGACAATCTCAGAAATCCTTCCTGGTATCACTGCCAAACTTAATTTTTTAGTCAAGAGATCTTGAGATGGAATTTCCACCCTCGTTGTTATATACCCCGCATTTATATAGTAATCTTGAAAAAGCACAGCCGCTTTTTTCAACCCATTCATCCCTAAGCATTTTCCAGCAACCTGTTTTTTAATTTTATTTAATCCGCGATCGTCTAAAAAATCATTGCTAAGCACTAATTCATCAATTTGAAAACACGGAGTTTCCAGCGGGAATGTGCTATCGGTTTCTTTTTTTGCGACGGCATCGGAGAACACATCCTTTTGTTCTATTTTTCGGTCTTTGAACGCAGCGTTATCATTGCTTTGCTGGTCTTTTACAAGCCGCCCTAACTGAGCATCAGCCGCTACTGCAGGGCCGGTAATCAACAATACCAGGCTAATAATTACTATATTGCGAATATCCATTTCATACCCTAATCAGGTAAAAGCAGTAATCCCTTACCGCTTTTACCTTCAACCTAAGTTATTTATTTACCTACAACGGTACCAAATACGTTTACAACATTAGCTGTAGTCTCAAATCCTTGAGCTCCACCTAATACAGCCCAGAAACCAGTGTTGACGATTTTCTTAGCATCGATTACCGCCTTACCCGCTGTATAAAGGTTGCCATAGTTGTAGATGTTATTACTTGCAGTGACATTCAACTGGCTATCAGCAACTAAATTAGCCCAGTTTGAGATATTTTTAGCTGTGACGTTAGTTGTTTTGGCAGAAATGTTTGCGCCAAGATTATTGGTCAAATCATTCGCCGTCGAAATGTTCAAAGTATTACCAGCAGCAATATCGCTGTTGTTAGTGATGGTTTTCCCGGTCAGGTTCAAGTCACCATCAGCATTAAAAGCGTGATTATTTGTCAAGTAACCGGAGGCATTAACCGTCAGATTACCTTTAGCATTCACCCATCCGGTGTTATTATAATCACCATTAATATTAATCAAGACGTCGCTATCTGAAGAGATGACTCCGTTAGCCGTATTCTTTGCAATGGAACCGCTTGCTTTTGATGACAATGAAGATGCATCAATTTGCATGTTACCAGAGCTATAAATAGTTGCGTAATCAGCAGCGATTTTCTTCGCAGCAATCGTCATCCCCCCTGAATTAGCAACAATCTGCCCTTTGTTACTTGCGAGATCGCCAGTCAGATTAATATTTACATCACCGGTTTGCGCAATAATACGGCCAGATTCGTTATTCAGGCTCTTAGCCGTAATATCAACCCCTTCACCGCCAATTAGACCGCCTTGCTGATTCCCATAGCCGAAGTATTGCCCCACATAGAAACCAAATTTGTCACTGTCAGTACTGGTGATTTTACCAACCGCATTAAGCGCTAGTTTTTCATCCGCAACCATCATTGTATATTTCGCATCAATATCAGCGCCTGAATCAATACTGATATTTTTAGCTTTGATCACCGAACTGTCTGTACTGACTGTATCGGCTTTGATAGTTACGTCACCGTTCACGGAAGTTATTACGCCCAGACGGCTATAATAGTTGTTAAGATCGATATTAACACCCGCCCCGCCATTGATACCCGATTGGCTGGTATTCATGTTGCGACCAGTAATTGACACAGTCTTACTGCTTTCAATTTTACCCATATAGTTATCAATATCACTGGTGGTTTGGATGCTCACATCACCATCTGAGGCAATTTCGCCAGCCCAGTTAAATAAGTAGTCAGCAGCAATCTCGATGCCATTACCTGAGACGATACCCAAGGATTCACCGCCCGTGGTATCGGCCGATTTGTTGTCGTTGTTTTTAACTGCTTTGGTTGTCGTTAATTTTACAGCACCAGCACTGGAGCGAATCAAACCAGTTACGTTTTCAATATTCCCCGTACTTTCAACTTCAACATTTCCAGTTGAATCAATAGTGCCGCCATTATTAGTTAACGATGTATTTTTCAGGCCAACATAGCCAGCATGAATCTGACCGTTGTTATTATTAAAATCACCTGATTCGATTGCAACGACACCCGCCTCAATACCCGCCGTTTTAGCTTTTCCGGTATTGGTAAAAGTATTACCGCTAGTATTGACAGCCAGCGTTTGTCCGGCAGCCAGTTTACCATTGCTATTATCGAATTTACCGCTGGTAATATAGTTATTAGTGGTTGCTAAAATATTGCCACCGTTGATATTACTAACTTTATTACCCGCGGTATCAATGGCGATCATTTTGTCGCTGTTGATTTTCCCTGCGCTATTTTCTAAAACACCGTTGGTGTTCAGGGTGATATCACCACTGGATTGAATAACCGCATTGTTGTTAAGCAGTTTACCGTTACTGGTAATCTTAATACCGCTATCCCCGGCAGAAATCGTCCCCAGATTACGCACGCCTACGCCATTTTCTGTGCTGACAAGACTAATTTTATTCGCATACATACCACCAAGCTTAGAAACATCCACGCCGTAGGTACTTGCGTTACCGGTAGGCGTTACGGAGTCGGTGACCACACCGTCGGCGTTGACCGCATTACTCCCTGCGACAATCTTAAGCTCACTGGCTGAAAGCGCACCATTCACAACGACACTACGCGCCAGAATTTCGGTCGGTGATTCGCTCTGAAAGCCACTTACAGTAATCGTTCCGCCATTAACGGAATAGCCATTTAACAGCCCATCCTCACCTAACTTTGGCGTACCTGTCGTCAACGTCCCTTTTTCAGCGTTGATGAACCCGCCTCCCTGAGTCGTGATGCCATTAGGGTTGGCAATGATTAAGTGAGCGGAATCCCCGGCAACTTCCATCATGCCATTAATGGTACTCGCATTCGTTGAAGTCACTTCGTTAAGAATAACCATCGCGCTGCGGTCCGTAAGGTTCGGGTTGGCCGCAATCTGCCCAGCCAGCACGGACTGCGCCGCGCTTGCCGCGTTGTTAAAGATCACCCCTTCAGCGCCAACGTTCAGGGTGTCATATACGTTATGCGAAAGACCATTGCTATTCGGTTTCGCGATATTGACAATCGGCACACCATTTGAGGCTTCAGTAACGCTGCCATTTTTAATAGAAATTTCCGCTTGCGCCACTACAGGCATCAGCAGTAATAATGATGCCGCAATTGGGTTTAATTTCGCGGACCTTTTTTTATTTTCGTGATATTTCATATGAACCTTTCTAAGATAGTATTGATTGAGTGCAGCCAGAAAGAATAACCTGCGCTTATGCAGCGATATTCACCCTGACTATTTTAAGTACGCGTCATGCGTACAAAATCCCTGTGAAAAGCACGTAAACTCATCAAACGTTATATGCAGTTCTATTCAACAAATTAATATTAAATAAGTTAAAAATTATATATTTCAGATCGTTTACGCCGAATGCATATACCTACATGGCACAAAGAAAGTTGATTTAATTCATACGAAATATGAGACATCCCCTGTCCGTGCATCGAGCGTAATTCCTCGTTTAAGCGTTGTTGACTCATCATTTTTCAAGCGCTAAATCACCTGTTCTCGTGATGCGTAATAAATAATGCCACGTACAACACCATATCCTTACTCCGTTACAGTTTCCCCGATCAATATAATGAACAAAAAGTGAATTCTTTCTATACATATTCAATTTTCTTCACTTCATGATTGAGATCACGACCCTCGCCTCTTCTCTCCCAGGGATTATTCATCCTTCAACTTCATCATTCATGCGTGAATTCATCTTTATGAATTTGTATTTGAAAGCAGATGGGCACAATAAGCCTGCGGCGGGTAATGAAGCCGGCATGATGAAATGCCTTGTGAAGGATTAAAAAGAAGTTCAGAAGAGATAGGTAATGAGGACTTAATTTGCCGGAGAGAGGCTTAATGCCTTCTCCGGCCTGGATATCAACACAATGCCTGAATCGCTTTGCGTTTTAATCGCGGAAGTTTTTGAACTGGAATGGCTGGCCAAGATCGCCGCCGCGAACCAACGCCATAACCGACTGCAGATCGTCACGGGATTTGCCAGTGACGCGAATTTCTTCGCCCTGAATCTGCGTCTGTACTTTGAGTTTGCTGTCTTTAATCAGTTTAACGATTTTCTTCTGTATTGCGCTCTCAATACCCTGCTTCAGTTTAGCTTCAACAAACCAGGTTTTTCCGCTGTGTACGAAGTTTTCCGGCACGTCAAGCGAGCTTCCCTCAATACCGCGCTTGAGTAGCTTTGCACGCAGGATGTCCAACAGCTGATTGACCTGGAAATCAGACTCGCTCAGCACCTTGATGGTTTTACTGGTTTCGTTCAGCTCAAAGGTGGCTTCAACATTACGAAAATCAAATCGTGACTCGACTTCGCGGCTTGCGTTTTCGACCGCATTACGCGCTTCCTGAAGATCGACTTCAGAGACAATATCGAAAGATGGCATCTTTTCCTCTCCTTCCGTTTCTTTTGCGTTGCATAATACCCACAACGCGGCATAACTCAACTTGTTATCCCGGAAGCTTAGCTGATAACGCTATACTTTAGCTACAAGCGCCTGGGAAGTCGCAGGTGAGGAGGAATAATGAAAGTAACCGTACTGGGATGCGGTGCATTGGGGCAACTATGGTTAACCGCGCTGTATAAAAACGGACATGAGGTTCAGGGCTGGTTACGCGTCCCGCAACCATTTTGTAGCGTTAATCTCATTGAGACTGACGGTAGTAATTTCAACGAATCAATGACCGCTAACGATCCTGATTTTCTCGCCACCAGCGATTTACTACTGGTGACGCTAAAGGCATGGCAGGTTTCCCAGACAGTGAGAAATCTGGCTGTTATCTTACCGGCTTCTGCGCCTATCTTGCTCATTCATAACGGCATGGGCACTCTTGATGAATTAAAAAGCGTTAAACACCCACTGCTGCTGGCGTCCACCACTCATGCCGCCCGCCGCGATGGCAACGTCATCATTCACGTCGCGCAGGGAACAACTCATATTGGACCAGCCAAAAGCTATAGCGAAGATTACAGCGGTCTCGCCGACATTCTGCAAAACGTCCTGCCGGATGTCGCCTGGCACGACAATATTCACCCTGCTCTTTGGAGTAAGCTGGCCGTCAACTGTGTGATTAATCCCCTGACTGCGCTGAAAGATTGTAGAAACGGCGATCTGCGAGATTTTCCGCAAGAGATCGGCGCAATCTGTCATGAAGTCGCAGCGGTAATGCAACGTGAAGGCATTCATACATCTGCGGAAAACCTGTTATTGTATGTAAATCAGGTAATTGAAAGTACAGCAGACAATATCTCATCTATGTTGCAGGATATTCGCGCGCAGCGGCATACGGAAATCGACTACATCACCGGTTTTCTGCTGAATCGCGCCCGGGCCCACGGTCTGTCAGTGCCAGAAAATGCCCGTTTATTTGAACAGGTAAAGCGGAAGGAGAATACTTATGAGCGCGTCGGCACTGATTTGCCTCGCCCCTGGTAGTGAAGAGACCGAAGCAGTCACCACTATCGATTTATTAGCGCGCGGCGGCGTGAAAGTGACTACCGCCAGCGTCGCCAGTGATGGCAATCTGACCATCGTTTGCTCGCGCGGCGTGAAGCTACTTGCGGATGCACCGCTGGTCGAAGTCGCTGATGGCGATTTTGATATCATTGTCTTACCTGGCGGTATTAAAGGCGCCGAGTGCTTTCGCGACAGCCCTTTGCTGGTAGAAACCGTGAGACAATTTCATTTATCCGGGCGCATCGTGGCGGCTATCTGCGCCGCGCCAGCGACCGTTCTGGTGCCGCATAATCTGTTTCCTATCGGCAACATTACCGGTTTCCCGGCGCTAAAAGAGCAAATCCCCGCCGAACAGTGGCAGGATAAGCGCGTCGTCTGGGACCCAAGGGTTAATCTGTTAACCAGTCAGGGGCCGGGAACCTCTATTGATTTCGCGCTAAAAATGATTGACCTGCTGGTCGGTCGCGAAAAAGCATACGAAGTGGCTTCGCAGTTGGTCATGGCTGCTGGCATCTATAATTACTACGAATCCTGATAGCCGGTCCGCGCAGCGGGCTGGTTTCCCCCTTCTTGAGGAGCCGTAGCATGTCCCGTAGCGCAACCGATTCTCGTGACCTCGTCATCAGCCGCCTACTCAGCGCCCCCACGACAGCCCTCTGGCGCGCGTGGGCCGACCCGGCTTTACTCAAAACCTGGTGGTGTCCTAAGCCATGGTATACCGACGTTCTGGCCTTTGATTTGCGTCCCGGAGGGGCTTTTCACACCGTGATGCACGGCCCTGACGGTGAACGTAGCGATAATCCCGGCTGCTTTCTTGAAGTCATTCCGCGGCAAAAATTAGTCATGACCTCAATGCTGACCGCAGACTTTCGCCCTGCCGTTTCCCCGTTTGCCATGACGGCTATTATCACCTTTGCGGATGAAAACGACGGCTGTCGCTATACGGCAACGGTACTGCATGCAGATGATGAAACCTGCGAGCAACACGAAAAGATGGGATTTTTTGAAGGCTGGAATATCGTTATCGATCAGTTGAATGCCCTGGCGATGACACTACGCTAAACCCAGATGTAAAAAAGCCTTCCCTAAGGGAAGGCTTTTTCATCAGTACAGGTGAATTACGGGCGATACACTTTCACGTTAGTAAAGCCCTGCTCACGCAGGTACAGCGCCTGCAGACGGCTCATTACGCCGCGCTCACACCACAACAGCCAGGTTTTGCTCTGATCGAGGTTGCCAAATTGGGTGCTCAGTTTATAGAACGGCAGCGAAACAACATCGACGCCTTCCACTTTCAATGGCTTATCATCCTGCTCATCGACAGAACGAATATCGAGAATCACGTCGTTCGCGCTGAAGCCGCTGACGGTTTCGACTTCCACCACGTCCTGCTGCGTTTGCTGAGCGATGTCGCGAATGTCGATGTTATTCGCTTCCTCAACCACTTTATCCAGAATGCTAAAATCGAAGTTTTCTTCTTCCGCTTCGATCTTCGCTTTTACCGCTTTTATGGTTGGGCTCTTCGAGATAACGCCGCAGTATTCCGGCATGGTGCGGGCAAAATCTTCAGTGCCGATTTCGCGCGCAAGATTGATAATGTGTTCTTTATCGTGAGAAATCAGCGGGCGCAGGATCAGCGTGTCTGAGACATTATCGATAAGACGCAGGTTAGTCAGCGTCTGGCTGGATACCTGGCCCAAGGCTTCGCCGGTCACCAGTGCCTGCACGCCATAACGCTCAGCGACTTTCGATGCTGCACGCACCATCATACGTTTGAGCACCACGCCCATCTGGCCATCCTCGACTTTCTCAAGGATTTCACCAACCACCGGCTCGAAATTGATTGCCACGAAGCGAACGCGATGGGAGCTGCCGAAGCGGTTCCACAAATAGTGCGCCACCTGACGAACGCCAATTTCATGCGCGGCGCCGCCGAGGTTGAAGAAGCAGTAGTGTACGCGGCAGCCGCGACGCATCAGCATATAGCTGGAGACGCCGGAGTCGAAGCCGCCGGAAATAAGCGACAGCACATCTTCCTGAGTACCAATGGGGAAGCCGCCAATACCTTCATAGCGCCCTTTCACCAGCAACAGACGATCGTTTTCGATTTCCAGGTTAACCGTCACGTCCGGATCGGTGAGCTTCACGCGCGCCGATTCGATATGCTGGTTCAGGCCGCCGCCAACGTAGCGCTCAACCTCAATTGAGGTGAATTCATGTTTACCACGGCGCTTCACACGCACGCAGAAGCTTTTGCCTTCGAGCTGTTCACGCCACAGCGGTAGCGTCTGTTCAAAAATGTTATGCAGAGAAGTGAAAGGTACGTCCTCCACTTCCAGAATATGATGAATGCCAGGGATACGGGTCAGCGCATCGCGAATAACCGGCCGCTGGTTTTCGTCTTTCGCGCGAACTTCGATATGATCCCAATGACGAACGACGGCGAGCGTCTCATCATAGTTTTTGAGAACGTTACGAATGTTCCCGGTTAAGATTTTAATAAAGCGCAACCGCACAGATTGGCTTTTGATGGTGATTTCCGGGAACAATTTAATGATAAACTTCATGGCGACAATAGTTCGTTGGCAAGCCCGACGGGGCTTTAAGCAAAAAAGTTGTACAGGCGCGATACAGCGTCTGCATCCAGGGCGCGGAGTATACCATCATTGTTCGCTTTTCGCCTGGCATTGCGCATTTTCGCAAAAATGTATCCGTAGGGTGAATGCCGCGAGTTTGCTTAACCGCCCGACTCCGTTACCATACTGATAGCCATCGAGACATAACAAGAGTCTATATTCACTATGCCAAAGAAAAATGAGGCCCCGGCCAGCTTTGAGAGCGCTTTAGGCGAACTCGAGCAGATCGTTAATCGTCTGGAAAGCGGCTCACTACCGCTGGAAGAAGCGCTCAGCGAATTTGAACGCGGCGTGCAGCTCGCGCGCCAGGGCCAGACGAAACTGCAACAGGCCGAGCAGCGTGTCCAAATCCTGCTGGCCGATAGCGAAGATGCGCCGTTGACTCCCTTTACGCCGGACGCTGAATAAATGGACTTCCCGCAACAATTACAGGCCTGTGTCACCCAGGCCAATGACGCGCTGCGCCGTTTTATCTCTCCGCTGCCATTTCAGAACACTCCGCTGGTTGAAGCCATGCACTATGGCGCATTATTAGGCGGCAAACGCCTGCGCCCTTTCCTGGTTTACGCCACCGGCGAGATGTTCGGTGTTAGCCGTTCCACACTGGATGCCCCAGCCGCTGCCGTCGAATGCATTCATGCCTACTCGCTGATGCATGACGATCTGCCGGCGATGGACGACGACGATCTGCGCCGCGGTCAACCCACGTGCCACATCAAGTTTGGCGAAGCGAACGCTATTCTTGCCGGTGACGCCCTGCAAACGCTGGCATTTTCTATACTGAGTGATACGCCGATGCCGGAAGTACCGGATCGCGACCGTCTGGCGATGGTTTCCGAACTGGCCCAGGCCAGCGGCGTCGCCGGAATGTGCGGCGGTCAGGCGTTAGATCTCGAGGCGGAAGGCAAGCAGGTCGATCTACAGGCGCTGGAGCGAATTCACCGCCATAAGACCGGAGCGCTTATTCGCGCGGCGGTTCGCCTTGGCGCGCTGAGCGCCGGCGAGCGTGGCCGTCAGGCGCTGCCAGCACTCGATCGCTTTGCGGAGAATATCGGTCTCGCCTTCCAGGTGCAGGATGACATTCTGGATGTGGTAGGTGATACTGCGACTCTTGGCAAACGTCAGGGTGCCGACCAACAGTTAGGCAAAAGTACCTATCCGGCGCTTTTGGGTCTTGAGCAAGCCCAGCAGAAAGCGCGCGATCTGATTGCCGATGCCCGCCAGGCTTTAGATGAACTGGCTGCGCAATCGCTGGATACCACGGCACTGGAAGCGCTCGCGAATTACATTATTCAGCGCGATAAATAAACAATAAATGAGTCTCTGATGAGTTTTGATATTGCCAAATACCCAACCCTGGCGCTGGTAGATTCCACCCAGGAGTTGCGCCTGCTGCCAAAAGATAGCCTGCCCAAGCTTTGCGATGAGCTGCGCCGCTATCTTCTGGACAGCGTGAGCCGCTCAAGCGGCCATTTTGCCTCTGGCCTTGGCACGGTTGAACTGACCGTGGCGCTGCACTATGTCTACAATACGCCGTTCGACCGCTTAATTTGGGATGTCGGCCATCAGGCCTACCCGCACAAAATTCTCACTGGCCGCCGCGACAAAATCGGCACTATCCGCCAGAAAGGCGGCCTGCATCCGTTCCCGTGGCGCGGCGAAAGCGAATATGACGTACTGAGCGTTGGCCACTCTTCTACCTCTATCTCCGCGGGTATTGGGGTCGCTATTGCCGCCGAAAAAGAAGGCAAACAGCGGCGCACCGTTTGCGTCATCGGCGATGGGGCTATCACCGCCGGGATGGCGTTTGAGGCGATGAACCACGCGGGGGATATCAAACCAGACATGCTGGTGGTGCTGAACGACAATGAAATGTCGATTTCAGAAAACGTCGGGGCGCTGAATAATCACCTGGCGCAGCTGCTGTCCGGCAAGCTGTATTCCTCGCTGCGTGAAAGCGGCAAAAAAGTCTTCTCCGGCGTACCGCCGATTAAAGAACTGCTTAAACGTACCGAAGAGCATATTAAAGGTATGGTGGTGCCCGGCACGCTGTTTGAAGAGATGGGCTTTAACTACATCGGCCCGGTAGATGGCCACGATGTGCTGGGTCTGGTTAATACGCTGAAGAATATGCGTGATCTGAAAGGACCGCAGTTCCTGCATATCATGACCAAAAAAGGCCGTGGATATGAACCGGCGGAAAAAGATCCCATCACCTTCCACGCGGTACCGAAATTCGATCACACCAGTGGCGTGCTGCCGAAAAGCAGCGGCGGCCTGCCTTCCTATTCGAAAATATTTGGCGACTGGCTGTGCGAAACCGCGGCCAAAGACGACAAACTGATGGCCGTCACCCCGGCGATGCGTGAAGGATCCGGGATGGTCGAGTTCTCGAAAAAATTCCCCGATCGCTATTTCGATGTCGCGATTGCCGAACAGCACGCGGTGACCTTTGCCGCCGGGATGGCGATTGGCGGCTATAAGCCGATCGTGGCGATCTATTCCACCTTCCTGCAGCGCGCTTACGATCAGGTGATCCATGACGTCGCCATTCAAAAGCTGCCGGTGCTGTTTGCAATCGATCGTGCGGGCATCGTCGGCGCCGACGGTCAGACCCACCAGGGAGCGTTCGATCTCTCCTTCCTGCGCTGCATTCCGGAAATGGTGATCATGACCCCGAGCGACGAAAATGAATGTCGCCAGATGCTCTACACCGGATACCACTATAACGATGGCCCTAGCGCGGTACGCTATCCGCGCGGCACAGGTACCGGCGCGGAACTGGAACCACTGGCGCCGCTGCCGCTCGGGAAAGGCGTGGTGAAAAGAAACGGCGAGAAGCTGGCGATCCTTAACTTCGGGACTTTACTGCCGGAAGCCGCTCAGGTTGCGGAAAAACTCAATGCGACGCTGGTCGATATGCGTTTTGTGAAACCGCTTGATGAGGCGCTGATCCTGCAGCTTGCCGCCGATCACGAAGTGCTGGTCACCCTTGAAGAGAACGCTATCATGGGCGGCGCTGGCAGCGGCGTAAACGAGCTGTTGATGGCTCATCGCCGCATGGTGCCGGTGCTGAATATCGGTCTGCCGGACTTCTTTATCCCGCAGGGGACTCAGGAAGAAGTTCGCGCCGACCTCGGCCTGGATGCCGCCGGTATCGAAGCCAAAATCCGCGACTGGTTGGCATAATTGCCAATACCGCTCCTGCTATGCTTAAAGGATACCTTTTAAAGTAGCAGGAGCGTCTTATGCACTACATTCCTCTTGGCGATACCCATCTTCGCGTTTCCCGACTCTGTCTCGGCTGCATGACCTTCGGCGAACCTGACCGCGGCAATCATGCCTGGACGCTGCCAGAAGAGAGTAGCCGTCCGCTGATTAAACGTGCGCTGGAAGGCGGAATTAACTTCTTCGATACCTCGAACAACTACTCCGACGGCAGCAGCGAAGAGATCCTCGGCCGCGCGCTGCGGGAGTATGCTCGCCGCGATTCGGTGATCGTCGCCACCAAAGTTTATCATCAGGTCGGCGATCTGCCGCAGGGGCTGTCTCGAGCGCAAATCATGCGATCCATTGACGATAGCCTGCGTCGCCTGGGAATGGAGTACGTCGACCTGTTGCAGATCCACCGCTGGGATTACTCCACGCCCATCGAAGAGACGCTGGAGGCGCTCAGCGACGTCGTACGCGCCGGGAAAGCGCGCTATATCGGCGCATCATCAATGCATGCCCGCCAGTTCGCCCAGGCGCTCGCCCTGCAGGAACAGAACAATTGGGCACGCTTCGTCACCATGCAGGATCACTACAACCTGATTTATCGCGAAGAAGAAAACGAGATGCTGCCGCTCTGCCAGCGCAAAGGGATTGCGGTCATGCCGTGGAGCCCGCTGGCACGCGGCCGACTAACACGACCATGGGGAGAAACGACCGCGCGTCTCGTCTCCGATGAATTCGGCAAATCGCTGTATAGCGCCACCGACGCCAATGATGAGCAGATAGCACAGAAGCTGGAGGAGGTGGCTGAAGAATTAGATGCCAACCGCGCGCAGGTGGCGCTGGCCTGGCTATTAAGCAAGCCCGGCGTGGCTGCGCCGATTATTGGCGCCTCGCGGCAGGAACAGCTGGATGAGCTCCTGCATGCCGTCGATTTAACCCTGACGCCAGAACAAATCGACAAGCTGGAGGCGCCCTATCGGCCCCACCCAATCGTCGGCTTCAAGTAACGCCGCAATTTATACCCCGGCCGCGCCGGGGTGCAGATTTAGAGCAGACCTATCGGCCAGTGGTGGCCAATCAGATACAGTACGCCGGCGGAGATCACCCCGGCGACGATATCGTCGACCATGATCCCCATTCCACCATGGATGTTGCGGTCGAACCAACGAATTGGCCACGGCTTCCACATATCAAAGATGCGGAAAATAACGAAACCGGCGGCCACCCACTGCCAGTCCATCGTCGGTAACGCCATCAAAGTGATCCACATCCCGACAAACTCATCCCAAACGATGCTGCCGTGGTCATGAGTGCCCATATCTTTAGCCGTACGGTGACAAAGATAGACGCCGATACAGATGCTCATCATCACCGCCAGCGAATAGAGCTGCCAGGGGAGAAAGGTCATCAGATACCAGAACGGAATCGCCGCCAGAGACCCCATCGTTCCCGGCACCACCGGGCTCAGCCCACTGCCGAACCCGGTCGCCAGCAGATGCCAGGGATTGCGCATATTGAGGCGGCTTTTCGCCTCGTCTCTACTGCGTGCCAAAATGATCGTACCCCTTTAAATCCAATTTAATCGGCTTACCCTCACGGGTAAACTGCAGTCCATCCGCTTCCGCCACGATCTGGCCGATACAGGTAAAGCGTGCGCCAAGCTGACCAATCGCGACATCCAGCGCCCCGCGGTTCAGCTCGGGAACGGTAAAGCACAGTTCATAATCTTCGCCGCCGGCGAGCGCCCAGCGTAGCGCCTGTTCAGGATCAACCTGGCGCAGCATGGCATCGGAATACGGCATCGCATCGAGATCGATACGCGCGCCGCAGGCGCTGGCCTTGAGAATATGACCAAGGTCAGAGATAAGGCCGTCAGAGAGATCGATCGCTGAATTAGCCAGATCGCGCAGCGCCTGCCCCTGCAGCACGCGGGGCATTGGACGCAAATGGCGCGCCAGCAGATAATCGGCATCCGCTGGCGAATCTACCGTTAGCCGGTCCTGTAAAAGCGCCAGCCCGGCGGCGCTATCACCGGGCGTGCCGGTGACATAAATCCAGTCGCCAGGCCTGGCTCCGGAACGCTTCATCGCACGGCCCGGCGGCACAAAGCCGTGGATACCCAGCGTCATCGACAGCGGCCCACGGGTGGTGTCGCCGCCGATCAGCTGCATATCGTAATAGTTAAGCTGGACAAACAGACTGTCGCTAAAGGCTTCAAGCCACGCTTCGTCTGCTTCCGGCAAAGTGAGGGCCAGCGTCAACCATGCCGGTTCCGCCCCCATCGCCGCCAAATCGCTCAGGTTCACCGCCAGCGCTTTATACGCCAGATCGGCAGGGTCGATGTCGGCTAAAAAGTGGTTGCCCGCCACCAGGGTGTCGGTGCTGATTGCCAGCGTTTTTTTCTCGGGGATATTCAGGAGCGCGCAGTCATCGCCGATGCCGGTTTCAACATCAAGGCGGGCGCTTTTAACGCGATCAAAATAACGGGCAATCAGGGAAAATTCGCCGCATGCCATACGTTATGCCTCAGCAAAGAAAAGAATAAGGCCGGGTTCGCAGGATCAGATCCTGCAAAGCCCGGCCTGCAGTTTACTTTTTGCGGGGACGGATTACCGGGGCCGCTTTATCCAGCACGCCGTTGACGAACTTGTGGCTATCTTCAGCGCCGAAGGTTTTCGCCAGCTCGATAGCTTCGTTGATAGCCACTTTGTACGGCACGTCGTCACGCTTCGACAGCTCAAACAGCGCAATACGCAGTACCGCTTTTTCTACCTGACCCAGCTCTTCCAGCTGACGTGACAGGTATGGCTTCATCAGACCGTCGAGATACGCGCTGTTAGTCGCCACTCCGGACAGCAGTTCACGGAAATACAGAACGTCTACATCTTTTACATCCTGTTCCGCCAGGAACTGGTATTCAACATCAGCGATGTCGTTCTGGGACAACTGCCAGGAGTAGAGCGCCTGGACGGCACACTCACGGGCGCGGCGACGAGCAGCAGGTTTCACGGAATTCCCCTTACAAAAAATCAGGCCTTGATGGCTTTCAATACGTTAATCATTTCCAGCGCGGTCAGCGCGGCTTCTGCGCCTTTGTTACCGGCTTTGGTGCCAGCGCGTTCGATGGCTTGTTCAATACTTTCAGTCGTCAGAACACCGAAGGCTACCGGGATTTCACTGTCCTGAGCGACGTGCGCCAGGCCATTGCTTGCACCGCCAGCCACATATTCAAAGTGGGCGGTACCGCCGCGAATCACCGTACCCAGCGCGATTACCGCGTCATATTTACCGGTTTTTGCCAGTGCGCCAGCCGCCAGCGGCAGCTCATACGCGCCTGGTACCCAAACAACGGTGATGTTTTCATCTTTTACCTGACCAATGCGCTTGAGGGCGTCAATCGCGCCTTCCAGCAGGCTGTCATTGATAAAGTTGTTGAAACGCGCAATGGTGATGGCGACGCGAGCGTCCGGGGTAGCAACGTTAGCTTCAATAATGTTCATACTCTTCCTTCGGGTTCATGTGCCCCGCAAGGGGGGCGGATTTTATCATAATATTCTGGGCGCTGCTTCCTAATATTAGGAATACATCACGCAGTCGTTAAATGCAGGCAGACATCGGGCCCGACCTGACGTATCTCGTTGAATTTGAAATGGGGGGCCTGGCTCAGTTTCTCAAGCCCCGGCAGCGCGCATAAACCGCGCGCGTCACTGCCTAACAGTTTAGGCGCAATATAGACGATAAGCTCATCCACCAGCCCGGCCTGTAGCAAAGCGCCGGCCAGCGTCGGCCCCGCTTCCACCCAAATGCTGTTCACCTGCTGTTTACCGAGCTGCATCATTAGCAACACGAGGTCGAGATGGCCGTTATGCTCCGGCACCAGTAGGGTACGCACGTTGTCAGGCCAGGCACGTTCATCGGCATGGGTGCGAGCGAACAAGGTTTCACCTTGCTGCTGGATAATTCGATGCTCCGGCGTGACGCGGTTTTGGCTATCGATGACGATACGCAGCGGCTGACGCAGGTTCTCCTGCGGATAGAGCGCCTGCGTATCGGCGCTCAGCTCCTGCCAGCGCACGGTCAGCGCCGGATCGTCCGCCAGCACGGTCGCGCTGCTGGTGAGAATAGCGTGGCTCTGCGCGCGCAGGCGCTGCACGTCGCGTCGCGCCTGTGGCGAGGTGATCCACTGACTTTCACCGCTGGCCATCGCCGTACGGCCATCAAGCGAAGCGCCCATCTTCAGCTGGATCCACGGAAAACCGGTGCGCATCCGCTTCAGAAAACCTTTATTCAGCGCTTCCGCTTCATTCATCATCAGCCCATGGCTGACGTCAATGCCGGCCTGCTGCAGGCGGTACAGGCCGCGACCGGCCACCTGTGGATTCGGGTCCTGCATTGCCGCTACCACGCGAGCCACGCCTGCGGCGATCAGCGCGTCGCAGCACGGCGGCGTGCGACCATGGTGGCTACAGGGCTCCAGGGTGACGTAGGCGGTCGCGCCTTTGGCTTTATCGCCGGCCATACGCAGCGCGTGCACTTCGGCGTGCGGCTCGCCGGCCCGATAGTGGAAGCCCTCGCCGACGATCTCGCCGTCTTTTACAATCACACAGCCGACGTTGGGATTAGGATGGGTAGTAAAGCGTCCGCGCGCGGCAAGCTTCAGCGCTCGCGCCATGTACATTTCGTCCTGCATGGCTTAGTCCTGTAAACGGGCGATTTCTTCGCCGAACTCTTTAATATCTTCGAAACTGCGATAGACGGAAGCGAAGCGAATATAGGCGACCTTATCGAGCTTCTTCAGCTGCTCCATCACCAGATTACCGATCATTTTACTCGCGATTTCACGCTCACCGGTGCCGCGTAGATGGGTTTTAATGTGATTTACCGCCATTTCGACGTCATCGGCGCTGACCGGGCGCTTTTCAAGCGCTTTCAACATCCCGCTACGCAGCTTGTCTTCGTTGAAAGGTTCGCGCACGTCGTTGCTTTTTACCACCCGCGGCATTACCAGCTCAGCCACTTCAAAAGTGGTAAAGCGTTCATTGCAGACCAGACACTGCCGACGACGACGCACGGAGGAGCCTTCGCCGACCAGGCGAGAATCGATGACTTTGGTATCCACGGCGAAACAGAAAGGGCAATGCATGGCGCGTCCTGACAGGTAGTTAATCTGAAGGATAGTTTACCCTGAAGTCAGCGGACTACAAAGAAAGAGCTTTTGAGACAAAGGATCTATGGTAGGTCAATTCAGTTTAGCTACCATTAATCATCCTCTGTAAACGGAATCCTGACCATGACAAGACGTTACCTACAACTGGCTATCATCGGCAGCCTGTTCACCCTTACCGCCTGCGCCCAGCAAAGCGAAGTTCGTCAGATGAACGAGAGCGTCAGTACGCTGAGCAAAGAGATGACCCAACTGAATCAGCAAACGATAAAAATCACCCAGCAAAACGCACTGAATGCTAAATCAACCCGCGGCGTTTATCTGCTGCCGGAGGCCAAAACCCCCGCGCGGCTGGAGAGCCAGATCGGCACCCTGCGCATGTCAGTGGGTAGCATTACGCCAGATGGCGACGGTTCGCGCCTGACCTTACGCATCCAGGGCGAGTCTAACGATCCGCTCCCGGCCTTCACCGCGACCGTCGCTTCCGGACAGATTACCGGCACCACCCACAGCTATCAGGAAGTCAACGTCCAGGATCAGCTGATTAGCGCCCCGGCCAGCATCCTGGCGCCCAGCGATGTGGATATCCCGCTGCGCCTGAATGTGACGCCTGATAAAGTCGGCTTTATTCGTATCCACGATATCCAACCCGCCAGCGCGCAGTAAGCGCTCACGCCGGGCAAAACGGCCCGGCGCCCGCTTTTCATCTATCGAAGTTATCCATTTACAACTTTTCATAAGAGTTCATTAGAAATCGCTCCTGAAGGCGATTTTCAGTAGCATTTTGTCAAGAAATGCATAGAATCGTGAACGCAATCGATTACGCATGTTCTGGTTATGTGAAACAACACGTATTTTTGTGAGCAATGATTTCTATAATAGACCCCCACAGAAAGACGAAATATTTAGCAACGCTTCGGCAATTTTCTTAACGCCTTTTGGCTTAATTTAAACAGTGGCATCAACATGAAAAAAACATTACTGGCAGCGAGCGCTGTTGTGGCGCTTTCCGCTTCTTTCACCGCTGGCGCGGCAGAAACTGAAAAACCGCAGTACCTGTCTGATTGGTGGCACCAGAGTGTGAACGTGGTCGGTAGCTACCACACTCGTTTTGGACCGCAGATCCGTAACGATACCTATCTGGAATACGAAGCGTTTGCTAAAAAAGATTGGTTTGATTTCTACGGCTATATTGATGCGCCGGTCTTCTTCGGCGGCAACAGCACGGCGAAAGGTATCTGGAACAAAGGCTCCCCGCTGTTTATGGAGATCGAACCGCGTTTCTCTATCGACAAGCTGACCAACACCGACCTGAGCTTCGGGCCGTTCAAAGAGTGGTACTTCGCGAACAACTATATCTACGATATGGGCCGCAACGACTCTCAGGAGCAGAGCACCTGGTATATGGGTCTGGGTACCGACATCGATACCGGTCTGCCGATGAGCCTGTCGCTGAATATCTATGCTAAATACCAGTGGCAGAACTACGGCGCCTCCAACGAAAACGAGTGGGACGGCTACCGCTTCAAGGTGAAATACTTCGTTCCGCTGACCGACCTGTGGGGCGGTTCGCTGAGCTATATTGGCTTCACCAACTTCGACTGGGGTTCTGACCTTGGCGACGACAACTTCTACGATATGAACGGTAAGCACGCGCGTACCAGCAACTCTATCGCGTCCAGCCACATCCTGGCGCTGAACTATGCGCACTGGCACTACTCTATCGTCGCGCGTTACTTCCATAACGGCGGCCAGTGGGCTGATGATGCTAAGCTGAACTTCGGCGACGGCGACTTCAGCGTTCGCTCTACCGGCTGGGGTGGCTACTTCGTTGTCGGTTACAACTTCTAATTGCTAATACAGCAAGACAGCGCCCGGGACGCGTTTTACGCTTACCGGGCGTTTTTTTATCGCTCCTCACATCTCACCTTACGTAAGAAATCGCTCAGTGAACGGTCGGCGCACTCGCTGAAACGACGTTCGATCACCTTCACCTCCAGACAACGATCGAGACGAAAGTTACGATAATCACTGCGCAGTTCGCACCAGGACACCAGCAGCCAACGCTCCCCCCAGAAAAATAGCCCCAGCGGCAGCACTTCACGCCGCGTTACCTGACCAGATTCATCCTGATAGTGAAGCTGCAACACCTGCTGATTGGATACGGCCTGATGGATAACGTCAAAATGGGTTTTAGCATAACGATGCGCGCCAAGGTCAGGGGCAAACAGCCGGGTCTGCTCCGCTTTGCGCCGCCGGTCTTCCGGCAAAATCGCCAGCATTTTTTCCTGAGCTGACTCCAGCGATTGCGAAAGCGCATCTCCGCCCCAGGTCTTCAGTAGTCGAATCGCGGCAATTAGCGCTTCGGATTCTTTGCTGGTCAGCATCAGCGGCGGCAGATCATAGCCCGCCAGCAGACGATAACCGCTCCCGGCCTCGCCCTCAACCGGTACACCGGAGAGCGAGAGGTCGCGGATATCGCGATAGACGGTTCGCTCCGACACGCCCAACCGCTCCGCCAGCAGCGCCGCGGTGGTTAGCCGCCTGCCGCGCAGGATCTGTACAATCTGAAATAAACGGTCGGCGCGTCGGGTCATTTCTCGTTTCGCTAAATAGTCAGGTTAAACCGGTTGATGCAAACCTACGCGGTTACCTTCGCTGTCGGTAAACAGGGCGATGGTGCCAATATCATTCGGCAGCGCAAGTGGGCCAAACACGCACGATCCGCCCGCCGAGGCGACGCGATCCAGTGTGGCGGCAAGGTTGTCGGTGTGCAGATAAATAATAGCGCCCTGCGGCGATGGCGCGATACCGTCAAATTTAGCCAACGCGCCGCCGGGGGCCGGATCCTGATGCGGGAAGACGGCCAGGTCCGCACAATCCATGGTTTCACGACGCAGCGTCACCTGCATTACCGGCTCATAAAACGCGACGGCGCGATCCATATCAGCGACCGGAATTTCAAACCAGTTAATCACGTTGTTCATACTTCCTCCTGCTCGTTAGTGAGTTCAGAAGCAGTGTACGAGAGGGCTCCTGACAGCATACTGTCAGCAGGTTTCAGGCAGGCAAAAAAAATCCCGGCCATCGAGGCCGGGATTGCTTTATCTCAACTGAACTCTATTACGGCAGAATAGACGGCTGATCCGCCCCTTCTTTTTCGACCTTCTGCTGGATCAGATGCTCGCGCTTCATGCCCAGTTTCAACGCCAGTGCGGACGCGACGTAGATAGAAGAAGCCGTACCGATGGAAACACCGATCAGCATGGTCAGCGAGAAGCCTTCCAGAATCGGGCCGCCGAAGAGGAACAGCATCAGGATCACCATCAGGGTGGTACCGGAGGTGATCAAGGTACGATGCAGCGTCTGGGTCAACGACACGTTAAAGATTTCGTACGGCGTACCGCGACGGATCTTACGGAAGTTTTCACGGATACGGTCCGACACCACGATACTATCGTTCAACGAGTAACCAATTACCGACATCAGTGATGCGACGATGGTCAGGTCAATCTCGATGTGGAACAACGACAGTACGCCCATGGTAATCACCACGTCGTGCGCCAGTGCAATAACGACCCCTGCCGCCAGTCGCCATTCAAAGCGGAAGCCGACATAGATAAGGATACACACCAGCGCCGCAATCAGCGCCAGAGCGCCGGTTTGCGCAAGGTCCGCGCCCACGCTCGGGCCAACGAACTCAATACGTTTCACCGTCGCGCTTTGGCTGGTCGATTCGTTAATCACGTTAACGACTTTGCTGCCCAGCTCCTGGCTGCCGTTGGCATCGTGTACCGGCGGCATACGCACCATGATGTCTCGGCTGCTGCCGAAGTTCTGCAACTGCGGCTCCTCAAAGCCTGCTTTCTGCAGCGAATCGCGCAGCTGGTCCATATCAACCGGTTTTTCGAGGGTAATTTCAATCACCGTACCGCCGGTGAAATCGAGACCCCAGTTAAACCCGCGGACGCCGATGATGGCGATCGACACAATCAGCAGAAAACCTGAAATGCCGAAGGCCCAGTAGTCCCAGCGCATAAAGTCCCAGACTTTACGGCCGTGGTTCAATTGTTCAACAGTATATTCCTGTGCCACAACGCACTCCTCAGATAGACAGCTTTTTCACGCGCTTGCCGCCGTACAGCAGGTTCACGATGGCACGGGTGCCGACGATAGCGGTAAACATTGAGGTCGCGATACCGATACCGGTAGTAATCGCAAACCCTTTAATGGCACCGGTACCGACCGCGTACAGGATGATAACCTTAATTAGCGTCGTCACGTTGGCGTCGAAGATAGAGCTAAATGCGCCCTTATAACCTTCGTCAATCGCCTGCTGAACGGTACGTCCGTTGCTCAGCTCTTCTTTGATACGCTCGTTAATCAGTACGTTAGCATCGACCGCCACCGCAAGGGTTAGGACGATACCCGCGATACCCGGCATGGTCAGCGTTGCCCCAGGAATCAGGGACATAATGCCGACAATCAGCACCAGGTTAGCAATCAGCGCGGAGGTCGCAATCAGGCCGAACTTCTTATAGAAGAAGATCATGAACAGGATAGAGACCACCAGACCGGCCAGACACGCTTCCAGGCCCTGCTTGATGTTCTGCATACCCAGAGTTGGGCCGATAGTACGTTCTTCAACGATCTGAATCGGCGCAATCAGGGCGCCCGCACGCAGCAGCAGAGAAAGCTGACGCGCTTCGGTCGGGTTGCTGATACCGGTGATACGGAAGCTATTGCCAAGGCGAGACTGGATATTGGCGATGTTAATCACCTCTTCCTCTTTCGCAAGGATAGCGCGACCGTTGGCATCTTTCTTACCGCTGTCTTTGTACTCCACGAACAGGGTCGCCATCGGTTTACCGATATTGTCCTTGGTGAAGTTAGACATAATGTTGCCACCTGCGCTATCGAGCGAGATGTTAACCTGCGGCTGGTTGTACTCGTCCATGCTGGAAGTGGAGTCGGTGATATGGTCGCCGGTCAGGATCACGCGCTTATACAGCACCACCGGACGGCCTTCACGGGTGTCTTTCACTTCCGAATCGCCAGGTACGCGGCCAGAAGCGGCTGCGGACTGATCGACGTTGGTGTTCACCAGACGGAATTCCAGCGTCGCGGTCGCGCCAAGGATTTCCTTCGCACGCGCGGTATCCTGGATACCCGGCAGTTCAACCACGATACGGTCGGAACCCTGACGCTGAACCAGCGGTTCGGCCACGCCGAGCTGGTTTACACGGTTACGCAGAATGTTGATGTTCTGCTGAACGGCGTATTCACGGGCTTCTTTCAGACGTTCGTCGGTCATCACCGCTTTCAGCGCATTGTTACCCTGGCTTGAAATAACCAGATCGCGATGGCGCGGGCTGAGATAAGAGATAGCCTGATCGCGCGCCGCGCTGTCGCGGAAGACGATGCTCAGACCGTAGTTGTCTTCCTTACGCACGGTGGAGTAAGGAATGCCTTTGTCACGCAGCTCGCTGCGCAGGCTATCGATGTTTTGTTCCTGCAGTTTGCCTAATGCGGTGTCCATGTCAACTTCCATCAGGAAGTGCACGCCGCCGCGTAGGTCAAGACCCAGCTTCATCGGCTCGGCATACATCGCCGCCAGCCAGCGCGGGGTAGCAGGAGCAAGGTTTAGCGCCACGACGTATTTGTCACCCAGCAGGTTAACCAGCGCTTCACGCGCTCGCAGCTGAGTGTCGGTGGTGTCGAAGCGCGCAAGAATTGCGCCCTCTTCCAGTGCCACAGACTTCGCGGTGATTTTTTCTTCTTGTAAAGTTTTCTGGACCTGGATCAGCGTTTGCTCACTGGCGGCGACGCCGCGCGCGCCAGTGATTTGAACAGCCGGATCCTCACCATACAGGTTGGGAAGCGCGTAAATCAGGCCGACGATAATCACGACGACCAGCATCACGTACTTCCACAAAGGATAACGGTTTAACACGGCAGTTCCCTTAGGGAAAATGGTAATTACAGCGCCTTCATGGTGCCTTTCGGCAGAACGGCAGCTACGAAGTCACGTTTGATAACCACTTCGGTGGTATCGTTCAGCGCGATAGCGATGTAGCCGTTTTCCGCGACTTTAGTCACACGACCAACCAGACCGCCGTTAGTCAGGACTTCATCACCTTTGGCGATGGAGTTCATCAGATTCTTGTGCTCTTTAGTACGTTTCTGCTGTGGGCGCAGGATCATGAAGTAAAAAATCAGACCGAACACCACCAGCATCAGAATCAGAGACATTGGGCTGCCCTGCGCCGGCGCGCCGGTTGCTGCTACCGCATCAGAAATAAAAAAGCTCATTGAAATTCCCTCATTATTAAAATTAATCAACGTTCAAAGGAGGAACGGAACGCCCCTGACGTTGGTAAAAATCGGTCACGAAGCTCTCTAATTTACCCTCTTCGATAGCCTTGCGTAAACCAGCCATTAAACGCTGATAGTAGCGCAGGTTATGAATGGTATTGAGGCGCGCGCCCAATATTTCGTTGCAACGATCAAGATGATGCAAGTAAGCACGTGAATAATTGCGACACGTATAGCAATCGCACTCGGCATCCAGCGGCGATGTATCGCTTTTATGCTTCGCGTTGCGGATTTTCACTACGCCATCGGTCACAAACAGATGGCCGTTACGCGCGTTGCGCGTCGGCATAACGCAGTCAAACATATCGATGCCGCGACGTACCCCTTCCACCAGGTCTTCCGGTTTCCCGACGCCCATCAGGTATCGCGGTTTATCTGCCGGGATCTGCGGGCAAACGTGCTCCAGGATACGGTGCATGTCTTCCTTCGGCTCGCCGACAGCCAAACCGCCGACAGCGTAGCCATCAAAGCCAATCTCTACCAGACCTTTCACCGAGATATCTCGTAAATCTTCGTAAACGCTGCCCTGAATGATGCCAAAGAGCGCGTTTTTGTTGCCGAGGCCATCGAAACGGTCGCGGCTGCGCTTGGCCCAGCGCAGAGACATTTCCATCGAACGCTTAGCGTAATCCCAGTCCGCCGGGTACGGCGTACATTCGTCGAAGATCATTACGATATCGGAACCGAGATCGTACTGAATCTCCATCGATTTTTCCGGATCGAGGAAAATCGGATCGCCGTTGATCGGATTGCGGAAATGCACGCCCTGTTCGGTGATCTTACGGATATCGCCAAGGCTGAAGACCTGGAAGCCGCCGGAATCGGTGAGGATCGGCCCTTTCCACTGCATGAAATCATGCAGATCGCCGTGCAGCTTCATGATTTCCTGGCCCGGGCGCAGCCACAGGTGGAAGGTGTTGCCGAGGATGATTTGCGCGCCGGTGGCTTCAACTTCTTCCGGCGTCATCCCTTTGACGGTGCCGTAGGTACCAACGGGCATAAAGGCTGGCGTTTCAACCACGCCGCGATCAAACACCAAACGGCCGCGACGCGCGCGGCCATCGGTGGTATCAAGTTCAAATTTCATTATTGCTCCTGCGTCAGAAAAACAGTCCGACGTTTAAATACTCGCCACGGAATGATTCCGTAGCTAAAAAATGCGTCAAGGCGTCAGAAAGCCGGCGTGCCGGCCTTTTTAGGGACGCTCAGAAATAGCCTGCGGATTGTACGTGATAAACATCGCGTCCCCGTAGCTAAAAAAGCGATATTTTTGTTCTACCGCAGCCTTATAGGCGTTCATGGTGTGCTGATAGCCAGCGAAAGCGGAGACCAACATAATCAGTGTGGATTCAGGGAGATGGAAGTTAGTCACCAGCGCATCGATGACTTTGTACTGATATCCCGGATAGATAAAGATCTGCGTATCGGCAAAGAACGGCTCAATCAGGCCATTTTTAGCCGCCTGCGCCGCGCTTTCCAGCGAACGCACGGAAGTGGTGCCGACGGCGATGACGCGGTTACCGCGCGCTTTCGCCGCCAGAACCGCATCAACCACATCCTGCGGCACCTCCGCATATTCTGAGTGCATGATGTGCTCTTCGATGCTGTCGACTCGCACCGGCTGGAAGGTCCCCGCGCCAACGTGCAGCGTCACAAACGCCATCTCAATGCCTTTAGCGCGCAGTTTTTCCAGCAGCGGGTCGTCAAAATGCAAGCCGGCGGTCGGCGCGGCGACCGCGCCCGGCTTGGTGCCGTAAACTGTCTGGTACAGCTCGCGATCCGCGTCTTCGTCCGGGCGGTCGATATACGGCGGCAGCGGCATATGACCGATGCTGTTCAGAATATCGAGCACCGGGCGCTCATCGTTGAACTCAACTTCAAACAGTGCGCCGTGGCGCGCCAGCATTGTGGCGTTAATGCTTTCGTCATCGCCTAACAGCAGCTCCGCCCCCGGCTTCGGCGCTTTAGAGGCGCGAATATGTGCCAGAATACGTTTATCATCCAGCATTCGCTCGACCAGCACTTCAATCTTACCGCCGCTGGCTTTACGGCCAAACAGACGCGCCGGGATCACCCGGGTGTTGTTAAAGACCAGCAGATCGCCAGGGTTGAGCTTATCGAGCAGATCGGTGAAAGTACCGTGCGTCAGCGCGCCCGTCGGCCCGTCCAGCGACAGCAAGCGGCAGCTACTGCGCTCCGGCTGCGGATAGTGAGCAATCAGGGATTCAGGTAATTCAAAGGAAAAATCGGTAACGCGCATGACGATGACTCAGACTAAATAAAGAGGCGGGTAGTCTAGTGCCGGGCGGGTCTTCCTGCAACCGTTACCCTATTCAACGCTGGATATAATAGCGGAATATCATGATTAACCAGCAAGAACGGCATGACCGTGTGAAGGATTGAAGTCGATATGAATTTTCTCGCGCATTTACACCTCGCCCATCTTGCGGATAGCTCGCTGCCGGGCAACCTGCTGGCCGATTTTGTCCGCGGTAACCCGCAGGGCGAGTATCCTGCGGATGTGGTTGACGGCATTTATATGCATCGGCGTATAGATGTAATGACCGACAATCTGGCGGAAGTTAAAACGGCGCGCGAATGGTTTCGCCCCGAGACCCGCCGCGTCGCGCCAATTTCCCTCGACGTCATGTGGGATCATTTCCTGTCGCATCACTGGGCGCAGCTGTCGCCGGATCTGCCGCTAAACGAGTTTGTGCGTTACGCCCACGCGCAGGTAGCGCAAATTCTGCCGGATTCGCCGCCGCGCTTTGTTAATCTCAACGAATATATGTGGTCCGAACGCTGGCTGGAACGTTATCAGGATATGGAATTCATTCAGCGCGTCCTGAACGGTATGGCCAGTCGCCGCCCGCGCCTCGATGCGCTGCGTGATTCATGGTACGACCTTGATAACCACTATGGGCAACTGGAGCAGCAATTCTGGCGTTTTTATCCGCGAATGATGGAGCAGGCGAAAAAGAGAACGCTGTAAAACCTTGCGCTTTCTCACAAAACGATTATTCTGAAAGCGCTATTGAATAATTATCAATAGGCAAAACCTATCTCATCGATTGTCAGCGCCGCATTGAGTTCCTGCCCGCCTCTGCCTATACTGGCCCGCGTTGCGTTCCAATTAACCTTAGTAATAACAGGAGAATCATATGGTTCTGGTTACTCGTCAGGCTCCGGACTTTACCGCTGCAGCAGTATTAGGTAACGGCGAAATAGTTGAGAAATTCAACTTCAAACAGCACACCAACGGTAAAGCTACCGTCCTGTTCTTCTGGCCAATGGACTTCACTTTCGTTTGCCCGTCTGAACTGATCGCTTTCGACAAGCGCTACGAAGAATTCCAGAAACGCGGCGTAGAAGTGGTTGGCGTTTCCTTTGACTCCGAGTTCGTTCACAACGCATGGCGTAACACCCCGGTAGACCAGGGCGGTATTGGCCCGGTTAAATACGCGATGGTTGCCGACATCAAACGTGAAATTCAGAAAGCTTACGGCATCGAGCATCCGGACGAAGGCGTTGCGCTGCGTGGTTCCTTCCTGATCGACGCTAACGGCATCGTTCGCCACCAGGTTGTTAACGACCTGCCGCTGGGCCGTAACATCGACGAAATGCTGCGTATGGTTGACGCGCTGCAGTTCCACGAAGAGCACGGTGAAGTTTGCCCGGCTCAGTGGGAAAAAGGAAAAGAAGGTATGGCCGCTTCTCCGGAAGGCGTAGCTAAATACCTGACCGAAAACGTATCCAGCCTGTAATCGGCTAGACGTTTCCATAAAAAGGCTCGCAAATGCGAGCCTTTTTTGTGCCTGTTATATTCGCTGTGAGCCCGGTAAGCGCGGCGCCACCGGGCAAAAGTATCAGAACGCGAAGCAAGAACAGCCTAATACGCCCCAGAAAGCCTGCTCATCCGCCACCGGAATCGACGACTTGCGCGCAATATCATGCTGATGTCCATGCACGCCGCAGCTGCCGCAGCACTGGTGCATCTGCACCACCGCGCCAATCTTCGCGACCGCAGGCGGCGCCGAGCGATAATGCCCAGGCACTTTTACCACCGGCGACCACTCCGGCAATACCGGAATTGGCGGCGGCGCCAGCGGCGAGAAATGGCCGGCCGCGTACACCACCTTGCCATCAACGATGGTCAATACCGACTCAATACCTTTAATGTCCTCTTCCGCAACGCTGAAGTAGTCTTTTGACAGCACTACCAGGTCAGCCAGTTGCCCTTTCTCAATGCGTCCTTTTTTACCCTGCTCGCTGGAGAACCACGCGCTACCGGCGGTCCATAGCTCAAGGGCGACGTCGCGCGGCAAACGGTTGTTATCGTCGTACATCGCCATGCCGCCGACGGTACGTCCGGAAACCAGCCAGTACAGCGCGGTCCACGGGTTATAACTGGCGACGCGGGTCGCATCGGTACCCAAGCCTACCGGTACGTCCAGTTCCAGCATTTTCGCCACCGGCGGCGTATGTTTCACCGCCTCTTTGCCGTAGCGATCGACGAAATACTCGCCCTGGAAAGCCATCCGGTGCTGCACCGCGATACCGCCGCCTAGCGCCTTCACGCGTTCAATATTACGTTCGGTGATGGTCTCGGCGTGATCGAAGAACCAGTGCAGGCCGTTAAACGGAATATCGCGGTTCACCTTCTCGAACACATCCAGCATTCGGCTAATCGACTCATCGTAGGTGGCATGCAGACGGAAAGGCCAGCGGTGTTCCACCAGATGACGCACCACCCGCTCCAGCTCATCTTCCATGCCTTGCGGCAGATCCGGCCGCGGCTGCAGGAAATCTTCAAAATCCGCCGCCGAGAAGACCAGCATTTCACCAGCGCCGTTGGCACGGTAGAAATCGGTGCCCTGCCCCGGCTTCAGCATGTCGGTCCAGCGCTCGAAATCTTCCAGCTCCTGCTTCGGCCGCTGGGTAAAGAGGTTATAGGCGATACGCACGGTCATCTGCTCTTTGGCGTGCAGTTGCTCGATAATTTCGTAATCTTCCGGGTAGTTCTGGAAACCACCGCCGGCATCGATAGCGCTGGTTAATCCTAAACGGTTCAGTTCGCGCATAAACTGGCGCGTGGAGTTAACCTGTAGATCGAGCGGCAGCTTCGGTCCTTTGGCCAGCGTCGCATACAGGATCATGGCATTCGGTTTGGCGATCAGCATCCCGGTCGGGTTGCCGTTGTTATCGCGAACGATCTCGCCGCCCGCCGGATCCGGCGTCTCTTTGGTATAGCCAACGGCTTTCAGCGCCGCGCGGTTAAGCAGCGCGCGATCGTACAGATGCAGCACGAATACCGGCGTGTCAGGCGCCGCTTCATTCAGCTCTTCCAGCGTCGGCATGCGGCGTTCGGCAAACTGGAATTCGCTCCAGCCGCCGACCACCCTCACCCACTGCGGCGACGGCGTGCGATCGGCCTGATCTTTTAGCATACGCAGCGCATCCGCCAGCGAGGGCACGCCTTCCCAGCGCAGCTCGAGGTTATAGTTCAGGCCGCCGCGAATCAGGTGCAGGTGGGAGTCGTTAAGACCCGGGATCACCGTATGGCCTTTAAGATCGACAATTTGCGTCCCCTCGGCGGCGAACGTCATGATTCGATCGTGGCTTCCGGTCGCGAGAATTTTTCCATCGCCGATGGCCACGGCTTCCGCCAGTGGGTTCGCGCGGTCGAGTGTATGAATCTGACCGTGGGTCAGAATCAGTGTGGCAGTTTGCGACATAACGCACTCCTTTAAGCGGGTTGAGCTAATTTTTTTTCAACCAACCGGCAAACAGACGGGTCACGATAGGCATCCACAACCAGACCACCAACGCGACCACCAGGGCATCGTTAATCAGATGCAGTAACAAGCTTCCCCGTAACTCCGGTAGCGCCATGCCGGTCAGCCATGGTACCAGGTTGGTACTTGGGAAGATGACCAGCAGGGTTATCAGGAACTGTTTCCAGCGCAGCGGCTGGCGAATATTGGCCGCAGGCGGGGTAAACCAGAACGCCGGTTCGGTGCGGATTTCGGTACGATCGCCTTCATTGAGAAACGGCGCGATTTCCGCGACTAATTCACGACGGGTTTCCGACTGTGTCCAGGCGTAGAGATGTTCAATGGTGTCGAAGCGAATTATCACGCTCCAGAGATTTTGCCCGGCCGCCGGACGGATCACGTTGGCGCCAAGATGGCCGGGAAACTCCGCCGCAACCGGCATGATTTTGCCCAACCATGCTTCATAGCGCTGGCCGTTTTGTGGATCGAGATGATGACTGATGACCAGCGTCACTGATTTCTGTTGCGCCATTAAGAGTTCCTTGCTTCAGGGGAATGACGGGATTTCTCCCGCCATCAGCCATAAATGACAATACACAAAATCATTCATGCCGCATTGAGGCGGCAAGATTGCCCGCCCTCGAGCGCTGACATCAGCCAGTGACCGGGGCGGACAAGCGAAGCCAACAAAGAGGCAGCTTGCAGGATGAAGTGTTTTAGGCTTTACGTTCCGGCGCGCCGTGCACCATGGTATAAGCATAATCCACGCCCATACCGTAGGCGCCGCTATGTTCACGAACCAGATCCATCACCGCGTCATAAGTCTCTTTACGTGACCAGTCGCGCTGGTACTCCAGCAGGACCTGCTGCCAGGTCACCGGTACCGCGCCGGCCTGCACCATACGGTCGATGGCGCGCTCGTGAGCGTCAACGGAGGTACCGCCGGAGGTATCGGTTACCACGTACACTTCATAACCTTCTTCCAGCGCCATCAGCGCCGGGAAGGTCAGGCACACTTCAGTCCACAGCGCGGAAATAATCAGTTTTTTACGTCCAGTGGCTTTCACCGCATTAACAAAACCGGCGTCTTCCCAGGAGTTCATAGAAGTACGTTCAATCGGTTTCACTTCAGGATGAACCGCCAGCAGTTCTGGCCAGATATAGCCGCTGAAGCTTTTGGTTTCGACAGAGGTATAAATAACCGGAACGTTAAAAATCTTGCCCGCTTTGGCCAACGCGACGGTGTTATTTTTCAGCGTCTGGCGATCGATATTGGCCACACCAAAAGCCATTTGCGGCTGGTGGTCAATAAAAATAAGGGTGGAATTAGACGGATCAATCAGTTCACGAATAGACATAACACATCCTATTAATCAATTAGTTAGGAAGATAATACACTGCCGTTGTGCTGTGCTGATTGTGGCCAATAACGCATGATGAGTATAGTCAGTAATTTCTAACGAGTTATTAAAGAAATCTTTCCGTTTTAATTCACTTAAGCAAAAATAGTGACCGTTTGAATAATTAAAAAAAGACTAATCAAAAAATTACTGGGAACTGTTCTAATTTATTCACTGGAATTGAACATAGGCCTTCGGTAAAACAACGTTAATATTAGACTGGCGGATCGAGACTAATGCGTTTAAACCTTGATGTACTTTTGATTCTTGATGCTCTGGATAGGCATGGCTCGTTCGCGCTGGCGGCGGAGTCGCTATTTAAAACCCCCGCCGCGCTGAGCTATATGATCCAAAAACTGGAAAACGATCTAAACATCAGTCTGCTGGATCGTTCCGGACACCGGGCGAAATTTACCGATACCGGTAAAATGATGCTGGAAAAGGGGCGCCTGCTGCTCAATGCCGCCAACGATCTGGAAAAACAGGCGCAGCTGCTGAGTTCCGGCTGGGAGCGGGATCTGGCGATTGCGCTGGACGACTCTTTTCCTTTCCAGGCCCTATTGCCGCTGATTGAAAAATTTTACGCGCAATATCCGCAAACCCGGCTCAACTTTACCCACCATACCCTGGCGGGCTCGTGGGAAGAGCTGACTCACAACGGCGCGGATATTATTCTTGGGGCGATTAACGAACCGCCGACTTCAGCGGAATGGTCGTGGAAAATGCTCGGCGCGATGGACAACGTGTTCGTTGTCGCGCCCGGCCACCCGCTGGCGGCAACAACCCAGCCACTGACCAACAAACAACTCAGCCTGCATCGCGCGGTGGTTATTAGCGATAGCGCCCGCTACTGTCATCCACTGAACAGCAACCTGCTCGATGAGCAGGAGCAAATCCGGGTAGATGATTTCGCCACCAAAGTCGCGCTCCTGCGCGCCGGTTTGGGATGCGGATTCCTTCCCCGCCACATCGCCCTCCCGTGGCTGGAGAGCGGTGAGTTGCTGGAGAAACCGGTGATTTCGAGCCGTGAGAAAGATATAACCTATATGGCCTGGCGTAGCGGCAATAACGGTCTGGCTCAGCGCTGGTGGCGAGAGGCTATTCTCGAAGACAGCTGTCTGAGCCAGCTCTACCGTTAACGGCTACACCAGACGCTTGCGGAAATCGCGGGCAAACTCAGCACATCATTGTGCATGTCGCCCGTGCCTTCTTTTCGCTGCCACGTTTTCCCCTCCAGCAAAGGCGATGCGTCGATTACCACCTCGCAGGCATGACCGCGGTTTATCGCCACCAGCACCCGCTGCTGTTTGTAAACGCGAACAAAGACCACCACGTTATCTTCCGCATAGATGACCTGGCAGCCGCCATAGCGCAGCGCCTGATGCCCCTTACGCAAGGTGGTCATACGCTTATATAACGCCAACAAGTTTTCATCCTGCAGCGCCGGATCCCATGGGAAGGGTTTACGGCAGAAGGGATCGTTGTTGCCATCGACGCCGACTTCGTCACCATAGTAAATACACGGAACGCCCGGCCAACAGAACAGCCAGACCACCGCCAGCGGCAGTCGCGCCACATCCTTACCCAGCAAGGATTTAAAACGCGCGGTATCGTGGCTGTCCAGTTGGTTAAACATCCGCAATTGCTGCTGATGCGACAGCCCGGCGCGATAGTTGTCCATCCACGCCATACAAGTTTGCGCATCGATGTGCTGCGGATCGTAGGAAATATCGGTATTGGCGAGGAACCCCCACAGCGGGAAGGTAAAACCACGATAGTTCATCGCCGCGTCTTCGGCATCAGCCTGCAGCCACTGGCGCGCATCGCCAAAATGTTCGCCGAATACAAAAGCCTCCGGCTGCTCCCGCTTCGCCGCCTGGGTGATACCAGCAATATGACGCAGGTTATTACGCGCGCCGCCATCCTCGCCCAGCATATGCACCACGTCCAGCCGCCAGCCGTCCATACTCCACGGCGCTTTTAACCAGTGGCGCACCACGCTGTCTTCACCCGCATAGATTTCGTTAACCAGGCTCGATGAACGGTAGTCAAGTTTTGGCAGACTGGCGTAACCCAGCCAGTTATGCGCCACCCCGTCCGGGGAAAAATTAAACCACTCACGCCACGGTGAATCCGGCTGATGGCAGGCGCCGTTGCTCGCCTGCTGGTGGCGATCGAACCACGGGTGCGAGTCACCGGTATGGTTAAACACGCCGTCGAGGATTAGGCGCATCCCTTCACGCTGCGTATTGTGGCGCAGGCGCAGCAGCGCGGCATCGCCACCGAACTGCGGATCGACACGGCGGTAATCAGCGGTATCGTATTTATGTACGCTGGGCGCGACGAATACCGGATTGAGATACAGCGCAGTCACGCCAAGCTGCTTCAGATAAGGAAGCTTCTCGCTAATACCGTCGAGGTCGCCGCCATAAAAGGTCGAACCGCCCGCCTCGCCGGTTAACGGCTCATCCCACGCTTTTAGCACAATATCCTGACCGGCCGCATGGTGGTAATAAACCTGGTCCTGCCCGGCTTCTCGCGCCTCGCTACGGGCGAAACGATCGGGGAAAATTTGATAAAAGACCTGATCGGCGACCCACTGCGGGCCGCTATCCGGCACATCAACCGCAAACTGCTCCAGCCTCGCGGGCGGGAAACGCTGGAATCCCTGCGGCGTAAACCACAACTGACGGTCCGCCCACAGCAGCTTAAAGCTATAGCGGCGGCGCGGCTGGCCGTTCATCAGGTTTATCTCTCCACGCCAGGCGACGACATCGGCGTGTGGGGATTGGCGCAGGCGCTGCATGGGCAACGACAGCTCTTCATTGTCTTCTTCCGCGCGCAGCGTAATTCGCTGCGGCATTGTTTCGCCGCTTAGCCACAATGTGATAACGAGTCGTTCCTGCTGCTCTTTAATAAAAGGAGCAACCGGCAGGTGCCAGGCCTTCAACATCATCATTCCTCTTTTTGCGTAATGGCCACACCTTGCCACAGTGAACAGGCGTATAACTCATCATCAATAGAATAATTGGGGGAGGAGAAAGGAGGAGGATGTGATTTTTCCGGGCCGCGGCAAAGCCGGACCCGGAAGAGTGGAGAATTACTGCGCCTGCGCTAACTGGCGATCGCGGCGGGTCTTAATTTTCCAGCCAACCAGCAGCAGCACGATCCACGCAAAGCCGACGTACAGCGAAATGCGGGTATCCGGATGGTAGCCGATAAGCGCGATGATAAAGACCAGGAACAGCAGGCCAAGTACGGTGGTGGCCACGCCGCCCGGTACTTTAAACTTCAGCGCTTTCACCTCTTCCGGCGACAGGCGGCGACGGAAAGCGATTTGCGACAGCAGGATCATAATCCACACCCACACCGTGGCGAAGGTCGCCAGCGAAGCAATTACCAGGAAGACGTTTTCCGGCATGATGTAGTTGAGATAGACCGCAAACAGCAGCGCCACGGTCATCACCAGCACCGTCACCCACGGCGTACCGCGACGCGACGTTTTGGCGAACACTTTCGGCGCGCTCCCCTGCTCGGCCATTCCGTGCAGCATACGGCCAACGCCGAATACGTCGCTGTTAATCGCCGATAGCGAGGCGGTTAACACCACGAAGTTCAGGATGCCGGCGGCAAAGGTAATTCCCATATGCTGGAAGGTCAACACGAACGGGCTGCCGTTAGTGCCCACCAGGTTCCAGGGATAGATAGACATAATGACGAACAGCGTCCCCACGTAGAACACCAGGATACGCATCGGCACCGAATTAATCGCCCGCGGAATGGATTTTTCCGGATCCTTCGCTTCACCGGCGGTGATACCGATAATCTCAATTCCGCCGTAGGCGAACATCACCATCTGCAGCGACATCACCATCCCCAGCCAGCCGTTACTGAAGAAGCCGCCGTTACTCCATAAGTTATGAATACCGGTTGGCTGACCGCCGTTGCCGATACCCCAGATGATGATGCCGAAACCGGCAAGGATCATGATGATAATCGTGGCGACTTTAAAGAATGAGAACCAGAACTCCAGTTCGCCGAACACCTTCACGCTCATCAGATTGACGGCGCAGATAATCAGCACCACGCTCAGTACCCATATCCAGTGCGGCACCGCCGGGAACCAGACGCCCATATAGATACCGAAGGCGGTCACGTCGGCAATCGCGACGATCAGGATTTCAAAACAATAGGTCCAGCCGGTGATATAGCCGGCCAGCCCGCCGAGGTTCTCCTGCGCATAACGCGAGAAAGAGCTGGCGGAAGGGTTATGCACCGACATTTCGCCCAGCGCGCGCATGATGATATACGCCGCCACGCCGCCGATAATGTATGCCAACAATACGCTCGGCCCCGCCATTTTAATGGCGTCTGCCGAACCATAGAACAGGCCGGTACCAATAGCGGAACCAAGGGCCATAAAGCGAATGTGCCGGGTACTTAGCCCGCGCTTAAGCTTGTTACTACTTTCCATCGTGTTCCATGCCGTTTTTCTCGTTTGTGCTTTGCGGGGGCAAAACGCAAAAGGGAATGACCAAAAAAACAAAAAACCACGGGACCTTAAGTCCCGTGGTTAAACACCTGCGTAAAGCGTCGGTTAGTGGGCTTTTGAGACCACCGGGCTACCCGCTGCGCGATCGATGATCGCGGCCAGCACAGCCATCACCGCGGTTGGCAGCAACCATGCCAGACCTTGCGCTGCCAGCGGCAGGCTCGCGGTCCATTGCGGCAGGATATCTGCGAACGCCGATGCTTTAACACCGTCAATGATACCAAACATCAGGCTGATAAACATTGCCGGCGCGATAACGCGGGAGGAATTATGCCACCAACCGCGGGTAAAGCTTAATACCACCAGTGCGATACACGGCGGATAAATAGCGGTTAACACCGGAATCGAGATCTGAATCAGATGGCTGAGCCCCAGGTTAGAAACCGCCATGGAGAACAGGCCGAGAATAAACACCAGCGAACGATACGACAGCGGCAGATACTGCGCGAAGAACTCAGCGCAGGCGCAGGTCAGGCCAACCGCGGTGACCAGACAGGCGATAAATATCAATGCCGCCAGCAGGAAGCTGCCCGCGCCGCCGAAGGTATGCTGCACGTAGGAGTGCAGAATAGCCGCGCCGTTTGCCGACTGATCGACCAGCGTCGCGCTATCGGAACCCAGGCGGAACAGCGCCAGGTACAGCAGCGTCAGGCCCACGCCGGCCATCAGACCAGCCCAGACGGTGTAGCGAGTCAGCAATCGGGCTTCGCTAACGCCGCGGGAACGCGCGGCATTGACGATAACGATACCGAAGACCATCGCCCCCAGCGTGTCCATGGTCAGATAGCCATTGACGAAACCATTAGAGAACGGCGCGGTACGATAGGCTTCCATCGCGTCGCTAATCGGGCCAGCCGGCCAGATAACCGCGGCCACCGCGAGCACGACCAGGGCGATAATTTTCAGCGGCGCCAGGAAATTGCCGACGGTATCCAGCAGTTTGCCCGGATAGAGGGAAACCAGGATCACCAGCGCGAAATAGATAACGCTATAGATAAGCAGCGGCAGCGCGCCGTCGCCGGTCAGTGGAGCAATCCCCACTTCAAATGAAACGGTTGCGGTACGCGGGGTCGCGAACAGCGGCCCAACCGCCAGGTAGCACACCACGGCCAACAGAATGCCCGCAACTTTGCCGATTGGCGAGCTCAGACGCTCAACGCCGCCGCCGACTTTCGCCAGCGCGACTACCGTTAGCACCGGCAAACCCACGGCGGTAATCAGGAAGCCAATGGCTGCGGTCCAGACGTGTTCGCCGGCCTGTAAGCCAACCATCGGAGGGAAGATAATGTTGCCTGCGCCAACGAACAGCGCGAAGGTCATAAAGCCCAGCGCGATGATGTCGCGAGATTTTAACTGATGGGTCATAAATTCATTACTGCCTGTGGATGTGGTGTTGTAAAAAACGGAAAAATACCGTGCCTTCCTTTCGGGATGATACAGCGGCCATTGCCTGTAAACTCAGCGAGATATGCTCTCGAAGCGGCGTGGAAAAGAATTGTTTTTTGAATTACCACGCAAAAGCAGTCTTACCGGGACTGCATAGGGGGCAATTTAAACGCTTATAACGTTTTAAAGCAAGGTGGGATCGTAAAACCAGATGATTATGCTAACTATGATTTTGAACCTGGATTAATTAACCATAACGACGCAAAACGCGTGGCTAATCATGCGAACAATAAATAACCAGGCGTTCGTTTAATACGCAACGAAAAGTTGACTGCAAATGAAAATGACCAGCCGAAGCCGGTCATTGGCAAGGAAAGCTGACAGACGCCGCGTCAGGCGACATTTTTGGCAATTAAACGTTCCGGCAACAGGAAGCTAAAGCGCGTTCCCTTCCCGACCGTACTTTCGATTTCCAGCCGGCTTTCGTGATGGCTAACCGCATGTTTCACAATAGCCAGCCCTAAACCGCTGCCGCCGGTTTGCCGGGAGCGCGCCTTGTCGACGCGGTAGAACCGCTCGGTCAACCGGGGGAGATGTTCAGGCCCGATGCCAGGGCCGTTGTCCTCAACGCTAAACAGCGCGCCGTGTGGCGCCCGCTGCCAGCTGACGTGAATCTCAGTTCCCGCTGGCGTATGGTTAACGGCGTTGTACACCAGATTGGAAATCGCACTGCGCAACTGCTCTTCGTTGCCCATCACCTGGAGCGTTTCGTCGACGCTAAAGTGCAACTGATGCTTACCCTGGCTGAGGGTTTGCGCCTCGCGCTCAACCACCCGCAGCATCATCGGGACGTCGATTTTATCATTCATCGCCAGCACCGGCGCGGCTTCAATACGCGAGAGCGTCAGCAACTGCTTCACCAACCCTTCCATCCGCTGCGTTTGCTCACGCATGGTGTGCAGCGCTTTTTCCCGCGTCGGCCCTTCCAGCACCTGCTCCTGCATCATCTCGAGATAACCCTGCAGTACGGTGAGCGGCGTGCGCAGCTCGTGGCTGACGTTGGCGAAAAAGTTGCGCCGCGCGCCTTCCAGCTGGTGCATTTGCGTGACATCGCGCGCCACCATCAACCACTGTTTATCGCTATAAGGCATCACGCGAATTTCCAGATGACGGGCGTTATTGAGCACCAGATTAAGGGGCTTGGTGAAATCACGGTTTTTCAGATAGTTAGCAAACTCTGGGTAGCGCAGCAGGTTGAGGATATTCTGCCCGCTATCGTCCGGCCAGCGTAGATTAAGGATTTGTTGCGCCAGGCCATTACACCAGAAGATGGCGCCCTCTTCGGTGGTCAGCACCACCGCATCGGGTAAGGACTCCGCCCCGCTGCGAAAGCGCTTGATGAGGCTTCCCAGTTCGCGACGACGTTTTTTATTACGCATCTGCATTTGATGCAGACCATACAGCAGCGGTTCCCAACTGCCGCTTCCCGGCGGCGGCGTCATACTGCGATCGACCCACAGCCACCACGACAGACGTAACAAATTCCAGAAATGCCAAATAAGCAATCCGGTCACCGCCGCCAGTAAAAACCACGGCAGATGACCGAAAAACGCCCCGAGGATCAGGGCCGGGATACAACATAAGAAAAGCTCAAGCGCCAGCCTTTTCCATGACAGCCGTTCCAGCACGGGTCACACTCCTGTCAAAATTCAGAAACGGGCGGAGAAACGATATCCCGTGCCGCGAACCGTCTGTACCATCCGGTCATGGCCGCTATGTTCCAGCGCTTTGCGCAGGCGGCGAATATGCACATCCACCGTCCGGTCTTCAACGTAAACGTTGGTTCCCCAAACGTGATTCAGCAGCTGTTCACGGCTGTATACGCGTTCCGGGTGGGTCATAAAGAAGTGTAATAATTTAAACTCGGTCGGCCCCATATCCAGCGGGTTTTCACCGGTCATGACGCGATGCGAGGAGGGATCCAGGCTCAGCCCCTGCATCTCAATCACCTCTTCGACCGCCATTGGCGAAATACGCCGCATCACCGCCTTAATTCGCGCCACCAGCTCCTTCGGCGAAAACGGTTTGGTAATGTAATCATCCGCACCGGTTTCCAGACCGCGAACGCGATCTTCTTCTTCGCCGCGCGCCGTCAGCATCACCACCGGAATATCGCGGGTCATCGCTTCGCGCTTAAGCTGTTTAATAAACTGTAGCCCCGATCCGCCCGGCAACATCCAGTCAAGGAGAATCAAATCGGGCCAGGGTTCATTGAGTTGATTCACCGCACTGTCAAAATCTTCCGCCTCGACGGGCTGAAAGCCGTTTTGCTCCAGAACAAAGCAGACCATTTCGCGGATTGGAGCTTCATCTTCAACGACCAGAATTCTTCTCGCCATTATTTACCCTGTGTTTTTTAGCCATCAGTATAGAAGTGCGCGGCCATTATGCGTCAGATTTGTGACAGATTTATGAAAAAATGACCGTCTGATGAATGCGGATTTTGAATGATGACACGCACTTAACGCATCCAGTCTCGCGGTAATATGGCAAAAGGAATACGGGCGGCGGGATCGACGTTATAATGGCCGCCTGGCTTTTATCGCAACGGAATTTTTATGCGCATCCTTCATACCTCCGACTGGCATCTCGGCCAGAACTTCTACAGCAAAAGCCGCGCGGACGAACACGCCGCCTTTCTCGACTGGCTGCTGGCGCGCGCGCAGGAACACGAGGTGGATGCCATTATCGTCGCTGGCGATATTTTTGATACCGGCTCTCCGCCGAGCTACGCCCGCGAACTGTATAACCGTTTTGTCGTTCAACTGCAGCAAACCGGCTGCCAGTTGGTGGTGCTGGCGGGCAACCACGATTCGGTAGCGACGTTAAACGAGTCGCGCGAAATTCTCGCCTTCCTGAAAACCACCGTGGTCGCCAACGCCGGCCACGCGCCCTTTATCTTGCCGCGGCGCGACGGCGCGCCCGGCGCGGTCTTCTGCCCGGTGCCGTTTTTGCGCCCGCGCGAACTGGTGGTCAGCCAGGCTGGCCACTCCAGCGGCGAAAAACAGCAGCAGTTGCTCACCGCCATCAGCGACTACTATCAGCAGCAATATCAGCAGGCCTGCGATCTGCGCGGCGAACGGGCATTACCGATCATTGCCAGCGGCCACCTCACCACCGTCGGCGCCAGCAAAAGCGACGCGGTGCGTGAAATCTATATCGGTACCCTCGACGCCTTCCCGGCCAATCGCTTCCCGCCCGCCGATTACATCGCGCTCGGTCATATTCATCGCGCCCAGATGGTCGGCGGCTGCGAGCATATTCGCTACAGCGGTTCGCCGCTGCCGCTGAGTTTTGATGAAACCGGAAAAAACAAAAGCGTTAATCTGGTCTCATTCAACGAGGGCAAGCTCAGCGAGGTGACGCTGCTGCCGGTGCCGATCACCCAGCCGCTGGCGGTACTGAAAGGCGATTTCGCCAGCATCAGCGAACAGCTTCAGCAGTGGCAGGATAGCGCGCAGCAGCCGCCGGTCTGGCTGGATATCGAAATCACCAGCGATGAATACCTGCACGATATCCAAAGAAAAATTCAGCAGCAGACCGAATCGCTGCCGGTGGAAGTGCTGCTGGTGCGCCGCAGTCGCGCCCAGCGTGAACGCATTCTGGCCGGCGTTCAGCGGGAAACGCTGAGCGAACTGCAGGTGGAAGAGGTGTTTGCCCGCCGCCTGGCGCTGGAAACCCTTGATGCTCCGCAACAGCAGAGGCTGGAGCAACTGTTTACGGAAACGCTGCATAGCCTGAACGGTGAGGAACACCTGTGAGAATCCTGAGCCTACGCCTGAAAAACCTTAACTCGCTGAAAGGCGAATGGAAAATCGACTTTACCACTGAACCGTTCGCCAGCAATGGGTTATTCGCGATTACCGGGCCGACCGGCGCCGGGAAAACCACCCTGTTAGATGCCATCTGTCTCGCGCTGTACCACGAAACGCCGCGCCTGAGCAGCGTATCGCAATCGCAAAACGATCTGATGACCCGCGACACCGCCGAGTGCCTGGCGGAAGTTGAATTTGAGGTCCGGGGCACCGCCTATCGCGCCTTCTGGAGCCAGAACCGCGCCCGCAACCAGCCGGATGGCAATCTACAGGCGCCGCGCGTTGAGCTGGCGCGCTGCGACGACGGGAAAATTCTTGCCGACAAGGTCAAAGACAAACTGGAGCTGACGGCATCAATTACCGGCCTCGACTATGGGCGCTTTACCCGCTCAATGCTGCTTTCGCAGGGGCAATTTGCCGCTTTCCTCAATGCCAAACCGAAAGAGCGCGCCGAGCTGCTGGAAGAGCTGACCGGGACTGAAATTTACGGGCAAATTTCCGCGCAGGTCTTTGAAAAACATAAACTCGCCCGCATTGAGCTGGAAAAGCTGCAGGCGCAGGCCTCCGGCGTCGTACTGTTAAATGATGAGCAGCAGCAGGCGTTACAGCAAAGTTTGCAAGTACTTACTGCTGAAGAACAGCAGCAACTTGCCGAACAGACCCGCCAGCAAAATGGCCTACAGTGGCTGCGCCGCCGTCAGGAGCTAAACGCGGAAGCCACCCAGGCGCAGGCCGCTTTACAGCAGGCGCTGCTGGCGCAGGAAGCCGCCGCGCCGCAGCTGGCGGCTCTACAAACCGCGCAGCCGGCAGAGCAACTGCGTCCATTATGGTCGCGGCTGCAGGAACACAGTAGCGCGCTGGCGCAAACTCGCCGTCAGGTTGAGGAAGTAAATACTCGCTTACAGCACAGCCTGCGCCGTCGCGCCGGGATCCGCCTGGCTGCCCAACAACGTCTGGCTCAACTAGAATCCAGCCAGCAATCGTTAAATGAGTGGCTTAAAGCGCACGAGCGATTCCAGCAGTGGAGCACGGCGCTGGCAGGCTGGAAAGCCACCTTCCAGCAGCTTAACCGCGACGCTCAGCAAGAGTTGACGCTACAACAGCGCCTGCAGGATGCCAGCCGTAAGCTCGGCGAATTGCCGGCCACCGCGCTAACCCTCGATGCGCAGCAGGTCAGCCGCGAGCTGACACAGCATGCCGCCGCCCGCCCGCTGCGCCAGCAGCTCTCAACCCTCCATCGCCAGCTGCAGCCGCTGTTCCTGCGTCTGCGGCAGCTACAGAGCGCGGAAAACGCCTCACAGCAGGAAAAAGAGAAGCTTGAAGCCGCGCTACAACAGCGTCGTCAGGCGTGGAAGGAAAAAAATCAACAGCTCAGCGATGTAAAAGCCATCTGCGAACTGGAAGCGCGTATCGCCGGGCTGGAAGCCGAGCGCGCCCGCCTGCAGCCGGGCGCGCCTTGTCCACTGTGCGGTTCTGAACATCATCCGGCGGTCGCGGAATACCAGGCGCTGGTACCCGGCATCAACCAAACTCGCCGCGACGCGCTGGAGCGTGACGTGCGACAGCTGGCGGAAGAAGGCGCGCAGCTGCGCGGCCAGCTTGAAGCGCTGCTTAAACAACAGCAAAAAGACGCTGACGAGAAAACATCGCTTCTGCAGCAGGAGCAAGCGCTCACCTCTCAATGGCAAGCCACCCTCGCGGAATTAGCGATTACGCTGACGCCGCAGGATGATATTGCTGGCTGGCTGGATAGCCAACAGCAGCATGAACAGCAGCTGTATCAGCATCAACAACGGCTGGCCTGGCAGGCGCAACAGCAGGAGAGCCAGCTGCAGCTGCAGCAGTTACAGCAGGATCTCGAACAGCGCCGTCGCGCGCTGCAGGCGGAGCTGGACGTTTATACCCTGGCGCTGCCGCCTGCCGCGGAGGCTAACGACTGGCTGGCCCAGCGTGAAGCCGAAACCCGCGGCTGGCAGGCGAAACAAAATGAAGCCGCCGCGCTGCAGGAACAGCGCCAGCAGCTAACGCCGCTGCTGGAAACCCTGCCTGAGTCAACGGAAGCCGCGGATCCCGCGCCGCTGGAGGGCTGGCGGCAGGTGCATGATGATTGCCTGGCGCTACAGAGCCAGTGGCAAACGCTGGGCCAGCAAGAAAGCCAGCAGCAGGCACAGGTGAAGGAAAGCGAAAAGCAGTTTACTGCCGCGCTGGCCGCCAGCCCGTTTGCCGACCAAGCGGCCTTTCTTGCCGCTTTGCTTGACGAGGCAACCCGCCAGCGGCTGGAACAACTCAAGCAGACGCTGGAAAAAGAAGTTCAGCAGAACCAAACGCTGGCCCTGCGGGCGCAGACGTCGCTTGAACGCCATCAGCAACAGCCGCCCGCCGATATTGATATTAACCAGCCGCTGGAGCAGCTAGAGAATAGGCTGGAGCAACTGGCACGCCAGTTGCGGGAAAACAGCGCCCGTCAGGGTGAGATCCGCCAGCAGTTGAAGCAAAACAGCGATAACCAACAGCGCCAGCAATCATTACGTCAGCAGATGGAACAAGCCGCGCAGCAGGTCGAAGACTGGGCCTGGCTGAATGCGCTCATCGGTTCAAAAGAAGGCGATAAGTTCCGTAAATTCGCCCAAGGGCTGACGCTGGATAATCTGGTGTGGCTCGCTAACCAGCAGCTCAACCGCCTGCATGGCCGCTATTTGCTGCAACGTAAAGCCAGCGAGGCGCTGGAGCTGGAAGTGGTGGACACCTGGCAGGCCGACGCGGTGCGCGATACCCGCACGCTTTCCGGCGGCGAAAGCTTCCTTGTGAGCCTCGCGCTGGCGCTGGCGCTATCTGACCTGGTGAGCCATAAAACGCGGATTGATTCGCTATTCCTTGATGAAGGATTCGGCACCCTCGATAGCGAAACGCTGGATACCGCGCTGGATGCGCTCGACGCGCTTAACGCCAGCGGCAAAGTGATTGGCGTGATTAGCCACGTCGAGGCGATGAAAGAGCGCATCCCGGTGCAGATTAAAGTGAAAAAGATAAACGGTCTGGGATACAGCCGGTTGGATAAAGCGTTTGCGGTGGAGTGAAGTCTTCCCCTCATCCTAACCCTCTCCCCACAGGGGAGAGGGAATGAGATCACAGCGGCCACAGCCATGCCGCGCCGCGTACGCCGCTGGAATCGCCGTGCATCGCCCGGCGAATCGGCGTCTCGCATTCTCCACCGAACACCCACTGCTTCACCAGCCCCGGTACCGTTTGATACAGGCGTTCGACATTGCTCATCCCGCCGCCTAACACAATGACATCCGGGTCGAGGATATTCACCACATGCGCCAGCGATTTCGCCAGCCGCTGCTCGTAGCGGCTAAGCGCCAGTTCGGCCTTTTCGTCACCTTCACCCACCAGGCGCATAATCTCGCTGCCGGTTAACGGGTTTCCGCTCAGCCGCTGATAGTCGGTGGCGAAACCGGTGCCGGAAATAAAGGTTTCAATACACCCCTGCTTGCCGCAGTAACAAGGCACTTGCTGACGATAGCGCAGCTCATCTTCATCCATCCACGGCAGCGGGTTGTGCCCCCATTCGCCGGCAGTGCCATTGCCGCCGATATGCGCGCGCCCGTTCAACGCCACCCCCGCGCCGCAGCCGGTACCGATAATGACCGCAAACACGGTTTGCGCCCCCGCGGCCGCGCCATCGACCGCCTCCGAAACCGCCAGGCAGTTGGCGTCGTTGGCAAGCCGGACCTCACGATTGAGGCGCAGGCTGAGATCTTTATCGAAGGGCTGGCCGTTCAGCCAGGTCGAGTTGGCGTTTTTCACCACCCCGCTATACGGCGAAATCGAGCCGGGGATGCCCATACCGACGGTGCCGCGCTGCCCGGTCGCCTGCTCGGCCATCTCCACCAGCGAGGCAATCGTCTCGATAGTCTGGCGATAATCCTCCCTCGGGGTTGGCAAGCGGTGGCGAAATAACTGCTGGCCCTGCTCACTCAGGGCGATGACTTCTGTTTTTGTTCCACCTAAATCAATACCAATACGCACAGTCTGCTCCTCACCCCGATTAACAATGCAAGCATAGCGACAATTCGCTATCATGCCCGCCTGATTTAACGACAAAGCCGTGGAAATTATCATGCTGTGGTTCAAAAATTTAATGGTTTACCGTCTGAGCCGCGATATCGAATTGCGCGCCGAAGAGATGGAAAAACAGCTGGCCGAGCTGACATTTACCCCTTGTGGCAGCCAGGATATGGCGAAAACCGGTTGGGTATCGCCGATGGGATCGCACAGCGACGCGCTGACGCATACGGCAAACGGCCAGATCGTTATCTGCGCCCGTAAAGAAGAAAAGATCCTGCCGTCGCCGGTGATCAAACAGGCGCTGGAAGCAAAGATCCTCAAGCTCGAAGCCGATCAGGGCCGCAAGCTGAAGAAAACGGAAAAAGACTCGCTGAAAGATGAAGTTCTACACTCGCTGCTGCCGCGCGCCTTTAGCCGCTTCAGCCAGACGATGATGTGGATCGATACCGTCAACGGCCTGATCATGGTGGACTGCGCTAGCGCGAAGAAAGCGGAAGATACGCTGGCGCTGCTGCGTAAAACGCTGGGCTCGCTGCCTGTAGTGCCGCTGACGCTGGAAAATCCGATCGAGCTGACGCTGACCGAATGGGTGCGCTCCGGTAGCGTGGCTCAGGGCTTCCAGCTGCTTGACGAAGCCGAATTGAAAGCGATGCTGGAAGATGGCGGCGTGATCCGCGCGAAGAAACAGGATCTGGTGAGCGATGAGATCGCCGTACATATCGAAGCGGGTAAAGTGGTCACCAAACTGGCGCTCGACTGGCAGCAGCGTATCCAGTTTGTGATCTGCGACGACGCATCGATTAAACGTCTGAAGTTCTGCGACGAATTACGTGACCAGAATGAAGATATTGACCGCGAAGATTTTGCGCAGCGTTTTGACGCCGACTTTATCTTGATGACCGGCGAACTGGCGGCATTGATTCAAAGCCTGGTTGAAGGACTGGGCGGCGAAGCCCAGCGCTAACGCGCCACCTTCCTGCCGGGCCCGGAAAGTGGACGCGGCAGGAAGGCGCTTAAATTACAGATAACGGCACAGGTAGGAAGTCGGTTCCGCCACCTGCAGGTGGAATTCGCTATTACCCGGCACGTTAAACACTTCGCCTGCCGCGTAAACTTTCCATTCAGTTTCACCCGGCAACAGCACGTTCAGCGCACCGCTGACCACGGTCATCTCTTCCGGCTGGGCGGTGCCAAAGGCGTATTCACCCTCTGCCATCACCCCAACGCTGGCGCGGCCGGTACTGCTGCTGGTGAAGCCGATAGATTTCACTTTCCCTGAAAAATACTCATTGCTTTGAAGCATAAACAAGACCTTATCATCGTTGGTTGAAGCTTCAATATAGGGGGCGCTCCTTGCCCCTGTCACGCAAAATTAATCGATAACGTCGGGTTAAACTAATAGTTCTGCCGCCAGTCGCGAAACCAGCACATTTGACAATAATACCGGGACATCCAGCGCCTTTTGTAATACGTCGCGGTGATGCTGATGATAGCCAAGACAGTCGAGCACCAGTACATCCGCCCCCTGTTCGACTAAACCTCTTCCTGCATCCAGCAGATCGCTGTCGCTGCCGCCCATCGGGTTCGCCAGCGCATAATAAGGCGTATTTTCTAAAGTGAGCCACTTTTGCCGCTGTAGAGGCAAGACTTCTTCAACGGGTACAATCACGCCCACCTGATGGCCATCGACGATCGAGGCCACCAGCGGCGGAATAATCCGTTCAGGCTCAAGAAGGATAGCGTTGTGCGTCGCCAGGCCGCTCAACTGTTCGGAACTGAGAAGAAGAATGACATCATATTCCTGCCGATCCAGCATCTCGATAACGCAGCGCAGATCGCGCTCCACCTTTTGGCGGGAGACTTCCACCAGTTGGTTATCATTAAGTAAGGTCAGCAGCCCCTGGTCGCCGGATTCCACGGCATAATCTTCCATAACGTCTTCACGCGTCATTTTACCTAACAGGCTAATATGGGTGATCTGCTCTTCCCTGATATGTTCGGTTAACAGCGGCAAAACTTCCGCCACCGGCGCCACGCCAATGGTCAAAATTGCCATCGTTGCACTCATATCATGTACCTTTTCACTACCACTGCTTCAACACAGGCTTTTCACACACGACATCCGCCCCCCTGGTGAGTAAAAATCAACCGTCGAGAAGCGTAGCAGCTCAGCGCCGCTGCGGAATGTAAAGATTCCAGAAGCTTCAGAGTCGCTCCTGAAAAATCCGTGTGTTAGGTATTCATTAGTACCATTGATGAATTAAAAATGTGAGCTGGGCCCGGTATTGCCATCTTCATGACGCAAACCGGGCCGGGGGATTAGGTTTTCTCGGGATCTTCGTAACGCCGTTTGGCGTCTAACGCTTCCTGCTCGGAGGGATGCTCGCTGATCAGCGAATCGGGTGTCGGGTAATCCGCACGCAGCTGATACCAGGTGACCGTCTGACCCGCGGCGCCTTTTTCAACGGCGACAACGCGGGCTTGTCTCGGATAAGGAGGTCTGTTTGGCATTGTTCTTCCTTTTTCGGCTGTCAGAACAATTAAGTATAGGCCCCGCTTTCTTCCCTGACCCAGGTAAAATCCTAACTTACCGTCACATCGCACAGCATGGTCATAATCTGTTCAACCACCGCATCCGGCGTCGCGGTGGCGTCTACGGTATGATGGGCGGTTTCGCGGTACAGGGCTTCCCGTTGCGCCAGCACTTCGCCGACTTCCTCACGGACAGGCTTACCGGTCAGCGTTGGGCGTTGTTCCGCCTGCGGATAAGCTTCCAGCCGCTCAATCAAGGCGTTAACAGAAGCCTGCAGATAAATCACAATGCCATTTTCACGCATATACAGACGATTGCGTTCAGCGAGAATAATTCCTCCGCCGGTCGCAATCACCGTATCCGGCAGCGTAACGGCCTTCAGCGACAGCGTCTCCAGTTCACGAAAGCGCTCCCAGCCCTCTTTCTGCACGATTTCCGCTACCGTGCGTTTCTCATGGGCCTGTAAACGATGATCGGTATCGGAAAACTGGAAATGCAGCGCGCACGCCAGGGCATGGCCGATCGTCGTTTTACCGCAGCCTCGCGGCCCGATGAGAAAAATTGGTTGTGTCATTACCGAAGACCCCCTGGTTCCGCGTGTCGCGGAGAAATAAAGGCGAAAAGTACGCCATGATACCTGCAAATGTCTGCCACGATAACCGTAAAATAATCGTTACATTTTTTAGGGAACCCTATTTACCACAGAGTTTGAATGGATTCCGCATGTAAACTTATCATTGCATTTAGTGTTATGCCAGCTTTACTTAAAGGCGAAGGATTATTTTTTATCCATCGTTTGCCGTAAACGGTAACACATTTCTGCACAGCTTTACGCTGCAACATATTTACAACACCGGCAGACCGTCGCACTCTGACGGTAAATGACCCGTGTGACAGAGGAATGTATCATGCAATCTGAAGAACAACGCCTTATTGATGGCCTGTTTTCCCGTTTAAAAGAGGCCGAGACGCACAGCGCATCGCGCGACGCCAGCGCCGAGGAGCGGATTGCCCAGCACGTAACCCAACAGCCGGCGGCCCCATACTATATGGCGCAAACTATCCTGATTCAGGAAGCGGCTATCAAACAGCTTAACGACCGCATTCAGGCGCTGGAGGCGCAGGTTAGCCAGCTGCAGGCGGCAAAACCGAGCAGCGGCGGTTTCCTGTCGGGCCTGTTCGGTGGCGGCCAGTCCCGCGGCGCCGATCCGATTCCAGGAGCCGAGCAATATGGCCGCCCGCAGACGAATAACCCTCAACCGCAGTATGCGCCACAGCAAAACTATGCCCCGCAGGCGGCAGGCCGCAGCGGCGGCGGCTTTATGGCGGGCGCACTACAAACCGCGGCCGGGGTGGCAGGCGGCGTGGTGCTGGGCAATATGCTGACCAATATGTTCAGTGGTTCACATCCGCAGGAGATTGTGAACATCATCGATGAACAGCAGCCGCAGCAGCAACAAGATGTCAGCCCGGCGCTGGATAATAACGCCGCCGAGGATCCGTTCCGCCAGCAGGACGACCCTTTCCTGGCGGACAATAATACCTTCGACTCCGATTTCGACGCCGGCTTCGGCAATGACGATGATTTCGGTAGCGATGATGACAGCTGGGTTTAATCCTGCTGGCGTTTAACCGCAAGCAGCCACTTCTCCAACTCGGCGGCGAATAACTGCCGATCGCGCTGCGATAAACTATCCGGGCCGCCGGTCTGTACGCCGCTGGCCCGCATCGTCTCCATAAAATCACGCATCGTCAGGCGCTCGCGAATAGTCTCCTCACTGTAGCGCTCGCCGCGCGGATTCAACGCCGCACCTCCTTTCGCCAGCACTTCCGCCGCCAGCGGGATGTCAGCGGTGATCACCAAATCGCCCGGTTCACAGAGACGGACAATCTCGTTATCGGCAACATCAAAACCCTGCGCCACCCGTAGCGCGCGGACGTAGCGCGACGGCGGAACCCGCAGCGACTGGTTGGCGACCAACGTCAGCGGCGTCTGCGTGCGTTCGGCGGCGCGGAACAAAATTTCTTTAATGACATTCGGACACGCGTCCGCATCTACCCAAATCGCCATTTCGGCTCCTGTCGTCGGCAAAGGTTGCGACATTGTCGCCTGCTTTTCTCCCCCAGAAAAGCGCCAGGATGATAAGCTAGTGAGATCGTAACGAAAAATGCAGAGGGGAAAGGTAATGGATAAGAAAATTGGCTTTATCGGCTGCGGCAACATGGGTAAAGCCATTCTCGGCGGCCTGATCGCCAGCGGACAAGTGCAACCGGCGCAAATTTGGGTCTATACCCCATCGCCGGACAAAGTTGCCGCCCTGCATGACCAGTACGGTATTAATGCGGCGGAAAGCGCGCAGGAAGTCGCTCAGGTCGCCGATATCGTCTTCGGCGCGGTGAAGCCGGGGATCATGACCAAGGTGTTAAGCGATATCGCTTCCAGTCTGAACAAAGATTCGCTGGTGGTCTCGATAGCCGCGGGCGTCACGCTGGATCAGCTGGCGCGCGCGCTGGGCCACGATCGCAAAATTATTCGCGCCATGCCAAACACCCCGTCGTTGGTGAACGCCGGGATGACCTCCGTGACGCCAAACGCGCTGGTCAGCACGGAGGAGATCGCCGAGGTATTAACCATTTTCCGCTGCTTCGGCCAGGCGGAAACCATCGCCGAACCGATGATTCATCCGGTGGTTGGCGTCAGCGGTTCCGCGCCGGCTTACGTCTTTATGTTTATCGAAGCCATGGCCGATGCCGCCGTTCTCGGCGGTATGCCGCGCGCGCAGGCCTACAAATTCGCCGCGCAGGCGGTGATGGGGTCAGCGAAGATGGTGCTGGAAAGCGGCGAACATCCGGGCGCGCTGAAAGATATGGTCTGCTCGCCAGGCGGCACCACCATTGAAGCGGTTCGCGTACTGGAAGAGAAAGGTTTCCGTTCCGCCGTTATCGAAGCGATGGCGAAGTGTATGGAAAAATCAGAGCAACTGAGCCGCTCCTGATAATCCTGAAAGAGACTACGGGTGAGGCGCCACCGCCCCACCCGACATGCTTATTTCTTCAAACAGGTACTCATAAACTTATTACGATCGTCACCCTTCAGCGATTTCGACGACGCTTCTTTGCTGCAGGCGCTCATCTTCTGCTGTTGAGGCGTCAGCGTCTTGCCGGCCGCTGGCGCATCTTTCTTCAGGCAATTGCTCATAAAGGTTTTACGTTCATCACCCTTCAGCGACTTTGACGCCGCTTCGGTATTACATGCGCTCATTTTCTGCTGCTGAGGCGTTAACGTTTTATCTGCGGCACTTACCGCGGCAACAAAGACCAAACCAAAAAGTAGGGTTACCAGAAATGTTATTTTCATCACACCATCCCTCTGTTAGTGGATCCCTGTAAGTCTGGTCGCTATCAGCAAAAAAACCAGCCGGTAACGTAAATTCATTACCGGCCGCGGGTTATTTCAGGCCCAGCGCGTCTTTCATGGTGTAAAACAGATCGGTCTGGTCGGTGAGACCCACCACGTTGCCCGCATGCGGGCCATAGGCGGCAATACGCAGTTGGGTGCCGGTGTGTTCCATCGACTCTTCTTCAGAGTTGCCATAGCTCATCACCATTACCGCGCCATCTTTGGTCGTCAGCGCCTGGGTCAGGCCCGGCGCTTTCGTGTCTGCCGGGATAATCTGGCTGGAGTGGGCGTGATCGGCGGTGACGATCACCAGGGTATTACCCTCTTTTTTGGCAAACTCCAGCGCTTTCTGTACCGCTTCATCGAGGTCGACGGTTTCGCCAATCTGGCCGCAAGGGTTTGCCGCGTGGTCCTGTTTATCGATAGACGCCCCCTCAACCTGCAGGAAGAAACCTTTCTCGTTGCGGCTAAGGAGATCAATCGCTTTTTCGGTCATCTGCGCCAGCGTCGGTACGGAAGCATCGCGTTTCGGATTTGGGGTACAGGTTACCGGCGGTTTGTCGATATTGCCGTGATAAGAGGCTTTCGGGCCTTCCCACCGCACCGGCATATTGCCGTCGGAGAACAGACCGAGCAGTGGTTTACCCTGATTTGCTTCGCTGATAGCGGCGAGTGAAGCGGCGTCGGTCACAATCTGATAGCCGCGAGCGACCGCCTGCTCATGCAGGGTTTTCCCCTGCCACTCCCCTGCGGTCGCCGTTTCAGCAAAGGTCTTCGCCCCGCCGCCTAAAGAGACATCCGGACGGGCATTCAGCAGTTGTTCGGTGATAGAGCCCTTGCCGCCTTTTTCCAGCGCGTTGCTGGCGCATTTTTCGCTGGTCACGCTAGGGCCATAGCATTTACGCGAGGTCACATGGGCCACCTGCGCCGCCGGCGTCGCATCCTGCAGTTCAGCAGTCGAGACATTGCCGGTGGCAAGACCCGCGGCTTTCGCCAGCTCAAGGATGGTCTGATGATCTTTTTCGTGGATATCAACGCCCAGCGCGCCGTTATAGCTTTTCACGCCGGTGGTCCACGCGGTTGCCGAAGCGGCGGAATCAGTCACGTAATCCGGCTTGCCGGTTTTTTTATCCAGAGAATAATGGGTGTATTGGCCCGTCAGCGGCAGGGCATCAATACCTTTAAAGAAACCGCCGGCGCCTTCGGCATAATTTCGTGCGGCGGTAATTTCTGAATCACCCATGCCATCGCCAATGAGCAAAATAATATTTTTCGCCGGCTTATTGATTAACGAAGCGCGCAGCGCTTCGGTCTGATCGCCCGTTAAACGGCGCGCCCCGCCTGGGGTCGTGATATCGCCCTGCGCCGCGCGATTTTCCAGCACCGGAGAAGAAGTTGTTTGTGCATGAATAACCGGGGGAGCCAGCAGCGGTAACAGGGCAATAAAGAGGGCAGATAATTTCACTTTGTCGTCTCCATGTAAAAAATACTTAAAAAACAAAACGAGGGAGACTTTATAAAAGTGGTGTGACAGAAAAATGACAGCATCCTTACTGGTCACATGATTAGTTACGAGGATGCCGGAGCAGCTTTTTTATATATTGCTGCAGAAGCTGGGTGTCACGGTCGTCCACCAGCGGCCCGGGCTTGACCTGCTCCATGGCGGTTTCGATATCCTGAATCAAACGTTGCTGTGCATCCTCAGCCATATGGCGCAGCAACGCGGTGACGACAATTTCCAGCGCCTCAACCTGTACCGTCAGCTCTTTTGCCTCTTCTTCTTTTTGCGCCAGATTGACCAACAGCTCAGCAATGAGATTTTTCATTACGCATTATCCTTAAGCAACATCCATAATGGCCTAGTTATGTCATACATCGGCATATCGATACCAGAATTATTTTCAAATAATAGGGTTATTCCTGCAATAATATTCAGCGAAACGTTTTTATTACCGCCAGGCAACAAAGGGAATGCTCCTATAATTAATAGCTAAAAGATAATTCTATAACCAAATTTAATAGTAAATAATAAAATGGAATATACGTCGCACTATTTAAGGATAACTAAAGGTAATGGTTAATAGCTATATCAGCTGATTAATATAAGGCGCCATTATGAGCGCCCAATATTTTTATTTAAACGGCCGCGCGGCGGCTTCGGCGTAACATAATCGCCAGTTGCCAGATATTAATCAGGACAATCAACGCAGTGGCAATAAACACCCAACGGAAACCCGCCATTGCCGAGACCGAAGCGCCAATGAGCGGCCCGGCGACATTACCCAGATACATAAATGACTGGTTATAACCGAAAATACGCCCGGTGACGTTATCGCTGCAGTATTTCAAGAGCAGCGTCTGGACCGCCGGTAACATCGCGCCGTCGGCAAAGCCCAGCAGGAAGCGCAATACCCCGAGCTGCAGCGGCGAAGTCACGAACGACATCGCAAAGAACATCACCACCGCGCAACATAACGTCGCCAGCAGAATACGCGACGTCCCGATGCGATCGCCGAGTTTCCCCAGCCGAGGCGCGGAAATCAACGCCGAAATCCCCGGTACGGCGGCAATCATCCCCGCAAGAAACGCGATGTTGTTACTATCCGGCGCCATCGACTTGATAAATAACGCCAGAATCGGCCCGATAGAGCCGTTACACAACTGGATAACCAGGGTGGTGAAAAACAGGCTAATCACCAGCCCCGGATGGGTCAATGAAGCAAAGACCGCTTTACCGCTCAGGCGTTCAGCTTTGCTCATTTGCGGCCGGGCGCCCTCTTTAATCAGAAACAAGGTCACGAGGAAGCTGACCGTCAGTAAAATCGCGGTAATGAAAAATACCGCCCGCAGGCCGACGTGGTCGGCAAGAAAACCGCCAAGCAGCGGGCCGCCGATCACGCCGCTTATCTGCGCCGTCGAGAGCGTACTTAGCGCCCAACCGCTGCGTTCACGCGGCACCTGCGAGGCCACCAGCGCCATGGCGTTGGGTATATAGCCTGAGGTTAGCCCCATTACCGCACGCAAAATAAAAAGCTGCCAAACGTTGGTCGCAAAAGCCTGTAGCAAAATTGCTATCGCCATGCCAAGGGAGGCGCGCAGCAGCATCAGTTTGCGCCCTTTGCGGTCTGCCAGGCTCCCCCACATCGGCGAAACAATCGCCGACACCAGGAAGGTGACGCTAAAGGTCAAGCCCGACCACATCGACAGCGCTTCATGTGAGGTAACGCCCAACTGAGAGACATACAGCGGTAAGAAGGGCAGAATTTGACTGATGGCGAGTCCGGTGAAAAAACAGCCGAACCAGACAGAAATGAGATTAACCTTCCAGGATTCCATAACTACGCGTATTCATTAGTGTTTCGTTAATTATTACCTAGCTTAGCAATTTCCGTCTCCGCACGTAGCACCAGAGATGCGCATGCCGCGAGTTTGGTGTTTTATCGCCCTGACCGCGGAGTAGACAAACATAATCGAAGATAACCGCATTCTCGTCAGTGCGATGTGCTGAGGCACATCGGCGGATAGCGACGAATGCGCAGCATTTAACCCTCTGCAGCATAGGGTAAAGATTCAGGCAGCCATCTCGCTAAAACCCATGCTATGTTATGTGTTTTGATGTAATCAGGATGGAAGTTGAAATGGCTAAAATGAGGGTTGGGATCGTTTTTGGCGGTAAGTCGGCAGAACATGAAGTGTCGCTGCAGTCAGCCAAAAATATCGTCGAAGCAATTGATAAAACGCGCTTTGATGTTGTGCTGCTGGGAATCGATAAACAGGGGCTTTGGCATATCAACGATGCCAGCAACTATCTGCTGAACCCGCAGGATCCCGCCCATATCGCGCTGCGCCCATCAGACGTGACGCTGGCGCAAATTCCCGGTCGCGATGCCCATCAGTTGATCAATGCCGATAGCGGCCAGCCGCTGGCAGCCATCGACGTTATCTTCCCGATTGTTCACGGCACCCTTGGCGAAGATGGTTCGCTGCAGGGGATGCTGCGGATGGCGAATTTGCCGTTCGTCGGATCCGATGTGCTGGGCTCCGCCGCCTGCATGGATAAAGACGTTACTAAACGCCTGCTACGCGATGCCGGTCTGTCGATTGCGCCGTTCATCACCCTGACTCGCGCCAACCGCCAGCAGTTCAGCTTTGCCGATGTCAAAGCGAAGCTGGAGTTACCGCTGTTCGTGAAGCCCGCGAACCAGGGTTCTTCCGTCGGCGTCAGCAAAGTGAAGAGCGAAGAAGAGTACCTGCAGGCCGTCGCGTTAGCCTTTGAATTCGACCATAAAGTGGTAGTTGAACAAGGGATTAAGGGCCGTGAAATCGAGTGCGCGGTGCTGGGCAATGATTATCCTCAGGCCAGCACCTGCGGGGAGATCGTTCTCAATAGCGAATTCTATGCCTACGATACCAAGTACATTGATGATAAAGGCGCGCAGGTGCTGGTTCCGGCAGCCATCGCCCCGGAGATCAACGACAAAATCCGCGATATCGCCGTCCGCGCTTACCAAACGCTCGGCTGCAGCGGAATGGCCCGCGTGGACGTCTTCCTGACGGAAGATAACGAGGTGGTGATCAACGAAATCAACACGCTGCCTGGCTTTACCAACATCAGCATGTATCCGAAGCTGTGGCAGGCCAGCGGCCTGGATTACACCAGCCTGATAAGCCGCCTGATCGAGCTGGCGCTGGAGCGCCACGCCGCCGACCGCGCGCTGAAAACCTCAATGAGCTAAGCCTCTTTCCCGGGTAGCGGCGTACCGCCTTACCCGGGCTACCGCGGTGCCGTTATTTTGTCGGATGGCGGCTAACGCCTTATCCGACCTACGGTCCGTGCGGCCTGCTGTTAATTTCTTCACCACGCTGGCTGACACTACTGGTGCTCTCAACCCCCGGTGGCGCTGCCGCTTACCGGGGCTACAGCGCTTTGCGATTTGGTAGCCCGGAGAAGGCGCAACGCGCCGCGTCCGGGAAAAACCCTTAAAAAGTTGCAAACCGATAACAGTATCTACGCCGGCATGTGATCTGTAGGCCCGCGCAAGCGTAGCGCCGCCGGGCAATAACCGCGGGTAAAAAGCCACTTTCGCGCCGGATGGCGGCGGCGACTGGCCGCCCTCTGTGCGCTCCCTGCGCCATGAGAGACATAACGCAGAAGAATTATCGGGAGCGCAATGTGCCTGGAAACAGCACAGAACAACCGTTTTTCCAGGTCGAAACGATCGCAAACCGATAATAATAACTACCACGTCTTGCCGGGGATATTACGCCTCTTCTGCCGGACGGCGGCGAATAACAAATCCCGCCAGCCAGAAGCTCACGACCCACGTCGCCAGACCGACGGCATAAGATTGCCACCCCTGCGCGTCAAACCCCAGCAGCCCCACCACGCCATTCAAAATAAAAATTAACCCCAGCGCGAACGCGTAGTAGTGCCAGTCACGGCGGATTTTGTCGGTCAGCTTCATAACGACTCCTGCAGAAAAAAACATCATCGCATAGCCGCCCGCCGCGCCAACAAGATTGTTCGCACAATGCGAAGCCGCTCTCCCTTTTGTGCAATGCGGGCCCGCCGACAGTTTTGTCAAAACAGGATTATTCCTGGCAGAAATTACCAGCAATCTGATACAGGGAAACGCCCGCCGCTGCCAGAATTCCTGTCTATAGAGCTGGGGGAAAACCAGCGGAACAGGTGTTGCGGAGGTTTATATGGCTGAATTTACGTTTTCAAAGACGCTGATGGGGAGCAACAAAAAGAAGGTATCGGTCACCAGCGGTAACATTGCCTACGCGCTTTTTGTTCTGCTGTGCATCTGGGCCGGCGCGCAAATGTTGAGCATGCTGGTACACGCGCCTGGCGTATTCGAACATCTCATTCAGATTCAGGATACCAACCGCCCGCGTATTGAAATTGGGCTCGGCGTCGGTACCCTGTTCGGTTTAATTCCGTTCCTGTTTGGTAGCCTGCTGGTCGGCGCGCTGGGGCTTATCCTGCGCTGGTACCATAACCGTTAACGACGCGCCATACAGCTGGCGCGGCGATCGTCGACCCGCTTAGCAAACCACGCGGTGGTGAGATTGCGGGTGATTTTCGGGCTTTCCAGTTGGATCCCTGGCAACATCTCGCGCGGAAGTGTTTTCCCGGCCTTTTTCTCGGCGATTTTGAATATTTTCTTATACAAATCGCTCTCTTCAAACGCCAGGCTATCCCCCTTCTTCAGTTGACGATGGATATCGCCATCGCTCATCCCCAACTGCCCGGCTAAACGGCGCACCGCCAGCTCAGTCGTTCCGGGTTCCTCGCTGTCATAGCGAATAAGATCGCCATCCAGCGCCAGCTTAACGCCGGTGGCTTTAACCACCGCATTCTGGAAGGCGGCATTACGGCTGGCATACCAACCGGCATTGAAATCAGCAAAGCGGTACAGCGGCACGCTGTAGTTAGCCGGGTAGTTGAGCAGATGATAGGTGCCGAACCACAACCCGCCACGTAGACTGAAGACTTCCTGGCGCACGGTGCCGCCCATTTTCCACGGATAACCATCAGTGTGCTGCTGGGCAAAGGCGATGCTTACCTGCATTGGCCCGCCGGTATGCACCGGGTTGAGAGAGCCGAACAGCTTCTGGCCCATCGGCACCATGCCAATGAAGTCATCAAAAATCGCGCTCAGCTGTTTTTCCGTTTTGACGTTATCCAGGCGATCGCTGTAACTTTTACCGTTTGGTGAGGTGATTTTCAGCGCGGTATGCACCAGAAATACCGGGATATGCATTTTTTCCGCCCGGCGGTCAATTTCCTGCCAGGCGATTTTATTCAGGCCCGGCACCGCCGGATCGGCCTGATAGTTTGATTCCTGCTGCGCGACCGCCAGCACCGAACAGACGTTTTCTTCCGTCGGCGCCAGCTTCTGGCTGTCAAAGGTTTTGGCAATCGCCTGCGCCCAGGCCTCGCGGTCTTTGACGCTGGCGGGCATTTTTTGCCGCACCACGGCGGCAACATCCACCGGCTTCTCGCCTTCTTTCAACTTAGGCGCCTGCTGGCTGGTACAGGCGCTCAGCACCAACCCGGCCAGCAGCGTAAAAGAGAGTGAAACACCGCGAGAAACCTGCGCCATAAACCTTCCTTGCATTTATTAATTAACGGTTGAAGAGACTTCCTGCAGCCCTTTGTTATCCAGTTCGCGCTCAAAGCTGCGCAAACGTTTATAGATGGACATCAGTTCCACCAGCGTGGTCCACGAACTTATCAGATACTGGAACGAGCCGCGTACCTGGCCGAACACGTTGGTGATCTGGGTCATCAGGCCGAGCGTAATCGTACCGGCGACAATCGACGGAAACAGCAGGAACAAGCCGAAAACGTTATCCACCTGCAGGTAAAGAATACGGGCGATATTGAAATACATATAGTGGAAATAGAGACGGAAGTAGTTGTGGCGCACCGCGTTGAACAGTTCGCGCACGGTCGGCGGCGTGGCGCGGTTGGCGTCATCCTCACCATACACCAGCTCTTTACGATAGGCGGCTTCTACCCGCTGGTTTTTAAATTGCAGGCCCGGCAGCTTGATCCCGACCACCGCCAGCAGCCCGGTTCCCATCAGCGACCACACGATAGCGGCGATCACCAGTCCATACGGTAAATGGCCAACGATCGGCAGGTCCGGCACATGCGCCGACAGCGAAACCAGCACCGGCAGGAAGGCGATCAGGGTCATGACCGCATTAATAAAGCTTACGCCCATGTCTTCAAGCGTCGCGGCGAAGCGCATGGTGTCTTCCTGCACACGCTGAGCTGCACCTTCAATATGGCGCAGATGCTGCCAGTGTTCCATATAGTGTTCGTTCATCGCGGTACGCCAGCGGAACACATAGTGGCTGACGAAGAAGTTATTCAGCACGCCAATCACCACCGCAATCAGCGCGATGCCGAGAAAAATGCCAATCTCGTGGTAGAACTGATTGATGCTGACCTTGTGCGGTGTGGCCAGCGCGCTCTGAATCAAGTCATAGAACGGCGCATACCAGGCGTTGATCGCCACCCCAACTTCCACCAAAAACCAGGTGACAAAAATAATCAACGAGGTGCCGAGAATCGACCAGTATTGCCAACGATGCGGGCTATAGATAAACCAGAACAGCGCAAAGGCGCCGACGCAGAACAGGTAATACGCGTAGAATACCAGATAGTTGAGCGACCAGAACCGCGCCGCGCTGATGGCGACATCTTGCGATGCGCCGGTTATCCGCAGCAGCCAGTCGCCGCCGCCCGCCTGCCAAAAGATCACCGCCAGCAGCGACCAGATAAAGGCAGAAATAAAAAACGGCCCCGGTTTGGGGAAAAAAGCTTTAAACATCGTACTCTCCTGCTAACTTCTTATCGTTCTGTTTTTGCTGTGTACCACACGTACGCCCGCCGCAACGCGCGGCGGCGAAGTAAAGCGGACCCATGATGAGACCGGATATCAGCGACTTAGTTCGTCTGCCATTCGGCAAGAATTGTTTCTACGGGTTTCACGCGTAATGGATTACCGGGGAGGGTGAAAGTCCGCCACACCTCGTTATAGTGAGCGATCAGCGTTTTAGCCTCGGCGGCGGTGCGATTGGCGGTGGTATGGGCATCTTCGGCAATAGTGATGGCGTAGCCGCGGCTGGCGCCGTTTTTGATGGTGGTATCGACGCAATAATCGGTCGCGCAGCCGCAGATAACAAAAGCGTGAGTTCCGTTCTCGCGCAGCACCTGTTCAAGATCGGTTTTATAAAACGCATCACAGGCCGTTTTGGTGACGTAGCGCGCCCCGGCGGGTTGCGCCAGTTCAGGCAGCAGCGCGAATCCTTCGCTTCCTTCTTCCAGGCCGCCTGCTTCAGCGTGCTGAATGAAAATAACGCTATCGGCGGCGTGAATCAGGCGATTGATTTGCGCTACGCAGCGTTCGCGATCGACACGCGGCGTCTCGAATACGCCGTTTTGCATATCCACTACCATCAGAACCCGTTGAGATGCCATCACCACTCTCTTTTATAAGATGAATAAGAGCTTAATCATACGCGTCAGGCGGAAAAGCAGATATCTGAAAGCGGAAAAAAGTCATTTTTACGCACCGTTACGCTTTTCTGTGAAATATTGTCGTTATTCCCACTTTGCTCGCCGCGACTTCGTAGTATAAATACGGTGTATATTCCCCTAATAAACGATGGATGCCTCCGTTGAAACGTAGTTTGCTCATTTTTGCTGCGCTGTGCGCGGCGTCGTGGACCTCAGCCCAGGCGGTTCAGCCGAGCGTTGATCCGGTATTTACTTCTGATGTGGTCGACCGCTTCGCCGAACATATTTATTACGGCAGCGGCGCCACCGGCATGGCGATGGTGGTTATCGACGGCAACCAGCGCGTATTCCGCAGCTTCGGCGAAACCCGTCCGGGTAATAATCAGCATCCACAATTGGATTCCGTTATCCGCATCGCCTCTCTGAGTAAGCTGATGACCAGTGAAATGCTGGTGAAACTGCTCGATCAGGGACTGGTTAAGCTTGACGATCCGCTGAGTAAATACGCGCCGCCTGGCGCGCGGGTGCCAACCTACCAGGGCGTACCGATTACGCTGGTCAATCTCGCAACCCACACCAGCGCCCTGCCGCGCGAGCAGCCCGGCGGCGCGGCGCATCGCCCGGTATTCGTCTGGCCGACCCGCCAGCAGCGCTGGAACTGGCTGTCGACGGCTACGCTTAAAACCACACCGGGTTCGCAGGCGGCCTATTCCAACCTGGCCTTCGACCTGCTGGCCGATGCGCTATCGACCGCCGCCGGTAAGCCCTACCCGCAGCTGTTTGAAGAACAAATCACCCGCCCGCTCGGCATGAAGGACACCACCTTCACCCCATCGCCGGATCAGTGTCAACGCTTGATGGTGGCGGAGAAAGGCGCCAGCCCGTGTAATAACACCCTCGCGGCCATCGGCAGCGGCGGCGTGTATTCGACCCCGGGCGATATGATGCGCTGGATGCAGCAGTTCCTCTCTTCGGATTTCTATACTCGCGGCCAGCAGGCCGATCGCATGCAGACGCTGATTTATCAACGTACCCAGCTCACCCGAGTGATCGGCATGGATGTTCCGGGTAAAGCCGATGCGCTGGGTCTTGGCTGGGTGTACATGAAGCCGAAAAACGGCCATCCGGGCATTATTCAGAAAACCGGCGGCGGCGGCGGATTTATTACCTATATGGCGATGAACCCGCAGGCTAACGTCGGGGTCTTCGTGGTGGTGACCCGTTCCGCGTTGACCCGTTTCAGCGCCATGAGCGACGGCGTCAACGACCTCGTCAGCGCCTTAAGCGGCGTGCAGCCGAATATGGAAACCGCCAGCCAGTAATCGTTGCGGGATGTTTTGCCACTGATTGTTAAGGATCGTTTTGGCGAAACATCCCGCTGTCGTTTGCGGTACACTACCTTCTTTCATTTCACAAAATCAGGCAAACCATGACAGATTTAATCACTCGCCCACGCCGCCTGCGTCAATCCGCCTCGCTGCGCGCCATGTTTGAAGAGACAACACTGAGTTTGAACGACCTGGTGTTGCCGATCTTTGTTGAAGAAGAAATTGACGATTACAAAGCCATCGAAGCGATGCCTGGCGTCATGCGTATTCCGGAAAAACATCTGGCGCGCGAAATTGAGCGCATCGCCAACGCCGGGATTCGTTCAGTGATGACCTTTGGTATTTCCCACCATACCGACGCGACCGGTAGCGATACCTGGAATGAAAACGGTCTGGTGGCGCGCATGACCCGTATCGCCAAACAGGCGGTGCCGGAAATGATCGTCATGTCCGATACCTGCTTCTGCGAATACACCTCGCACGGCCACTGCGGCGTGTTGTGCGAGCACGGCGTCGATAACGATGCGACTCTGGAAAACCTCGGTAAGCAGGCGGTAGTCGCCGCGGCCGCCGGCGCTGATTTCATCGCGCCATCCGCCGCGATGGATGGACAGGTACAGGCGATCCGCCGTTCGCTGGATGCCGCAGGCTTTACCAATACCGCGATTATGTCTTACTCAACCAAATTCGCCTCATCGTTCTACGGCCCGTTCCGCGAAGCCGCCGGTACCGCGCTGAAGGGCGATCGTAAAACTTACCAGATGAGCCCGATGAACCGTCGCGAGGCAATTCGCGAGTCATTGCTTGATGAAGCCCAGGGCGCGGACTGCCTGATGGTGAAACCGGCCGGCGCCTATCTGGATATCCTGCGTGATATCCGCGAGCGCAGCAACCTGCCGCTCGGCGCTTATCAGGTCAGCGGCGAGTACGCGATGATCAAATTTGCCGCGCAGGCTGGCGCTATCGACGAAGAGAAAGTGGTGCTGGAAAGCCTTGGCGCAATTAAACGCGCGGGCGCGGACCTGATCTTCAGCTATTTCGCCCTCGATCTGGCCGAGAAAAAAATCCTGCGTTAAACCTTCCCTCTCCCCGGTGGCGCTGACGCTTACCGGGGCTACCAACCGAATGCCAAATCGTAGCCCGGATAAGGCGTTAGCCGCTATCCGGGAATCAGATTTTGCGTGCCGTTTTCCATCTTCCGTGATGGCTCCTTGGCGAACCTTCTCTTCTCCTTTAACGTCTTAAATCACATTATAAACGCTGCCTACCAGGAGAAGCTGTGGTTGCTTATCGACGTTATTACATCAAGGGGGGAACCTGGTTCTTTACCGTTAATTTGAAAGACCGTAGAAGCAGGCTTCTGACTGAAAGAATTGCATTATTTCGCTACTCCATCTCCGTTGTAAAACAACGTCGCCCTTTTATCATTAATGCCTGGGTGGTATTGCCTGAACATCTCCACTGTATCTGGACACTTCCCAATAATGATGACGATTTTTCTTCACGCTGGCGCGATATCAAAGGCTGCTTTAGCAGAACATTAAAACGACAACATATCTGGCAACCTCGCTTCTGGGAGCATGCCATACGTGATGAAGAAGATTATCGCCGCCATGTTGATTACATATATATCAATCCATTAAAACATGGCTGGGTTACGCAGGTTATAGATTGGCCATTTTCAACCTTTCATCGAGATGTCCAACGCGGGCTATATCCTGCAAACTGGGCTGGCGAAAGCTTTGAGCTTAGCTGCGGCGAACGCCGATAGCCCCTCCCCGGTGGCGCTGACGCTTACCGGGGCTACCAACCAAATGCCAAATCGTAGCCCGGATAAGGCGTAAGCCGCTATCCGGGGCCCCTCCCCGGTGGCGCTGACGCTTACCGGGGCTACCAACCAAATGCCAAACCGTAGCCCGGATAAGGCGTAAGTCGCTATCCGGAGATCCTCCCCGGTGGCGCTGACGCTTACCGGGGCTACCAACCAAATGCCAAACCGTAGCCCGGATAAGGCGTAAGCCGCTATCCGGGGATCCTCCCCGGTAGCGCTGACGCTTACCGGGGCTACCAACCAAATGCCAGATCGTAGCCCGGATGAGGCGTGAGCCGCTATCCGGGAAACCTCACCTGCTGAGACCGAATCTTCACCGAATTGTAATCTGAACGACATCTGCGCCTTCTACTGTCTGGGCAGGACAGAGGAGGAGTCACTATGTTTAGTCTCGACAACGTTCTCGATGACCTGTGGCCTCAAGCGAGGCCCGCCCCCTGGCAGAAAAAGGTGTTGAAAAAGCTTCTGTATGAAGAAGAGTTCCAGCAATTTGCCGCCCGCCATCGTCACCTGAAAGGACTGGATACGGTCGAACAGGTCCTCGAACATCTCAACATCCGTTGCGCTATTCCGGCGCATGACCTCGAACAAATCCCCGAACATGGCCCGCTGGTGATTATCGCCAACCATCCGACCGGCACGCTCGATGGTCTCGCTCTGCTCTATGCGGTCTCCCGCGTGCGGCGCGATGTCAAAGTCGTCACTAACCGCATGCTGACCCATCTTGAACCGCTGAGCTCGCTGTTTATTCCGGTGGATAATATCAACGGCCGTACCGCCAAAGCGGCGCTGCAGCAGATGGACCAACAGCTTCAGCAGGGCGGCGTGCTGATCTTCTTCCCGGCGGGGGAAGTTTCGCGTCTGACCCGCCGCGGCATCCGTGATAAAAAATGGCATCCCGGCTTCATCAAGCTGGCGGCGAAATACCGCGCGCCGCTGCTGCCGGTGTGGATCCGCGCCCACAACAGCCCGCTGTTCTACGCCAGCGCCCTGCTCTCCAAGAATCTGCCGCTGCTGCTATTAATGCAGCAGATGTTTCGCCGCCGCGATAGCAGCTTGCCGTTACGCATTGGCCAGCAAATCGCGTGGTCATCGTGGCATCAGCCGCAGCTTTCCGCCCGCGAACTGGCGGACCGCTGCTACCGCCACGTCGAGCGCCTCGGTAAAGGACACCCCGGCCTGTTTAAAAGCGAAAGCGCGATCGCCCGCCCGGAAGACCGCGCGCTGCTCAAACGCGAGCTGGCAAAAACCGAATGTTTGGGCAAAACCGCCGACGGTAAGCTGATTTATCTGTGGCAGCGCAACGGCCAGGAAGAGGCGCCGCTGCTACGCGAACTGGGCCGTCTGCGGGAGATCGCTTTCCGGGCGGTCGGCGAAGGCAGCGGCAAACGCCGCGATATCGATAGCTACGATGATGACTATCTGCACCTGATTTTATGGGATGAAGAGGATCTGGAGATCGTCGGCGCCTATCGTTTTATGCCTACCGCCATGCAACTGGAGAAACGAGGACTGGAGGGCATCTACAGCTACAGCCTGTTCCACTACGACGCGCGGATGGACGATATTCTGCAGCACGGGATTGAACTGGGGCGCAGTTTCATTCAGCCGCGCTACTGGGGGCGCCGCGGGCTGGATTATCTCTGGTCAGGCATCGGCGCCTGGCTGGCGCGAAACCCGCACTATCGCTATCTTTTTGGCCCGGTCTCAATTTCAGGCGGACTGCCGCCCGATGTCCGCGATTTGCTGGTCGCCTTCTACCGCTTATGGTTTCCGGCGACGCATCCGCTGGCCAAATCCCGTCGCCCCTACCCAGCTTCGCTACCCGAGGTGCTGGCGCAGTTTGGCGGCGAGGATTACACCGAAGACCTGACGCGGCTGAAGTCCCTGCTCGGCAACCTCGGCTGCGGCATCCCGCCGCTGTATAAACAGTACTCGGAAGTGTGCGAGCCGGGAGGCGTGCAGTTTATCGATTTCGGCAGCGACCCGGACTTTAATCACTGCGTCGATGGGCTGGTGCTGGTGGATTTAACCTACCTGAAAGCCAACCGCTACCAGCGCTACATCGGCGCGCATCTCTAGCCGTTTATCCCGCCCGGTAGAACGGCTTATCGCCAAGAATTGTCGCGCGGTGCATGATGCGCCGCTGCGGCAGATAGTCGGCGTTGGCGTAATGCTGCGTCACCCGGTTATCCCAAATCGCCACATCGTTCGGCTGCCAGCGCCAGCGCACCTGGAATTCCGGTTTTGTGACGTGAGCAAACAGGAAATTCAGCAGCGCCTCGCTCTCTTTCTCGCTGACATCCACAATACGGGTGGTAAACCCTTCATTGACGAACAGCGCCTGCTTACCGGTTACCGGATGGGTACGTACCACCGGGTGCAACAGCGGCGGGTTCTTCGCCACCGCCTCGCGCCAGCGCTGATGCTCCGCTTCCGTCTTGTTGTACTTGTACTCCTGGAACGATTTGCGGAAATCGTGCTCCGCGCGTAACCCGCTCAACAGCTGGCGAAACGGTTCGGATAGAGCTTCCCAGGCGGCAATACCGCTGGTCCACAGGGTATCGCCGCCGGTAGAAGGTAACTCCTTCGCCGCCAGAATCGCCCCCGCCGGCGGCGTATCGATAAAGGTCACGTCGGTATGCCAGTTATCGTTGTCCGGCGGATTATCGTTATGGGTATCCAGCACGATAATTTCATCCACGCCCGGCGCATGCGGATAGACCGGATGGATATGCAAATCGCCAAAACGTAACGCCAGATCGCGCTGCTGTTGCGGGGTGATATTTTGCTCGCGCAGGAACACCACCTGATGGCGCAGCACCGCGTGGTATAGCTGCTCAAACTGATTGTCGCTTAACGGACGGGTCAAATCGGCTCCGGCCACCTGTGCGCCAATATACGGCCCCAACGGGGTAATGCTCAGACGTTCACTCATTGTACTTCTCCATGCCAGGGCGTCAGGCGGCGCTGCAACGCGCGCAGTCCCAGTTCCAGAACAAATGCGATTATCGCAATCACCGCGATCCCGGCTAACACCACATCGGTCGCCAGGAATTCACCGGCGGATTGCACCATAAAACCTAAGCCGCGAGTGGCGGCAATCAGCTCCGCCGCCACCAGCGTCGACCAACCGACGCCAAGGCCAATGCGCAGGCCGGTAAGAATTTCCGGCAGCGCGCCCGGCAGGATCACCAGCCACAGCACCTGAGCGCGACTGGCCCCTAAAGACTGTGCGGCGCGAACGCGGACCTGCTGCGCGCTTTTAACCCCCGCCAGCGTCGACATCACTACCGGGGCGAAAATAGCCAGATAGATCAGTAAGATTTTCGGCGTTTCGCCAATGCCGAACCAGATGATCACCAGCGGCAGCCACGCCAGCGGCGGTACCGGACGATACAGTTCGATCAGCGGGTCGAGGATCCCGCGTACCGTTGGACTCAATCCCATGGCGATCCCCACCGGCACGCCAACGATCGCCGCCAGTACCAGCGCGATGGCGATACGCGTCAGGCTCGCCGCCAGATGCTGCCACAGGGTCGCGTCCATAAAGCCTTGCGGCCCGGCAATGGTCAGTAGCTTCTGTAATACCTGCCACGGCGAGGGTAAAAACAGCGGGCTAATCAGCTGCAGCGCGGTCACCGCCCACCAGATAGCCAGCAACACCGCCAGCGTCGCCACGCTAAGGGTCAGCTGCCGTGAGAGCGGCCAGCGCCACTTCAGCGCGCGCTGGCGCGGTTTATCATTGAGGACCACGCTCATGAGAAAGCCTCCCGTTGTTCGAACACCCTGCTAAGCACATATTCGCGCTGGGCGATAAATTGCGGATCCGATTTAATGCTGCGGCAGGATTCACCGGCGACAAAACGGCGGCCAAACTCCAGCGGCAGGCGTTCCTGCACCCGCCCCGGCCCCGGCGACAGCAGCACCAGCTCGCTGGCCATAAATACCGCTTCTTCGATATCGTGGGTAATCAACAGCACCTGCTTGCCGGTTTCATGCCACAGGCGCAGCAGCAGGGTTTGCATCTGCTCGCGAGTAAAGGCATCCAGCGCGCCGAAGGGCTCATCCAGCAGCAGAAGCTGCGGATCCGCCGCCAGCGCGCGCGCAATACCGACACGCTGGCGCTGGCCGCCGGACAGCTGCCAGATAAAGCGTTTTTCCGCCCCCTGCAGGCCGACTTTTTTTAACATCTGCGCGGCGATTTCCCGGCGTCGGGTCTTTTCCACCCCCGCCAGCTGTAGTCCCAGCGCGACGTTATCCAGCACGTTGCGCCACGGCAGCAGGCCTTCATTTTGAAACACCACGCCGCGATCGGCGCCCGGCCCGTCGATGCGGCGGCCTTCAAGGGTGATGCTGCCGTGCTGATAGGGCACGAATCCGGCAATCAGGTTCAGCAGCGTGGTTTTGCCGCAGCCGGAGGGGCCCAGCACCACCAGCAGTTCGCCGCTGTCCAGCGTCAGGTTGATATCCACCAGCGCTGGTTTACCGCCATAATCAGCGGAAAGATGCGAGATTTGCAGCATCAGAGCCTCCTTTTATTTCACGAAACGGTCGGTAACGAACTGGCTATAGTCGGTTCCTGCGGCCGGCACTTTGCCCTGCTCTTTGAGGAATTTCGCGGTATCGATAATCGCCTGGTTCACCGGGCCGTTAAGCTCCTGCGCCTGCTGGGCGGCGGTAAGATAGGTATTGCCTTTGACTAACACCGGTACATCCGCCTCCGGCACGCCGCTCAGTCGCGACAGCTTGCTGAGATTTTCCGGCTGCTTCAGCCACGCCTCCGGGTTGGCGATATAGGGCTGCTGCGCGTCGATGGCGCTTTTAGCGAAAGCTTTCACGATTTCCGGATGCTGCTCGGCAAAGTCTTTACGTACGACCCAGACATCCAGCGTCGGCGCGCCCCATTGCCCCACCTGCGCGGAGTCGGTCAGCACCTTGCCCTCTTTTTCCAGTTCGTTAACGGCTGGCGCCCACACGTAAGCGCCATCGATATCGCCGCGCTGCCAGGCGGCAATAATCGCCGGCGGCTGCAGGTTGATAATCTGCACCTGACCCGGTTTGATTCCCCAATGTTTCAGCGCGGAAAGCAGGCTGTAGTGGGTGGTCGAAATAAACGGTACCGCAATGCGCTTGCCAATCAGATCTTCCGGCTTAGTGATATCTTTCTTCACTACCAGCGCTTCGGAATTACCAAGCTTTGAGGCCAGCAGGAACACTTCAATCGGTACTTGCTGAGTGGCGGCCACCGCCAGCGGGCTGGAGCCGAGGTTGCCGATTTGCACATCGCCTGAGGCCAGCGCGCGTACGATGCTGGAGCCGCTGTCGAATTTACGCCAGTCAACGGTGGCGCCGCTGGCTTTGGCGAAGGTGTTATCCGCCTGGGCGACTTTCGCCGGTTCAGCGGAGGTTTGATAGGCGACGGTGACGTTAACCGCCTGCGCCTGGAAGGCAGCGAAAGCCAGCGCCGCCAGAAGAGTAATTCGCGATGTGAATGCCATAGTGTCTGCTTCCCCTTAGTTGTTATGGGTGCAGTATTTCCGGCATCAGCGTGGAGATGAAGTAATTAAAAATTCTGCCTAATAGCGAATCGTTTTTAGAAGAAAAGCGGGATTAGATAGTTAAAAACAGGGATTAAAGAAATGGGTTCCCCCGGCTCGCGGTACTGGTAGCCCGGATCAGTCGCAGAGCGCCGCCATCCGGGGGGAAAGAAATACAGGTGTTAGCGGCCCGCCGCCAGCGCGGCGATATCCTGGGGCGTGGTGCGACAACAGCCGCCAATCAGCCTGGCGCCAGCCGCCAGCCACTGCGGCAAATAGGCTGCAAGCGTCGCGCAGGCTTCACCGTGATGATGCCAGGTCTTGGTCAGCGCATCATAGTGCTCGCCGGAGTTAGGATAGACCACCAGCGGCAGCGACGTCAGGCTGTTCAGATGCTGTAGCGCGGCGGTGGTATTTTCCAGCGCGATACAGTTAATCCCCAGCGCCAGCACCTGAGGATTATCGGCCAATACCGCAACAACCTCGCGCAGCGGCGTGCCGTCACTGAGATGTTCGGCGTCGCGCAGGGTCAACGAGAACCAGGCGCGGGCGCGCGGGTAGTCGCTCAGCAGCGCCGCCAGGACCGTGATTTCAGCAAACGACGGTAGCGTTTCACAGGCCAGCAGGTCCGCCCCGGCATCCAGCAGCGCTTCGACGCGCGGACGGTGGAACGCCTGAAACGCCTCCGCGTTGCGCTGATAATCGCCGCGATACTCAGAGCCATCCGCCAGATACGCGCCATACGGCCCGACCGACCCGGCCACCAGCAGCGTTCCCGCCAGCGGGTTTTCCGCCAGGTACGCCTCGCGGGCTTTACGCGCCAGCTCGACGCTTTTACCTATCAGCGCCTTCGACTGCGCCTCATCCAGCCCGCGGGCGGCAAAGCCTGCCGGCGTTGCCTGATAGCTGGCGGTGATCGCCACCTGTGCGCCAGCGCGGAAATAGTCGAGATGCACATCGCGGATCAGCTGCGGATTCTCCAGCAGTACCTTCGCCGACCATAAACTATCGGCCAGATTGCAGCCGCGCGCTTCCAGCTCCGTCGCCATCGCGCCATCCAGCAGCACGAACGGTTGCGTTTCAAGGATAGCGGTTAGCGGATTATTCTGCGGCATGTTGCGGCTCCTGAGTTAATTTCCGTGTACGAGTCAGATAATAAGCACCATAACATAGCGCGACGAACGGGATCCCGCACCACAGCGCAATACTCTGGCTTGGGTCAAAGGCCAGCCCCACGCAGGCTACCAGGCAGAGGACAAACCCCAGCACCGGCACCAGCGGATACCACGGCGCGCGATAGTGCAGCTCGCTTAAGGCTTTGCCCTGTTGCAGATGGCGGCGGCGGAAGACAAAATGCGACGCGCAGATGCTCAGCCATACCGCGACCACCGCAAAACCGGAAATCGCCGACAGCGCAACAAACACCGTATCCGGCGCGACTACGCTGGAAAACAGCGCCAGCACGCCGCCCAGCATGCTTACCGACAGCGCGGTTAGCGGCACGCCGCGTTTATTCACTTTGGCAAAGCAGGCTGGCAACGTCTTCTCATTTGATAGCGACCACAGCATCCGTCCGGAGGCATACAGGCCGGAGTTGGCCGCCGACAAAATCGCGGTCAGGATCACGAAGTTAAAAATATCCGCCGCATAAGGAATGCCGACCTTTTCAAACACCAGTACGAACGGGCTTTTTTCCACCCCCGCCTGCTGCATCGGGATCAGCGCGGCGAGCACGAAAACGGTGCCAATAAAGAAAATAATCAGCCGGGCAATAGTGGTGCGGATCGCGACCGGAATCACCTGATGCGGGTTTTGCGTCTCGCCGGCGGCGATGCCGATAAGTTCGGTGCCCGAGAAAGCGAAGTTCACCGCCACCATGGTCATCAGGATCGGCAGGCCGCCATGAGGGAACCAGCCTTCGGCGGTGATGTTATGCAGCCCCGGGGCCGGTGAACCATCGGTCAGCGGAATAAAACCGAAGATGGCCGCGCCGCCGAGAATAATAAAAGCAAGGATGGTGATCACTTTGACCAGCGAGAACCAGAATTCGCCTTCGGCAAAGAAGCGGGTAGAGATAACATTCAGGGCGAAAATCACCGCGCAGAAAATCACGCACCAGACCCACACCGGCACCTGTGGGAACCAGTACTGCATACAGAATCCGGCGGCGGTAAAGCTCGAGCCGAGCGCCACGGTCCAGGTCAGCCAGTAGAGCCACGCCACGGTATAGCCGGTCGCCGGGCCGAGATAACGCGCGGCATACACGTGAAAGGCGCCGGTTTCCGGCATCGCCACCGACAGTTCGCCAAGACACTGCATCACCAGCCAGACCACCAGCGCGCCGATCAGATACGCCAGTAGCGTGCCCGCCGCGCCGGTGGTCGAGATAATATAGCCGGTATTGAAGAATAACCCTGTGCCAATGACGCCGCCCAGCGAGAGCATAATCAGGTGGCGCGTTTTCATGGTGCGCTTAAGTTGCCCACCTTGTTGTTGTGATGTTGTTTGCATATTGCCTTCTTTATGTATGGACGTCTAAACATCCAAATGAAGGTCATTTATACCGTGACGGCGGGGAAATTGCAAAACGGGGATGGGAAAAAAACAGGGCGAACAGGCGTTGGGGCCTGGGTTTAAAGCTGCTTGGGCTGCGGAGCCTCTCCTTTTTACCGCAACCGCAAGCAGCCTTCGGCTACACAGAGCACACCTCGTTCCAGTAGGCTTCGCGCGTCCAGCGCCGCTCAGTATGTTTTGTCATGGCGAAACCACCGGGTTTCCACGTTGCCGAGATCCACGCCATACAGGCTGGCGACCGGCAAGATCGCCTCCATCATCCGTTGACCATCTTGCTGCCCGGCTTCTCCGTTAGATAAAAAAGCCAGCCAGCCGGTAATCCGTTGCCACAGCGCTACTTTCATTTCTCCTCCATCGGTCGGGTTTGCGTTGTTGTTATTTCAACCACAATCGCCGACGGGCGGGAAATATCAATTCCGAATTTGTAATCCTGGAAGATGCATATTCGCCGCTGCGCTTCGGTGACCAACCCCTTCCTGTAAAAGCGATTTGATTAACGGCAATATCCCCATTTTTATTAAGAGATTTTGGTTATAGATAAGAATTTTTTCTTCTTTGCCGGACGAGGCGCTTTTGTGGGAGCGTGATAAACACAAAACAAAACAGGGATTCAGGGGAATGATGATGCATAAAACTTATACCAAAATCGCTTTTGCGCTGGGCGCGCTGCTGCTGACCGCCCAGGTTCAGGCCGACCAGTTAGCCGATATCAAAGCCGCCGGGGTGGTGAAGGTCGCCACCTTCGACGCTAACCCGCCGTTTGGTTCCGTGAATGCGAAAACCCATCAACTGGTGGGTTACGACGTCGATTTCGCGCAGGCGCTGGCGAAATCTCTTGGCGTCAAGCTTGAGCTGGTGGCCACTAACCCGGCTAACCGTATTCCGCTGCTGCAGTCCGGTAAGGCCGACCTGATCGTCGCCGATATCACCATTACCCCGGAGCGCGCGCAGGTAATTGATTTCTCAACGCCCTACTTTGTAACCGGCCAGCAGTTCCTGGTTCCGTCTAAGTCGCCGGATAAACTGGATGACTACAGCAAAGCGCGCATCGGCGCGGTAAAAGGCACCACCGGCGAACAGGCGCTGCACCAGCGCTTCCCGCAGTCGCGGGTGCTCTCCTATGACGATATTCCATTGGCGCTGACCGCCCTGCGAAACGGCAACGTGCAGGCGATAACCCAGGACAGCACCATTCTCGCCGGGCTGCTGGCGGGCGCGCCGGATAAAGCCAACTTTAAAATTCTGCCGGATTTGCTGAGCAAAGAAGAAATTGGCGTCGGTGTGAAAAAAGGCGAGCCGGCGCTGCTGAAAGCGGTAAACGACGAGCTGGTTAAGCTGGAAAAATCCGGCCAGGCGGCGAAAATCTACGACACCTGGTTTGGCCCTGGCACCGCCTCTCCGCAGCCGCGCGCCTTTACCATAGAAGCGAAATAACCCAGATGTTTTCCGCCTTATTTTCACGCTCCGCGGCTTCGGCTGCGGATTTCTCGCATCTGCAGCAGGCCAGTATTACCTTTCGCGACGTGGTTAAACGCTACGGCGATCATCAGGTACTAAACGGCGTTAATTTAACGGTCAATCCCGGCGAAGTGGTGGCGATCCTCGGGCCATCAGGATCGGGTAAATCAACGCTGATCCGCCTGATCAACCAGCTTGAATCGTTAAGCGGCGGCGAGATCCTCATCGATGGCAAACCGACCCGCCGCCTGACCGGCAGCGCGCTGCGCCAATTGCGCAGCCGGGTCGGCTTCGTTTTTCAACAGTTCAATCTCTACGCTCACCTGACGGCGCAGGAGAATATTACCCTCGCGCTGGAGCGCGTGCACGGCTGGCAACACGATGCCGCCCAAAAGCGGGCGCTGGAATTACTCACCCAGGTCGGTCTCACGGATAAAGCGCGGCAGATGCCCGCTCAGCTCTCCGGTGGCCAGCAGCAGCGCGTCGCCATCGCCCGCGCCCTTGCCTCCTCGCCGCAAATCATCCTGTTTGATGAACCAACCTCGGCGCTGGATCCGGAGATGATCGGCGAAGTGCTGCAGGTGATGAAAGCCCTGGCCCACAGCGGTATCACCATGGTGGTGGTCACTCACGAGATGCAGTTTGCCCGCGAAATCGCCGATCGGGTGGTGTTTATCGACGGTGGCGAAATCCTCGAAACCGCGCCGCCGGCGGAATTTTTCGCCCGCCCGCAGCATGCGCGTACCCGCCGTTTTCTGCAGAAGGTGCTCGACCCGCTACATCAGAAGAGCGTTGAGTGATGGCGATTCTCGACTGGCATGGCGTGCTCAGCGGGCAGCCGCTGCAGTGGATTATCTCCGGTTTTCTCACTACCGTCTGGGTCAGCGTGGCCGGGATACTGCTGGCCACCGCGCTGGCGGTGCTACTGCTGGCGCTGCGTCTCGGCGGCGGACGCCCCGGCCGCTGGCTGGTGGCGGCGTGGGTATCGCTGTTTCGCAATACGCCGCTATTGGTCCAACTGCTGTTCTGGTACTTCGCCGCCTGGAACCTGCTGCCGCTGGCGGCGCGCGATTTTATCAACGACTCCCATAGCTGGTCGATTCTACCGGGCGACGTCTGGTGGCTGACGCCGGAATTTCTCTGCTCAATGTGGGGGCTCGGCGTATTTACCTCGGCATTTCTGGTGGAAGAGATTGCCGCCGGACTGCGCGCCGTCAGCCACGGCCAGCGCGAAGCGGCGCTGTCGCAGGGATTTAGCCCGTGGGGGGAATTACGTTTTATTCTGCTGCCGCAGGGGCTGGCCAACGCCTGGCAGCCGATTGTCGGCCAGTACCTGAACCTGATGAAACTCTCTTCGCTGGCCAGCGGTATTGGCTTCGCCGAGCTCACCTACCAGGTACGGCAAATCGAGAGCTATAACGCCCATGCGCTGGAGGCCTTTGCTGTCGGCACCGCGCTGTATCTGGCGCTGGGTATCGTTATGGGACTGGCGCTGACGCGCTTCGGTCCAGGATATCGTCAGCCACGGAGCGCACAACATGAACGCTAACCTCGCGGTGATCGCCGACAACCTTGATTATCTGCTGTGGGGACGGCTGGCGGAAGGCCAACCCGGCGGCGTGGCGCTCACCTTACTGATGGCCATCGGCGCGACCGCACTGGCGCTACCGGGCGGTATTCTGCTAGCCTGCGCCGCCTGGCGCTACGGCGGAGCGGTCCGTCGTCTGCTATTCCTGTGGGCGGAAATTATTCGCGGTATCCCGCTGATCTTCGTTATTTTCTGGCTGTGGTATCTGCTGCCGATGCTGACCGGCGGCGATCTACCGGGCGCAGTAACGGTCACCCTGGCGCTGGCGTGGTTCACCGCCGCCTCGGTGATGCACTCGGTGCTGGCGGGGCTGCGCTCCCTGCCCGGTGGCCAGCATGAAGCGGCGCTGACGCAGGGCTTCACTCCTGGCCAGACGCTACGCTTAATCCTGCTACCGCAGGCGCTGCGCAACGTCCAGCCGTCGCTGGTCGGCATTTTTATCGGCCTGCTGAAGGACACCTCGCTGGCGTTTATCGTCAACGTGCCTGAACTCACTACCGTCGCCGGGCAGGTCAATAACCGGGTGCAAATCTACCCGCTGGCGATATTCGTCTTTACCGGCGCAGTTTACTATTTACTGTGCTGCGCCCTCAGCCAGCTGGCGAACCGCCGTTTTACCAGGCGTAGCGCTGACAGGCGCTTCGCAGCCGATTGAGAAACAGCCGAGCATTGGCGGTGAGCGCCGATTTTTGCGACCACACCGCGCAATACTGCGCCGCCGGGAGCGTGGATACCGGCAGCGTGACCAGCTTTTCGCCAAGCTGCAGCGGCTGGTTCATGGCGCGCGCGACGATGGTCAAATAATCGGATTCCAGTACCATCTGCAAACCGACAATGACCGAGTCGGTGCGCAGCGGGGTAATCGACACCTGGCGATAAAAGTGAATCAGCTCGTTTTGTAACTGCTGGTAGTAGCCCATCGGCGACACCGGCAGCAGCCAGCGGGCTTTACGCAGCGCCAGCAGATCGCTCTCGTGCGCCAGCGGATGCCCCTTGCGCGCGATGACACAGAACGGCGCGGTAAACAGCGGTTCCAGCATCACCCCTTCCGGCGGATGCATCGGGTCGACCGATCCGATCGCCAGGTCTATCTCTCCGCTGCGGACGCCCGGCAGCAGCGACGAAAGCTGCCCTTCTTTCACCGTCATCTGCACCTGCGGCAGCGCCTGCTTAAACCCTTCGGCCACTTGCGGAAATACCGTCAGGGCAATCAACGACGAAAAGCCGACCGTCAGCCGACCGTGGGTGACATGGTTAATCTGTTCCACCTCATCCGCCGCGCGCCGCAGCTCCTCCAGCACCCACTCCGCGCGCTGTAAGAAAGCGATTCCCGCTTCGGTCAGGGCGACGCCTTCTTTACTACGCAGAAAAAGTTGCGTACCGAGGATTTGCTCCAGCTCACGTAATGTCCGGCTCAGCGCCGGCTGCGATTGCCCCAGTTCACGCGCCGCCGAACGGATGCTGCCGCTGCGCGCCACCTGCCGTAGCGCCTGCAGCTGGTTTAATTTGGGAAGATATTTCACCGCTCACCCCTATCAGAAAAAAGCATCACCTATAGAAAAATTATATCTTCCCGCCGCGCGGGTAAAGCCTGAGGATGCAGTAGGGGATTCCCCCACGACAACACATGCAACCATGAGACACCGGGCGGAAAAAAATGAAAAGTCAGTCTCAAATGATCTTCTTACTGTTTATCGGCTACGTGGTCGTTTATATCGACAAAACCGTCACCGGCTTCGCGCTGCTGCCTATCGAAAAGGAGTTCGGGCTCAACGCCGAACAACTGGGCTACATTACCGGCATCTTTTTTCTCGCCTATTCGCTGTTTCAGGTGCCGGCGGGCTGGCTTAACGATCGCATTGGCTACAAAACGATGCTGGTGCTGTCGCTGGCGGCGCTGGGGATATTCGCGCTGTGCTTTGGCCTGCTGGGAGCGAGCTTCGGCCTGCTGCTGCTGTTCCGCTTTCTGTCAGGCGTCGGCCATTCAGGCTATCCCTGCTCCTGCGCCAAGGCGGTGGTAAGCAACTTCACTCTGGAACAACGTACCTTCGCCCAATCGATATTACTGTCGTCAGCGGGACTGGCGATGACCATTGGGCCGATTATCGCCGTTAACGCGCTGGCGCTGCTCGGCTGGCATCTGTCGTTCACCGTACTGGGGATCGTGGCCTGCGCCATCGCTCTGCTGATCGCCCTGCGCGTGCCGCGCCGGCAACCGACGGCGGTGGTCGCGAAACAGAGCGCCGCCGGCGCCGCCCTGTGGCGTAACCCCACGGTAATCCTGCTCTTTCTGGCTATCTTTTGCGTCAATATTCCCAGCTATGGCCTGATGGCCTGGCTACCGAAGTTTTTTGTTCAGAGTATGGGGATGTCGCTGTCTGCATCCGGCTACGTGGTGGCCGCGGGCGGTCTGGGGATCTGGATCTCATCGCTCGGTACCGGCTGGCTGGTGGGTAAATATTTTCTCAATCGCGAACCGCTGGTCATCGCGATTAGCGCGCTAATCAGCGCCGTGGCGATCTTCGCTATCTTCCATGCCCGGACGCCGCTGACCGCCAGCCTGCTGCTGTTTATCGGCGAAATTTTCCTGATGTCGACCTTCGTCACCGCCTTTACCCTGCCGATGAAGCGCCTGCCGGAAAATATGATGGGCTCGGCCATCGGTCTGATTAATACCGGCGGTACTCTCGGCGGCTTTGTCTCGCCGATCGTCATTGGCTATCTGGTGGAGAAAACCCACGGTTACGCCAGCGCTTTCCTGTTTCTTTCACTGGCGATGGTTTGCTCCGCGCTGGCGGTGCTGCCGCTCATGAAACGTAAAACCGTCGTCAGTCAGCCCGTTATTGATTGAAGGAGTCACTGATGCATCACGCCACTGAACAATTAATTTCCGCCGCGGCCGAGGAAGCGCTGCGCTGGCGTCGCCATATCCACGCCCATCCGGATCTGTCGTTTAACGAGAAGCCGACCGCCGATTACATCGCCCGCGAGCTGGCGCTATTTTCCGGTCTCGAGATAAGCCGCCCGCTGGAAAATAGCGTGATTGCCGTACTGCGCGGCGCGCATCCGGGCCCGATGTGGGCGCTGCGGGCCGATATCGATGCCCTACCGCTCCAGGAAGAGAGCGGAGAAGCATTCTGCTCAACGAAGCCCGGCGTAATGCACGCCTGCGGTCACGACGCGCATACCGCGATGCTGATGGGGGCGGCGAAAGTCTTGTGCCAGCTTCGCGAACAGCTGCACGGCAGCATTAAATTCATCTTCCAGCCCGCGGAAGAGGTGCCGCCGGGCGGGGCGCGTGAGCTGGTTGAGCTTGGCGTGGTTGACGATGTCGAACATATTTTCGGCCTGCATGTTTTCCCCACCAGCCCGGTTGGCGTGATTACCCTGAAAGAGGGAGTGTACGTCGCTTCCAGCGATAACTTTGATATCACCATTCGCGGCAAAGGCGGCCACGGCTCGATGCCGCAGCACTGTATCGATCCGGTGACCATCGGCGCGGAAGTGGTCGGCGCGCTGCAGCAGATCGTCGCCCGCCATATCGATCCGGGCAACGCGCCGGTGCTGACTATCGCCACTTTTCAGGCCGGCGATAGCTATAACGTGATCCCCGACAGCGCGCGTCTGGCCGGGACGCTGCGTACCCATAACCAGCAGGTACGCGAGGCGGTGCCGCCGCTGATGGCGCGGATTATCGACGGCATCACCGCCGCCCACGGCGCCAGCTACGAAATCAAATGGCAGCAGGGCTATGCGGTGGGAAACAACCACGACGCCACCAATCATATCGCCCGCGAAGCTATAGCCCGCCACTTCCCGGCAGGCACGCTACAGCTGCAGGATAAGGCGCTATTCGGCAGCGAGGATTTCTCCTCCTATCAGGAGAAAATCCCCGGAACCTTCCTGTTTATCGGCTGCGGCAATGCGCAAAAAGGGGCGACGTGGAACGTGCACAACCCGCATTTTCGCATCGACGAAGATGCGCTGGCGGTCGGCATTAAGACCCATATCGCGCTGGTGAGTGAGTTGCTGAACGAGGAATAATTCAGACGATTGCCCGGCTATTTCACCGGGCAGTCATTGCTGATTTTAATAAATTTCTCGTTATAGATAATGTAGTGGTTGCCGGGCTTACGCAGCGACGGCTGGCGAACGACATCGCCGGGGCGCAGATACCAGGCGTCACCTTCCTCTTCCGTGGTGTCGCATCCCGGTTTTATCAGCAGCTTAAACCAGGTATTGCCGGTATTACTGACGCTCCCCGCCGCTTTATCGAACGCCCATTTAAACTGAACCTGCCGCGGGCGTACCACCAGAATGGTATCCATCACCACCACCGGCTCCATGCTGATCTGCCCGCCCGCCGGGGCGCGCATCACCAGGTTGCGGGTGGGAATTTCACGAAACGAGACCCGATAGTAGCGTTCGCGGTTATCCTTCGGCCCGTGATAATAGAACTTAAAATATTCGCTTTCACCCGCCTGCAGCGTCAGCTGGCGAGGGGCGAACAGCAGTTCGCCGTCCGCCGGGCGGGCACGAACCTCATGGCCGCCCGGCCGGTCGATACCCACCACCGACACCCGATATAGCCGCGCGCTTTTATTGTTGTTAATCACCCTTTTCGCCGCAAACTCAGCGTCAGAGGCCAGCGAAAAGGTCAGATTACCGACAGAAATCGCCTGCGCCAGCGGCGCGGCCAGCAGCCACAGGCTCGCCAGCGTCAGCTTAATTAATGTTACGCCACGTCGCCTGGACATGAATCTCTCCTGAAGCGCTGACCTCGCCAAACCAGCCGTTGTCGGTGATGGTGCGCAGCGAGATAGGATCGTCCATGGCAATCGAGAAGCGCACCGTTGTTTTATCCATCTGCCCCACATCGCCGGAAATATCAGTCCACGGCGTGGTCAGCCATAGCGCATCGGTCATGTCGTGCCAGCTATCGTCGCAGCCGGCGTCGTAACTTTTCGTCGCCCCGCTTTGGGTAATGAAAGAGAGCGACGCCGGGAATGGCACCTGCGCGGTACCGTCCGCCGAGCTGAACAGACAGTACGAGCGGCCGCTAATCGCCTGTGACGGACCGGTCACTTTAATCAACACCTCATCGGCGGCGGTTTTGCCGCTGGTGGTGACGATGTAGCCGAAGTCCAGCGCCGGTTCGCCGCTGCCGACGTAGCCCTCACGTGACGGCGCCGAAGTGTACTCATCGGAGATAATGCTGATGCTGAAATCACGCGGTTTGATAATCAGGCTATTGGATGTCGAGAATTCATACCAGCCGGATTCCGGCGAAGTGGTGTTATAAAAACGGAAGTTAAATAGATCTTTGGTGTTAATGTCGCTAATCCCCAACGCCACCATCTGCTTGAAAAAGTTACTCGAGAAAAAGACGTAAATAGAATCAGAGCTCTTCATCTCGTTGAAAGTGTAATACTGCAGAATGCCGTTGACCGGTTTCCATGAGTTACCGTCAAGGCTGAACTGCATATCGTAGTTACCTACTGCCGATGCCAGCGCAGAGTTACTGATAGCCGGGAAAATGTGAATCGAGCTGTTGCTTAATCCATTAGTTTGCAGCGTATAGTTAACCATTTTGCAGCTTAAACCGGAGCGAGAACCAATCGTTTGTGTACGGCAATCGGCATTGCCTTCGCCCAGCGTGGGCACGCCGTCGCTGTTGATAAACACTTCCGCCAGTGAGTGGGTGTTTATCAGGCGTAAGTGCCCCGCTTTGGTATGAGTTACGTCGCGGATATACCAGGTACCTGACGCCTGATCTTTGCAACGCTCGCCTTTGCTCGCATCGTAAGCGACCGATGTCTGACAGGAATTAATGGTCATCGTAAAAGTACCGCCGATCGGCATCTGCTGCAGGTATTGATAAAAGGCATCGGACATCATCCCGTGACGCCATTTCGTCCCGCTCCCCGTTGAGACGCCGTAAAATCCATTAGCATCAGTTGACTGGGGTAAAATCAGGCTGGTTGCCAGGTCGCATCCCGAGTACCAGTTAATGCACCGTAAACCCAGTAAAGGGTGAGAGACCGGCGCATTATCCAGCCACATATCAAACCGATAGTTAGCGGTGATCCCATGGTTGTGACCATCATCGATATAACCCAAGCTGACCTGACGGTACGCGGTATCACCAGAACCGGTTGATTTTAACCCGGTCCAGCGGTTTGAGCCGGTCAGGCGGGGATCCAGCGCGCCGCCAGGGGTGACAAAGAAGTTGTCATCAGAGTTGTTCTCGACAAAGACAAATTCACGCGCCGGAGCAGCGGCTTCAGAATATTTTGTCACCGCGGCATCAGCGTTCATCGCCAGCGGCGCGATCGTCAGCGTCGCCAAAGCGAGTAGCCACTTAGCTTTCATTACCTTCTCCTGTCTGCTGCACCGCCGCCCATGAAGAGAGACCGCTGCATACTACATCCCCTACCCACACCGCGCCGCGCGCCTGGCTGAGCTCCAGCGCCACTTCACAGGTTTTATTTCCGCCGTAGCTAAAATCGATGGTGGGATATTTTTTATCGACATCCATGACAAATTCACCGTTCTCATCGGTACGGGTGCGCCCGATATGGTTATTAATGCGCGCGTTCGCCAGCAGCGTGCCGTCTTCGGCGCGGATGCGCCCGGAGACGGTGACCATTTGCTTCACTTCCGGCTCGATCACCGCCACGTTACCGGGATAAAGCGTCAGGTGACTCTTACGACCGCTGACAATGTCGTAGCTGTCGAGCGAGTTTTTACTGTTCTGCAGTTCGACTTCATAGCGGCTGTACGGCGACAGCGGCAGGTAGTTGCGTTTACCGCTGAGCTGCACGATGCGCCCGTTAACCTTAGCGCTGAGCTTGCCGTCGTCTTCCAGACCGGTATTGAAGATCACCCCGGCATTGCCATCGGTTCTCCCGCTGGCGGCGATATTTTTCCCCTGCCAGCCGACGCTGCCGCTGGCGGTCAGGTTGGTATTCACGTAGCCGTCGGCGCCGCTGTTGACGTTCAGCGTGCCGTTGGTGTAGCGCGTTTCGAACTGCGTATAAGCGCCGCCGCTTAAGGTTTTGTCGTCGCCGGTATCGCCGGAAATCGCCCGCGAAATATTGGCGCCGACGGTTCGAATCGCCCCTTCATTAAACTGCTTACGCGCCGAAATGTTGGCCATGGTATAGCCGTTCTGATGGGTCATCCCGGCGCTGAACCAGTTGCCCAGCGGCAGAGATAAATCGAGGGCGATATATTTCCCGGTGTTGGCGTTGCTATCGCCGTTGTTATAGCGCTGTAAGCCCGCGCGCAGGCCTAGCGAGCCAAAAGAGCCGCTATAAATCGTCTGGTAATAATCCGCCGTGTAGTAATGGCTGTTGTAGCGGCGGTCATCGTTGTAGCTGATGCTAAAAGTGCCTAGTTTTGACCACAGGGCGTTCAGGTTCAGCGTGCCGCCGATCGCCCGGTTGTCGGCATCGCTGCGGCGCAGCTTATCGCCGATAACGGTCTTTTCCTGGTTAATCCACAGCGAGCTAAAGCCGCCGGGTAAGGTGGCGCTGACGCTGCCAATGCTGCTCCAGGAGCTGTCGCTGGCCAGCATGTTTTGCAGGTTGATATTCACCGCCTCGGTCAGCGGCAGCGTGATGCGCGTTTCGCCGACGGCATTGTTATCGTAACCGTAGCCGGTGGCCGCCCAACTGAGCGTACTCAGCGATCCGGAAGCCGATGCCCCCGCCAGCCAGCTCTCTTTCGCCGGCTGCGTCTTTTTACCGCTTTCCGACCAGCGGTCCATATGGAAACTGCCGCCCCAGATTTGCCAGGCCAGCGGCGCGCCCGCGCCGCGTCCGCGAGTAAACAGCTTGTTGACGCGTTGGGTGCGTTTGCTGACCACTCTTCCGTTGACGATAACTTCGACGTCAACGTCGTAAATACCGTACGGCAGGCCTCGGGTATCAACTTCATGATTCCCCATGACGAAGTTCTGCACGCTTAACAGGCGCCCGTCACGCATCAGGTGGACCTCGCCTGCCGCCGGTAAGAATGCCACCACCGGCGTCGCCGACTGGCTGTTATCAAATACCGTCGAGCTGGCCTGGTTGCCCCACGACGCGCCGTAGATTTTACCGGCCGAAATCGCGGTCATCGGCCCCAGCGATTGTAAGTTCCAGGTATCCAGCATCCCGCCGGCAAAACGGTGCCCGGCGAAGTCGCGCTCGTACATCGCTTTATACAGTTCGTTGTCCTGGTGGCTGGTGCCAATGCCGTACAGCGAGCCGTCGAGCACCACGTGATGCTCGCGCAGCGCGCTAACGCTATTGAGTGACAGATAGCTGGAGGTATTACTGCCGCCGCTACGCATCTGGTTGTTGTAGACCCCGAGGTTGTAGGTAAGGTTATTACTGAAAGTTTTAACGCTCGACTGGCCAATATCCTCGCTGCGCGACCGCAGCACGGTTCCCAGCGCCTCACGTTTCACCACCAGTTGCAACAGCAACTGGCGCAGACTAAGGTGTAGCTGCGCGGCATCGGTTAAGGGGATCTTCAGCGCGTCGTTGAAAGCCTCATTGGATAAACGACTGAGCTGTTGACGTGTCTCGTCGCTGACGCGAGCGTTGTCATCGCCCTCTTCGAGGGTGATTTGCCGAACCCGCAGCACGTCGCCATCAAGCCAGATATACGCGGCGCCGATACGCTGATCGTTCTGATTATCGCGGCTGCCTTCAAGATGAATAAACAGAGGAATGCTCATGCCGTCCTGCAAAGCCTGGCTGAAAGCCTGCGGGATAATCACGCCGCCGATTTGTTGCACGCGCTCGGCGGCCATGCTGTCGCTATAAGGCGCCAGCAAAAGAACCATGCCGGAGGCAAGCAGCGCGTTCAGTCCAGGGGTGATCCGTCGTAAAGGCATAGTCTTAATCCATCAGCACACATGTCTATTTCACGGGAACAAACTGCTCGCCCTGCCAGAGCGCGACCCGTCCTTTTTTGTCAGCAATATTGACGCGCGTGAAGCGACGCGATTTCCCCGGCATCAGGTAGTAGTTTTCTTTGCACTCTTTGCCATCGGCGATTTTCAGACACGGGCCGTAGGCGATGATGCGCAGGGTGGCGTTACCGGTATTGGTCAGCGTGTCGCCGGCAAACTGGTAGCGAAAATTAGCCTGACGCGGCGCCACCACCAGAATGGTGCCGATGCGGGCTGAAGCGGTGGCCACCGCGCTGCGCTGGGAGCCATTGCGCTGGGCATCGCTTAAGGCCTGATCGAACCAGACAATGCGGTAGTAGCGCTCTTTATCATCCGCCGGGCCTTTGTAGAAAAAGCGCACCACTTCACTGGCCTTTGCGGGCAATAACAAGCTGGCGGGGGTCAACAGGACTTCATCCTGTTTATCCATCGGGATCACTTTGCCGCCATCCAGCGGTGAAGAGAGACGTTCCAGATGAATGTTGATTAAGCGGCCGCTGTCGGTGGTATTTTTAATCTCTTTACTCAGCGTGCTGCTGCCGCTGTTCATAAAGGAAGAGATATCGCCGACATCCAGCGCCAGCGCGGGATTCGCCAATCCCAGCAGCAGGCCAATGGCCAGAAGATGTTTTTTCATAAGCGTTCAGTCCATGAAGAGGCAGGGGTATTCCCCCTGCCCGGTGCTACGAGAAAATCAGCTGGTCCAGGTTGCGTCGAACTGCACGCTCACGTCACCGCTCCAGATCCCTTCCGGCAGCGTGCTGTAATCGGTTACCGCGGTGGTGCCGTCGGTGGTACCGCTGATGATGGAGAAGTTAAAGCCGTCCTGCGCGGTGGTGCGGCCTGCGGTGTTGTAGCCGTTAGACAGCGCGCTGAGGTTGCCGCCCAGTACGCCGTTAGCGGTGTCGATCATGATGGTGTCAGCACTCTTTTCTACCGCGGCGCCGTTATAATCCACGCCCACGCTCAGCGTTGAGCCGGAGGTATCCAGCTGAGTCAGAGTGTTAGTAATAAGACGTGAAGTCAGTTTGAAGGCAGTCGCCGTGGTATCGCCTTCAACCGCAACATCAAACAGACCTTTTTGTGAGTTAAAGCCTTTAATCCCTTCGGCATACTGGAAAGCCAGGCTGCCAAGCGGGGTAACAACCAGTTTGCTGGAAGTGTCTTTTTTCGCGGTTGCAGACCAGGTAGCAACGGCCTGAGCAGTGACATCAGCAGCCTGAGCAACACCCATTCCAGCAAACGCCGTTACCAGAGCAATAGCAATAACCTTTTTTTTCATAGCTTTTTCATCCTGAGTTTAATTAAGGACAAGTCGTCCCGGTGTACCACTAAATAAACGTTACATAACTAATTTATAAATTTTTGAATACAGCTTGGCCTCAGCATTTCGCCGATGGGTATAAATAGTTTTCACACTGCAATTTTCAATTCTGGCGATAGATTTCGGATGCATTCCTTGGGCCGTCATTCTGATCACCGTCATTTCCCGGTCAGTAATTTTTTCTTTCTTAATATCTTTACGCAGAAACCGACCATTAATTACATAGGCCAGATCTTTTCTTATATCGCGCGCGAGGTCGACATACACCACGCCGCGAATATCACCGTTGTAATACCAATAATTGGCTAACGCTTCTGACTTTCTCGCGGCAATCAGAATGATTTGTTTGCCCTTGGCCTTGGCTAACCAGTCGTTGTCATAGCGAATAAAGTAATTTAATGCATTGGTACTCAGATTGATAAACAAAAAGTCCTTACATATTTTATCCAGTGACAAATAAATAAGTTCTTCGATATCTAAGATGAGTTCCGACAAGCCTTTTAAAAAATAAGTATCATGTGCTGGCCAAATACACTTATCAAGGGAGCATTGATCGTCCATATACTGTTTATCCTCTTCATCCTGGAATACTACCTTTCACCCCATCGCCGATAGCCAGGCCTGCAGAGATTAAACCTGCAAATTACCCCTGTTTAAATTGGTCATAATAAAACACCAGCGGCATTATTTAATCATTAATAATGTCGAAATTATTTATCGATTTATATTTTTTTGTTGGATTCAAATTTAGGTTTTTTCTGATTAAGTGTCAACAAGCAGGATGTGAAGCTAATTCTCATTTATGTCAATTTTTTGCTTTTTGCAGAAATCCTATTTTTTGCTCAAAAACAAAAAACATTTAATTTCATGTGGTTATTGATCGAAAATTCCTACAATCCGAATCGATTATTATATCATCCAGGATCATAACCCTAATTCATTAGGAATATTCTTAATGGATGAGATAAATGAAGTTGCGAAAAATCTTAATAACACATAAAAGTAAGAAGATAATACCGCAAAATAGCCATTTACAAGACGATCCGCCCAATCATAAGCTGCGTGAATGGTTTTAAGCACCGCACAAAATGCCTAAACATAAACATAAAAACCGCTTGCAGAGGACTATTAGTCCCATGAAAGAATGATATCTAAGAGAATGAGATTAGTTCTCATATTTCTTTCTTATTTGCTCTCATTTTCATTAGTGTAGACCATCACGCTATGATTGCCGCTGGCATGTTTCTTTTACCTTGCAGGTAAGCGTTTCATCACGCTTTCATTATTTTTTCGCCTTACCGTCATCGAAAGTTCACACAAAACGCGATTAATAGTGACCAGTTTATGACGAACCAGGACACTCTTATGAACAGCTCTCTTGCCGCGGTGGCGGAAACCGAATTTTCGCTAATTACGCCCATCGCCCCAACCCGGCAGCGGAAAGTCTTAAGCGTGCGCAACCTGAGTAAATCTTATAATGCGCAGCAAACCGTGCTCGATAACATCAGCTTTGACCTCCATGCCGGCGAGCTGGTGGGCGTGATTGGCCGCTCGGGAGCCGGGAAATCCACGCTACTTCATGTCCTGAACGGCACTCATAGCGCCACCGGCGGTGAAATACTCAGCTTTCCGGAAGTCGGTATGCCGCATGATGTTTCACGCCTGAAAGGACGCGCGCTCAATGCCTGGCGCAGCGAATGCGGCATGATTTTCCAGGACTTCTGCCTCGTGCCGCGCCTTGATGTGCTGACTAACGTACTGCTCGGCCGCCTGAGTCAAACCTCAACCCTGAAGTCGCTGTTTAAGGTTTTCCCCGACGCCGACCGGGCGCGCGCGATTTCCCTTCTCGAGTGGATGAATATGTTGCCGCACGCCCTACAGCGGGCGGAAAACCTCTCCGGCGGCCAGATGCAGCGCGTAGCGATTTGCCGTGCGCTGATGCAAAACCCCGGGATCCTGCTGGCGGATGAACCCGTCGCCTCGCTCGATCCCAAAAACACCCAGCGCATCATGAATGTACTGCGGGAAATCAGCGACCAGGGGATTAGCGTGATGGTCAACCTGCATTCGGTCGAACTGGTCAAAGAGTACTGCACCCGGGTCATTGGCGTCGCCAAAGGCCGCATCATATTCGACGATCATCCGGCACAGCTGACTCAGGATGTCCTGCATCGGTTGTACGGCGATGAAATTAGCCAATTGCATTAATTTCCTTTAGTTAAAAACACACAGGCAAAATAATGAACAAACATATAAATGGCGCAGTTCGTTTATCCGCAGCAATCGCAGCTCTGTTACTGACGTGGCAAGCGAGCGCCGCTGAACAGCCGAAGGAATTAAATCTGGGGATCCTCGGCGGTCAAAACGCCACGCAGCAAATTGGCGATAACCAGTGCGTGAAACAGTTTCTTGATAAAGAGCTGAAGGTCGATACCAAATTACGTAACTCATCCGATTATTCTGGCGTCATTCAGGGACTGCTGGGCGGGAAAGTCGATGTCGTATTAAGTATGTCGCCTTCTTCTTATGCCTCGGTCTATATCAATAACCCGAAAGCCGTAGATATTGTCGGTATCGCCGTTGACGATAAAGATCAATCCCGCGGCTACCACTCGGTGGTCATCGTCAAAGCTGACAGCCCGTATAAAACGCTGGACGATTTAAAAGGCAAAGCTTTTGGCTTCGCCGACCCGGATTCCACTTCCGGTTATTTAATTCCAAACCACGCCTTTAAACAGAAATTCGGCGGCGACGCGGATAACAAATACAATAACTTCTTCTCCAGCGTGACCTTCTCCGGCGGCCACGAACAGGACATTCTCGGCGTGCTGAACGGCCAGTTTGCCGGCGCGGTCACCTGGACCTCGATGGTCGGCGACTACAACAGCGGCTACAGCGTGGGCGCTTTCAATCGCCTGATTCGCATGGATCATCCGGATCTGATGAAGCAAATCCGTATTATCTGGCAATCGCCGCTGATCCCGAACGGCCCGATCCTCGTTAGCAATGCGCTGCCGGCGGACTTCAAAGCCAAAGTCGTCACCGCGCTTAAAAAACTGGATACCGACGATCACGCCTGTTTCGTGAAAGCGATGGGCGGTACTCAGCACATCGGCCCGGGCAGCGTGGCCGATTTCCAGCAGATCATCGATATGAAACGCGAACTGGTTAGCGCGCGTTAATCCCGTACTGATGCCGCCGTCCGCGGATCAATGCGGACGGCGGCGCTACGTTAAAGACCTTTTCGCCGCATGAATAATACCCATACCGAATTTGAACGTTATTACCAGCAGGTCAGGACGCGGCAAAAGCGCGATACCTTCGGCTGGTCGTTGGTGCTGCTGGCGCTCTACTTTGCAGCCGGGCACGCCGCCGAGTTTAATCTGCCCACTATCTGGCGCTCGTTGCCAAACTTTCTCGACTATATGTTCGAGACGCTGCCGACGCTGCATCCGGGCGTTCTGTTAGCCGATTCACATACCAAAGGCTCGCTGGCGTACTGGGGCTATCGCCTGCCGATTCAGCTACCGCTGATTTGGGAGACGCTGCAGCTGGCGCTGGCCTCCACGCTGGTGGCGGTCGCGGTAGCGACAATACTGGCTTTCCTCGCCGCCAATAATGCCTGGTCACCCGCGCCGCTACGCTTCGCCGTTCGCGTGCTGGTGGCCTTTTTACGCACCATGCCTGAGCTGGCCTGGGCGGTCATTTTCGTCATGGCGTTCGGTATCGGCGCGATCCCCGGTTTTCTGGCGCTGATGCTGCATACGGTCGGCAGCCTGACCAAACTGTTCTACGAAGCGGTGGAAAGCGCGCAGGATAAACCGGTGCGCGGGCTGGCGGCCTGCGGGGCATCGGCGCTGCAGAAGGTGCGCTTTGCCCTGTGGCCGCAGGTGAAACCGATTTTTCTCTCCTACGGTTTTATGCGCCTTGAGATCAACTTCCGCTCATCCACCATTCTTGGCCTGGTAGGGGCCGGCGGGATCGGCCAGGAGCTGATGACCAACATTAAGCTCGATCGTTACGATCAGGTCAGCATGACGCTGCTGCTGATCATTATTGTGGTGTCGCTGCTGGATATGCTTTCCGGCCGCCTGCGCCAGTGGGTTCTGGAGGGGAAAAAATGAGTCAATGGCAACATCAACCGGATATCGCCGCCAGCCGCCGCCAGCATCAGGCGCTGTATAAGACCCAAGGGCGATACCTGCGCTATGTCGGCCTGCTGGCGCTGGCGAGCGTACTTTATTACGTCTGGTTCTTTATGCAGTTCGGTATCAGCAGCGAACAACTGACTACCGGACTACAGCAGATGGGACGCTATCTGCTGCGGATGTTTGTCTGGCACGACTTCTGGAACTGGCCGTTTGCCTATTACTTCACGCAAATCGCCATTACGCTTGCCATCGTCTTCGCCGGGACGATTACCGCGACGGTCATCGCGCTGTTGCTGTCATTCCTGGCGGCGCGCAATATTATGCGCGGCGTGATTCCCGGCATTATCGCCGTGTTGATGCGCCGCTTGTTTGACATGCTGCGCGGTATCGATATGGCTATCTGGGGTCTGATTTTCGTGCGCGCCGTAGGGCTCGGGCCGCTGGCGGGGGTACTGGCGATTATTATGCAGGATACCGGCCTGCTGGGCCGCCTGTATGCTGAAGGCCATGAGGCGGTAGACCGTTCGCCGGGCCGCGGCCTCACCGCCGTCGGCGCTAATGGTCTGCAGAAACACCGCTTCGGCATTTTCACCCAGTCGTTCCCGACTTTCCTGGCGCTGAGTTTATATCAGATTGAATCCAACACCCGTTCCGCCGCGGTGTTAGGTTTTGTCGGCGCGGGGGGGATTGGCCTCATTTACGCGGAAAATATGCGTTTGTGGAACTGGGATGTGGTGATGTTTATTACCCTGTTGCTGGTCGCGGTGGTCATGGTGATGGACACCCTCTCCGCCTGGCTGCGCCGCCGTTACATCGGCGGCAGCGTAGTGCCGTTGTATCAAAGTCCGCTATAACCCCCTCTCCCCGGTGGCGCTACGCTTACCGGGGCTACCAATCAGGGAAAACGTCTCGTTATTCGATCCGCCACGCCAGCACTGGCCAGCCGTACCGGGCGTTGGCTGCCTGCAGCTGCGGACACGGGTTGACCAACCGCACGCGATCCGCATGCAGGCACAGGGGCAGGTCGTTTATCGAATCGGTATAAAAAGTGACTTCGCCAGTATAGTCAGGATGCGCCTCCCGCCACTGCGCAAGGCGCGTCACTTTACCCTGCTGATAGCTCGGAGTACCGGCAATCACACCGCTGTAGCCGCCATCCGCCATTTCAACATCAATACCCAACGCCTGTTCAATCCCCAGCTCGGCGGCTATCGCCTGCACCAGCAGCGTTACCGAGGCGGAGATCACCAACATTTTCTCCCCTCGCGCCTGTAAGGTACGAATAACGTCCCATGCCTGCGGGTAGACCCGCGGCAACACCTTTTCGCGCACAAACCGCGCCACCAGCTTATCCACCTGCGTCTGCGGGATGCCGATCAGCGGCGCCTGAATCAGCGCAACATAATCGGCGATATTCATTTCCCCGCGGTCGTAATCCGCCATCAGCTGCGCCTCGCGCGCCAGATATTCCGGATCGCTCACCCAGCCTTCGCGCACCATAAACTGGCTCCACAGCGTACTACTGTCCCCTTTAATCAGGGTGTTATCCAGATCGAAAATCGTCACAGCATTAGACATCGGTCATTTTCCATAATCAGTAATATAAGCCTGCGAGAGCATGTATAAAGAAGATGACAGGAGCATGATCCGGCTGCGTTTCAGCCCACCCCGCCAAAGCACATCGCCAGCAGCACCAGTAGCAATAGTAGCGGGTAGATCCGCACGTGCCAGCGATCGGGGAGTTTTGCCAGCCAGCGCGATGCGCCCCGCAATCCCAACCAGCTCCCGGCCACCAGCAGCCCGGCCGCCAGCCACCAGATATTACCGATGAAACCGGAGGGCAGCGCCGCCATCGGCGCCATCAGCAGCCACGTCAGGCTGGCGGTCGCCGCCAGCGGCAGCGTCAGCAGGTTGGCCATTGCCGCGGCCTGCGCCATCGTCGCGCCACGCCGGCGCATCAGCGGCACGGTCATCACGCTGCCGCCAACGCCAAGGAAGGCGGCAATCAGGCCAATCCCGCCGCCAAGGATAGTCTCGCGCCCTGCACTCGACGGTGCGCAAGCCGTCGACGGCGCCATAAAGCCGGGGCGAACGTAGCAATCCACCATGGTCACCGCCAGGTACAAAATGAACAGCCAGCGGATCCACTCGCCGTTAACCCTCAGCGCCAGCGCCGCGCCGGCAATACCGCCGATGGCGATGCCGCCAAGTATCGGCAGCAGGGAGCGCCAGTGAACCGTTCCGACGCGCAGGTGGCGGCCGCTTGCCAACAGCGACGTGCACAGCATCACCAGCGCCGACGTCGCTACCGCTATTTGCATCGCCTGACCGCCTACTGTGCCCTGATGGCTCAGCAACAGGTAAAGCAGCGGCACGGTAACAAAGCCGCCGCCGAAGCCAAACAGCCAGGTGGTTACCCCGGATAACAGTCCACAAACAAAAAGCCCAAATATCATATACCGTTCCTCCATTCAGGGAGGTAACGATATAGAATAGCGGAATGGCTGACTTACGATTAAAAGCCAATATATTACGATTTTCAGCCAGGAGAGTACGCATGCGCAATATCGCGATTAATGATGTCGATCATCTGCCGCGCCGGGTATTAGGCCTGGGTAGCGATTATCCGCCTGACACCCTTTTACCGCGCCATCATCACCGGCGAGCGCAGTTTCTCTATGCCGTGAATGGCTTGATGAAAGTCGAAACCGATGACGGTCAGTGGCTGGTGCCGCCGTTCAGCGGCGTATGGATACCCGCTAACAAACCGCATCGCGTCTGGATGCCGGGCGTGAGCACCCATAGTCTGTATATCGAACCGCAGGACGCGCCGCGCGCCGGGGTACGCTGCGAAGTATTGCAGGTTTCGCCGCTGCTACATCAACTGCTATTGGCCGCCTGCCAGTTGCCGCTGTTGTATGAAGAGAGCGGACATGATGCGGCGCTTATCGCCCTATTACTGTTTGAACTGCAGGCCGCCCCGCCGCTGCCGATGTTTACGCCGCTACCGCAACATCCGCGGCTGGCTGAACTATGCAGCGCGTTTCTCCGCCAACCGGAGATTCACAGCACGCCGGAGCTGTGGGCCCAAAAGATGAGTCAAAGCCTGCGTACCTTCAACCGCCGCTTTTTGCAGGAGACCGGGATGGCGTTTCGCGACTGGCGTCATAAAGCCTGCCTGATGTACGCTCTCACCGCCCTGCGAGAAGGGCGAAGCATTACCGACGTGGCGTTAAGCCTTGGCTATGAGCATCCGGCGGCGTTTACCGCCATGTTCCGCAAAGCGATGGGCTATGCGCCAGCCTCTTTTATCCGCCATCTTAAAGGAGGCACGCCTGTCTCTCGCGTCAGATAAATAAGAACATCCTGATTCTGGCCTGTTATATTTTGATTTAGATAGTAAACATTTATTAATAAATAAAATCACCGCGTTTACTATCTGAAAAATGTGCTTATTACGGTACCGGCGAATTTATGCCTGCGGTACGTAAGTTTTCGTAAATTTTGCGTTTCATCATTCTGACGTTTCCCTGAATACGCTATAAATGGCGACGGTCGATCCCTAACATGAAAATAACGACATGAAGCCCAAACTCAGCCACGCTTTATTACTTGTTCCTTTATTGATTTTGGCAGGATGTTCATCTTCCCCAAAAAAACCGCCCAAGGCGGTGGCGCAGCATCATTATGAGCCGATCGACAGCGGCTCCGACGATCTGATACCGGTGCTGGCCGCCCTGCACGATCAGATGCACACCTGGGACGGCACCCCTTATGAATGGGGCGGCACCGACCAGAGCGGCGTCGACTGTTCCGGCTTTGTCTGGCGTACGCTGAAGGACCGCTTCAATCTGCCAATGGACCGCGTGACCACCGGCGATCTTCTGCATATGGGCGTGCGGGTTAGCAAGCAGCAGTTACGACCTGGCGATTTAGTCTTCTTCCGCATTCACGGCGGCATGCACGTCGGTTTCTACGATACTGACCACAACTTCCTGCACGCCTCCGCCAGCCAGGGCGTCATGCGTTCGTCTCTGGATAATCCGTACTGGAACCGCGTCTTTTATCAGGCGCGGCGCTTGCCGAAGGAATATAACGCGCAGATCACCATGAATAACGACGATCTGCATCTGGCGAAAAACCGCTAATCCTGACAAATAAAAACCGCGGCGCTCAGGGCCGCGGTTTTTATTTTTATTACGCTCAGTTTTATCAGAACTGATAGGTCATCCCCAGCGCGACGATGTCGTCATCGTTAATACCGAGCTTATTATCGCTCTTCAGCTGGTTAATTTTGTAATCCACAAAGGCGTTCATGTTTTTGTTGAAGTAGTAGGTCAGGCCGACGTCAATATAATTGACCAGATCTTCGCTGCCGACACCTTCAATATCTTTGCCTTTCGACAGTACATAGCCCAGAGACGGACGCAGACCGAAATCGAACTGATACTGGGCGACCGCTTCAAAGTTCTGCGCTTTATTAGCAAAACCACCGCTGATCGGGGTCATTTTGCGGGTCTCAGAGTACATTGTCGCCAGGTAGATATTGTTGGCGTCGTACTTCAGGCCGGTAGCCCAGGCTTCCGCTTTGGAGCCCTGGCCGCGCGCCAGCAGGTTCTGATCGTTGGTACGGTCAGAACTGGTATAAGCCGCGCTGACGGCGAAATCACTGCCGCCGAAATCATAGCTTAAAGAGGTGCCGAAGCCGTCGCCATTCTGTTTTTTCGCTTCACGGCCTTCGTTTTTGCCCTGATATTGCAGGGTCATATTCAGACCATCCACCAGGCCGAAGAAATCAGTGTTGCGGTAGGTCGCCAGGCCGCTGGCGCGTTTGGTCATGAAGTTATCGGTCTGCGCGGAGGAGTCGCCGCCGAACTCCGGGAACATATCGGTCCAGGCTTCAACGTCGTACAGCGCGCCGAGGTTACGACCATAGTCAAATGATCCAAACTCTTTTAACTTCACGCCGGCAAACGCCAGACGGGTTTTCTGCGAAGAATCGCTTTCGGTTTTATTGCCGGAGAATTCGGATTCCCAGCGGCCATAACCGGTCAGTTGATCGTTGATCTGCGTTTCGCCTTTGATACCGAAGCGAACGTAGGTCTGGTCGCCATCCTTGCTGTCATAATCGCTGAAGTAGTGCATGGCTTTCACTTTGCCGTACACGTCCAGTTTATTGCCGTCTTTATTGTATACTTCCGCTGCCTGTGAAGCCGAAGAAGCAACAAAACCCATCATCATTAATGCCAGTGAACGCTTTTTCATTATGTGGTCCTGGTGATTTATTTACACGCGCTTATCAATTCCGGGCGAAGGCCCCGTCAAAAACTGGAGGTTTTTTAACGCTGTAGTGTTAAATATTTATGACGAAATGGAACTTTTTATAAAAAAGAATGTTTAAATATTTCCGTCATAAATATGTCACCTTGCCTGCGCAGAATGCCCGATCCGCGCAATAAAATGGCTTGACCAATACGCCAGCAGTTGGCAAGCGGCCTGACTCCTGTTACAACATCAGCTCGATCTCGATATTCCTTTTGAACGGCAGAAAATCATGAGTGATAGCCAGACGCTGGTGGTAAAACTGGGCACCAGTGTTTTAACGGGCGGATCCCGACGCCTGAACCGCGCCCATATCGTTGAGTTAGTGCGCCAGTGCGCGCAGCTGCATGCCATGGGGCACCGCATTGTGATTGTGACTTCCGGGGCCATCGCCGCCGGACGTGAACACCTCGGCTACCCTGAACTGCCCGCCACCATTGCCTCAAAACAGCTGTTGGCGGCAGTCGGCCAAAGCCGTCTTATCCAACTGTGGGAGCAGCTTTTCTCTATTTACGGCATTCATGTCGGCCAGATGCTGCTGACCCGTGCCGATATGGAAGATCGCGAGCGGTTCCTCAACGCCCGCGATACCCTGCGCGCGCTGCTGGATAACAATATTGTGCCGGTCATTAATGAGAATGACGCCGTCGCCACCGCTGAAATCAAAGTCGGCGACAACGATAATCTTTCCGCCCTGGCGGCCATTCTCGCCGGCGCCGATAAACTGCTGCTGTTAACCGATCAGCCGGGACTCTTTACCGCCGACCCACGCAGCAATCCGCAGGCCGAGCTTATTAAAGATGTCTACGGCATCGATGACGCGCTGCGCGCCATCGCAGGCGATAGCGTTTCCGGCCTCGGCACCGGCGGCATGGGCACCAAACTGCAGGCTGCGGACGTCGCCTGTCGCGCAGGCATCGATACCATTATCGCCGCCGGCAACCGCCCGGACGTTATCGGCCACGCGATGGAAGGCCTGCCGGTGGGCACCTGTTTCCACGCTCAGGAATCACCGCTGGAGAACCGCAAACGCTGGATCTTCGGCGCGCCGCCGGCCGGTGAAATCACCGTCGATGCCGGGGCGACCCAGGCTATTCTGGAAAGAGGAAGCTCATTGCTGCCAAAAGGCATCAAAACCGTCAGCGGGAATTTCTCCCGCGGCGAAGTTATCCGAATCCGCAGTAGCGAAGGCCGCGATATCGCTCACGGCGTAAGCCGCTATAACAGCGACGCCCTGCGCCTGATCGCCGGGCAGCACTCGCAGCAAATCGATGCCATCCTCGGCTATGAATACGGCCCGGTGGCCGTCCATCGCGACGATATGATTACCCGTTAAGGAGCTGAAAATGCTGGAAAAAATGGGCATTGCGGCCAAAGCGGCCTCTTACCAACTCGCGCTGCTTTCCAGCCGCGAGAAAAATCAGGTTCTCAACAAGATTGCTGATTATCTGGAAGCGCAGACCGAAGAGATCCTGCGCGCCAACGCCGAAGATCTCAGCGACGCCCGCGCCAATGGCCTGAGCGACGCGATGCTCGATCGCCTGGCGCTGACGCCGGCGCGCCTGCGCGGCATCGCCGATGACGTGCGTCAGGTGTGTAGCCTGGCGGATCCGGTCGGCCAGGTGATTGACGGTGGTCTGCTGGATAGCGGCCTGCGTATCGAACGTCGCCGCGTACCGCTGGGAGTGATCGGCGTGATTTATGAAGCGCGGCCGAACGTGACCGTCGATGTCGCCTCTCTGTGCCTGAAGACCGGCAACGCGGCTATTCTGCGCGGCGGTAAAGAGACCTGGCGCACCAACGCCGCGACGGTGAAAGTGATTCAGCAGGCGCTGCAGGAGTGCGGCCTGCCGGCTGCCGCGGTGCAGGCAATCGAGAGCCCGGATCGCGCGCTGGTCGGCGAAATGCTGAAGATGGATAAATACATCGATATGCTGATCCCGCGCGGCGGCGCAGGCCTGCATAAGCTGTGCCGCGAACAATCCACGATCCCGGTGATCACCGGCGGTATCGGCGTGTGTCATATTTTCGTCGACGATTCGGCAGAGATCGCACCGGCGTTGAAGATCATCGTTAACGCCAAGACCCAACGCCCGAGCACCTGCAATACCGCCGAGACGCTGCTGGTACACCGTAATATCGCCGATACCTTCCTGCCTGCGCTGAGCAAACAGATGGCGGAGAGCGGCGTGACGCTGCACGCCGACCCGGCCGCCCTGCCCCTCCTGCAGAATGGTCCGGCGAAGGTGGAGCCGGTGAAAGCGGAGCAGTACGACGACGAGTATTTGTCGCTGGATCTGAACGTGAAAGTTGTCGCCGACCTCGATGAGGCGATTGCCCATATTCGCGCGCACGGCACCCAGCATTCCGATGCCATTCTGACGCGTACCCTGCGCCATGCGAATCGCTTTATTAATGAAGTGGATTCGTCGGCGGTATACGTTAACGCTTCTACCCGATTCACCGACGGTGGCCAGTTCGGCCTCGGCGCGGAGGTGGCGGTCAGCACCCAGAAGCTGCACGCCCGCGGGCCGATGGGCCTGGAAGCGCTGACTACCTATAAGTGGATTGGTTTCGGCGACGATACCATTCGTGCTTAACGCTAAGCGGGTGATGCAAAAGTAGCCGTTTGATTCGAAAGGGCATTGACGCATCACCCACTTAGTTTTAACCTTCTACCCCGTGCTTCACGCTGGTGAACGCGTCCTTTCAGGGCCGATATAGCTCAGTTGGTAGAGCAGCGCATTCGTAATGCGAAGGTCGTAGGTTCGACTCCTATTATCGGCACTCACACAACAAAATCCATTAAAAACAATAAATTAAAGAGTATTTCCCTCTCAAGTTACGATCTTCTTTTAAGGGATTCTATGACCAACAGTTGCCGCTATGGTTAACAGTGGCTACTCAGGGATGTTAGCACGTAGCGGCCTGTAGTTGTAAAGCTCGAACAGGTACAAAGCGTGAACGGGGCCGATGCTCGGTGAACCATTGGTTCATTCGATAATCTTTATCGCAGGGTTGTAACCTGCTTATTATCGAACCGGATAACAGTCCACATGAACCGCTATCAACTCGAAGCTGATGACGCTGCCAACGTCTCTAAATCCTCCCGAAACAGATGTTCACACGCATTTAAGCCCGATGTGCGGCCTTGTGGCTGCGTAAACAGGTGAATAGTGGTAATGCCCCGGAAGCTACAGATCCGGCTCTGCAAGCGCTTCGCTCACGCTCCGAAAGGTACACGAGCACCCTGATAAGGTGTGAACCCTCTGACAATCTGATTTGGTCACTGGTGACTTTCGCAAAGCGAAACCAACTAGGTTGGCCTGATGAAGTCGCTACGCTCCGCTTGTTGTTTGTACCACTAACGGGGCTTTATGGCTTCTATTGTCTGAAGTTAAATGTATATCATTAGGAAAAATGCGGGAAACATAGCTCCCGCACTCATGGCTGTTAAGGTAAGTATCTGAGGATTTCAGCAGCCCAGTTTCTTCGATGAATTACTCTGGCGCGGTGCAAATTTCCATCTAATATCTCAGCTTTAGTTAGCTGGGATAATTGTTGCCAATCGTTGTTAAAAATATAGGTTGCATTGTTACATTGCGAGCTTTCCAATACGTAGGTATTGTGATTGGGGAACCCAAAAATTACATATCCCTGGAAGCCAGCTCTTCCGACAGCGACAAAATCAGGTTGCTTACTGTTAATGAGTTCAAGTCTACCCTCTACAACAGCAGCATTTCCTTTTCCTCTCGGTTTGATAGCTGACATAATTTGCGAACCAATGGTGGTCCAAGGATATTGTCCTTGAGGGAGGAGACTCCAGTTTAGTTTTATAGATTGAGTAGTAACGATAGTGTTGAGATCTTCGTCAACAACTTCGCAAAGACCAAATAACTCTAAAAACAAGTTAACGCAATGTGTTACAAGGTCTTTGTTTTCTTCTGTCAAAGTCAACTTAGGTGAAATCACTAGCTTTTGACCATTCAAGTTCTCAACAATTTTCAACTCGATACTTGGTGGTGGAGTGAAAATCCTTTGGTAACGTTGATACTCCATTTCTCGAGTCTCAGTGACCTCTTCAGTCTCGCCTCTACCAACCCATTTTTTCCAGGTCCATGATACCTGCCGATAAGCGGTTTCTTTAGGCAACGTTTTGTCTGGCACTGATTTCCCGTTGGCGTTGAAGCGAGTTATTGCACCAACGATTTGAGGAAGAACTTCCTCTCCAAGAGATTGGTTAGCAGTGAACCCAATTGATTGCCCCTTTTGTTGGCTTGGCAGTGCATGAGCGATAAATACATCTCTGCCATCAAAAACAGTGATGTAGTTGTTGATGTTTCTAATTCGCTTTTTCTGAATAAGCATGGTAATTCCTTTTGCGTAAAAACTTATGGTTTACACAACCAACCAAGCCTGGCACAATCAAGTCGTCAAAAATGATGTCGAGGCTAACAATCGTTATGAGTCTGCAAACTCATGGTGGTCATGCTTCATAGGCCGGATTCGCACAAGTGAATCCGGCTTTTTTATGTCTAAAATTCAGACACGGGCACTACATGTAGTAACTTGATTATGCCTGGATACTACATAAGCAATATTCTATTAAGGATTCTTCTTAGCACAAGGGTTGATTTTGACGTTAATTTGAGGTTGCGGAGGCGTAATAATCGCTAAGTCCACGCCGTATAAGGGCTGGAGAAGATGTCAATAAACCAGAAAAAAAAATCAAAATTTGATCGAGTGCTGATTTCTTCGACGTTGTTATAAATAATTAGGTGCAAGTTACTGGTAACTTTGAGAAAGAGGTGTGCTTGAAGTTAACTACTTTTCGTTGTCCTCGGTGTTGAACGTTTTCGTATATTTACACTCTCCTTTAGTAACATAGGTAAACAGGTAAATGCTGTTCTCATAGGTGCAAAGCCGCTTCCCGCCCTTTAACTCTTGTTCGTCGGGGTTGCTCATTGTGATTTTACCTGCATGAGCCGCCACCGGCAGAAGTGCCAGCGCACATATTAAAAGCTTCTTCATTTCCCGCTCTCCTTAAATGTTCAGCTCGTGGTAGATCTGGTTCACCTCGTCCTGAGTAATATCAAGGTACGTTATAGTGACTGCTGGGCTGCTATGGTTCAGCATCTTACTGATTGTCTCAATTGGTGTTCCTGCCTCCCCCAATGATGCGCCTACAGCGCTTTTATGGTGTCCCATCGCGGCGCTAAATGGCTGCTATTGTCTAAAATCTGGCTTTCGAAAGAATTTGATTGATAATATGAATGGTACATTCCATATACTAATCAAAAAGCATTCTACTGGGGGAGTCATGGGACGAGTAATGCAAGAGATGAAGAAAAGTGACGGAAAGATTATCTCTATTTATGAAAGAGATGCAGGGTGGAGCGTAGTTATGTCGTATGCCTCAGAATGTCTCGCCAGCCAAAATTTCGGGAGCTATGTCGAGGCTGAGTTATACGCAAGAACACTGTCCGGGATGCCTGCCAATGAGGATTTACCTTGGGAACATCTCGTTACATCCACCTCAACTGAGCTTAAGTAAAGAATCTATCATAATGGACCAGTGGTATTACTGCCGTCGACAATAAAAAATAGAGGTAGGTTAGAAACATGAGTGATTTAAAGGATTTTTATCAAATTCAAGATGCTGATGGAAACCCACTATATGGAAATTTAAGAAATGATGGAGGGGTATGGTGGTATGAGTTGAATCCTCTTGCAGGACCTGCTCAAGAATTAACCGCTAAAGGTAATTTTACATTAAAAGGCAATCGAACATATCAAAGCGCATGGATTACTCCCAACCTTCCAGACCATGCGATTGTTGATTGGGAAAAACTGACTGTTAGGACATCTAATGGGGACATGTTTAATTTAGTCTATATCGCACCTTTTGATGACTAGAATCGTTTGATAGGCAAATAGGCGAAAATGGCAATGTCTGCTTAGTTTTTCTTCAAAACAGAATTGCGGTAGAGATCGACTCTCGCATCACAAAAGTGTTACCACTAAAGTAATGTGGGTTTTATTTTGATTCACTTCAGGAGTGTATATAGTTGCGCTCCTGTGATAGCTGAAATCTTGATGAAGTGTAGGTTTCGGCGTGTGGCTCACGCCACATCCTGAAACCCACCTGTCCCCCCACGAGAAAAATGTAAACAAGCACCCCCTCTTCTGATGTTCTGCCCGAAAAATATCCGCCCCGCACCATCAGGGGGGGGGTTAGGATGGCAGTCATAGTGTAAGCATCCCGGTAAAACGGCCCATTCACTTTTAGAGATGTTCCGACATACTGAGTATATCCCTGAGGAGAGTGGCCACAATAAGGACAACACATCATGACAGAAATCTTCCTACCTCCATCGGAGTTCTTATCAACCCAAGCGTTAGATAGTGTCTGCCGCAAAGTTTTGGCTGGCTTACAGTAAATTCCATCAGTATGATTGTTTGCACAATCAGCTAGTGAGAAACAACTTTCTGCGAGATAAAGGATGATAGGATATGAAAGTGACTGATGAGGCTTTATTACATTCTGGGTTTACACCATCAGATTTGCAGAAGATAAAGAACAACATTGAAAGCTACGGCGGAACGTTAGGGGAAGCGATCCAGGATCTGGCAAATCGATTCAGGGTTATTTTATGGATAACATCATCTTGCCTGATGGTTTTTATCATTTTAGTAGTGTTTTCTGCAAAAGAAACCGTGGTTGGTGGTGGAATATCAATTCTGATCGCTATCGGCATTGTTCTATTTATACAGCCGCCAGTCCTGTCTTACAAATCCTGGCGGTTCTTGAGAAAAAATAGAGTTTAATGGTATGGCGCTTCTGTGGAAAACAAGTCAAAAATAACTTTAGCCTTGAGTCCATAGCCTACTATTTTCATTGTTATTTTTGGTCGACTCATCGTATCAACCTGCCGATAGAAATCACGAGGCATCCATCTAAAAAGCCTCCACGCTTCAGGTTTGCTTGCTAATCCGAAGATGCTATAAACACTCGCACCTAATGTAAGTGTGTTATAAAGCGCTAGTCCTGTTTCCGGCTTGAACCCCATAAAGTGAGCCATTTCCATAGCACCATCAGCTACAAACCCTTGTGTCTTAAATTCCTTGCCATAAATACCAGGAATGATTTCTTTTGAGAGACCATTGATTCCATCCATTACAAGGATAGCTCCAGCCAGCATACCTATAGGCGTCATTGTCGAAACCATCAAAACACCGCCAGCAATAGCCATTCCAGAAACCACAACTTGAATGGCTGAAATCACATATCCGACGATTTTATTATTTTCCCTAACGAACTCGATCTTTGCATAAAGCTGCGCGACTCTGGTTCTTAACAGGCGTCCTTGTTCTTCCAGGTTATTTGTTTCAGCGCGCAGATTTTTGATGCATGCGACACATTCCTCGTCTGTTTTGGCCCGCCGTGCTGCTGCAAATTCTTTTTCTACGACCTGTTTTATCTCTTCAACGAACTTTATCCGTGTCAGGCCATCATGCAGATGGAATGCTGACAGCCTGTTTGCTGTTTCTATAAGTTTCCGGGCTTCCAAATTCACCATTGTATCTGACCAGGTTCTATTCCAGCCCCTGTTAAACAGCATGATATCCATAATGCTTCCTCACCACACATGTGGTTGTTTTATTTCCGATTTCTTTTCCCCATCATTTTCACGCAACACTGGAATATATCTAAGACATTTATTACATGTTCTCATAATACACAGGTGACATCCTGACGGTTGTAATCTTACTTGAAGTATAAATCCCCCCGAACAACTGCACTATTGATTTCAATCGACTCTCTCTATTAAATACCAACAAAGCAAACCAACATCAAATTTATTTCCCAGAAAAACATTAACATTCTCCCTACCACTTTAACCAATACAAACACCATTAATTTATAGAATGGATTCGGGTTACGTCGATAAATATGTATCATCAATATCGGGATATGGTTTCCACCTAACTTTTATGAAACACTTTATCCCGGTTACTGTCAAAAACTCACCCCACCTGATACACCGCTATCATTCGTGTGGTTCTGGTCAGACTATCCGCCACCTCCACTTCCGCAGTCGTAATCGCCATTCCCGCAGAACGCAGCGCCGAAATATCCGCGGCGATACGCTGGATGCCAAACCAGAACAGCCCATCCAGCGCATTGACCTGCAAGCCGCTTTCCAGCGCCAGACGTAACCGCTCGCGCGGCGCCTTTATCTCTTTTGCCAGCTGTTGATAGGGCGCGGCGGAAACCGCATCCGGCCCGCTGCGAATAATCCGGCTCACAAAGCGATAACGAAACTCCTCTGGTACAGCGCTGAGATCGGCTTTCAGGCTGTAAACGCAGCCGCGTTTCTTACCATTAATCACCACGTTCTTTTGATTCAGCGCCAGTGCATGACGTAAGCGATCCACCAGCTGCGGGGCGCGGATAAGCAATAAACGAAACGGCAGTTCGAAGCTGGTGGCGTAGTCGACATTCAGCAACGCAGTACGCAAACGCGTTTCACTGTTTGCCTTTTCCTGCTGACATTCAGCAATGACTTCCGCCCACTGGCGGGTAATACGCGGAGATTCATTGCGCTCGATGAACTGAAATTTTTCAATCTGATAGTCAATACGTCCAGCCATTACCGTTCCCTGTGGTTCACCATCTCGCTGATAGTTTTCAGCAGATTGCGTCCATTCGCAAGTAACAGTTCGCTTTAAATCATCATGCACTAACTTCACCAGGGAATATTAGCTGAACAAATAAAAATAGATGAGAAAAGACATTTTTATTAATTGATTAAATGATTTAACAGAACATTTAATAAGAGCTATTTTTCAGAAAACGTTTATATCAACAGTTATTGTTTCCAATAAAGCAGGCAGCTACATTGCGTAAAAATAGCATTACTGGGATATAAAAATGGACACAACAGAACAAGTTAATGGAACATATTATTACAATAGCAAGTCAAACCTCTCGTCCCATGAACTTCTTTTTTGGGTTTTTCTCGATACTGCAGCCATTCATTTTGGAGTAGATAACATCATGACCATTGCGTTAATCATGCTTGGTCAACCTATAAAAAATACCCGGACAAAACCTGGCGGAGCGACTAAAGGGACGAGCATTTTGAGCCATGAGTTACGGAAGGTTTTCCACAATGATTTAAAAGTCAGGCTCCCGACGTTAACCAACCAATCCATCCGTAATCTTAGATGGAGCTATGTCACCAATCTGGGAGCATTCGTTGGACGCTGGATACCCATCCTCGGGATTATTTACCTGACAGGGGATGTAATTTATGTATCAATAAAAGCAACCACTAGATACAACGCCATTGCCAGAGGTGACGATAAATTATGGTAGTTCAAGACAATATCGCGGCAGCCGTTCTGGCATGGTATGAAACACAATGGAACAAGCCGACACTTACGGGCAAAAAGCAGCAGGTGAATGCGGATTTATCACTCAATACGGGCGATTATCCCTGGGCCAGAGAAAGTGGCGATGACATCATGAAATCCTATTTCCGTCAGTTTAATGTGAAGCAAGATACATTTGATTTTTTTAATTATTGGCCTCCCGAACAGGGTTTCCTCCCTAATTTCCTATTACCGAAATCCAAACGCATTTCTCCGCACAAACCGGAGCCGTTAACACTCGCGATGCTCATTGCGTCAGCACAGGCTGGGAGATGGCTGTATCGTTAGTTGTTTGAAAATAAAGTGGCCCTGTCCCGGATAGCGGCGCGCTGCGCCTTATCCGGGCTACCGGTTAGTGCCAACCCGTAGCCCAGGTAAACGCAGCGCAAACGTCCTTACTGCAGCGCCTCAAGAATATGATACGCCGCCTTCACCCGCTCCGGGATGGGGTAGCTTTTATTCGCCAGCATCACGATACCGAGATCCTGTTGCGGGATAAAAGCCACGTAGCTGCCGAAACCGCCGGTGGAGCCGGTTTTATGTACCCAGGAGGCTTTCACCGGCGGCGCGGGCGGATTGACCGCCGTTACCGGCGTCGCGGCAAGCGCTACCTTATTATCACTGCCGTTAATCAGCACCTCGGGCGACACCGGCCAGTTCAGCATCTCCCAGCCGAGCCCCTGATACATCTCCCCAGCCCGCCAGTAGCGCGACTGCGCCAGCTGGATCCCCTGCCGCAGGTTTTTATCCTGCACCGTCTCGCGGTTCATATTCGCCAGCACCCAGTGCGCCATATCCTCAATGCTCGACTTCACGCCGTAAGCCTCAGCGTCCAGCTGCCCCGGCGAAACATGTACCGCTTTACCGTCACGATAACCCCAGGCGTAGTCCTTGCTCTGGGCGGGCGGTACGTTAATCCAGGTGTGGCTCAGTTTTAACGGCTGCAATACCCGCTGGCTCATCGCCTGTTCAAAGCTCATGCCGGAAGGTTTCACCGCCAGCGCGCCGAACAGGCCAATGCTGGCATTGGCGTACAGCCGTTTACTACCCGGCGCCCACTGCGGTTGCCAGTTCTGATAGTAACGCAGTAATGCCGCTTCATCCGTCACCTCGTCCGGCACCTGCAGCGGCAGACCGCCTGCGGTATAGGTGGCGAGATGCAGCAGCGAGATCCCCTGCCACTGCTGGCCGGTGAGCTGCGGCCAGTACTTCTGCGCCGGATCGCTGAGCTTAATTTCACCGCGCGCCACCGCATCGCCGCCCAGCACGCCGGTGAAAGTCTTACTAACAGAGCCCAGCTCAAACAACGTCTGTCGCGTCACCGGACGCTGCCCGGCAACATCGGCCTGGCCCCAGGTGAAATAATAGGGTTTGCCGTGATAGATCACCGCCACCGCCATGCCCGGTATCGCCTGTTCTTTCATTAACGGCGTGATGGTCTGATTGACCAGTTCGCGAAGCTGCTCCGCCGTTTGCGGCGCGGCAAAAGTCGAAAATGAGGCGCCCAGCAGCAGTACGCCTGTAAGGGATGTTTTCATCATGAAGTATTTTTCCATTATCGGTTCTCGCTCAATATCCACTCTCGTCCGGGCCCTTCAGACGCGCTCAGTGTCGGTGTTTTGCACTGCGCTGACAAACTGTTAAATTTAGCAGCAGGCTTTAATTTTTCTAACGGATAATGTTATGACACGCAGCTATCTTCCTCTCAATTCACTACGGGCCTTTGAAGCGGCCGCCCGGCATCTCAGTTTTACCCGCGCGGCGATTGAGCTCAACGTCACCCACTCCGCCATCAGCCAGCATGTGAAGACGCTGGAGGAACATCTTAACTGTCAGCTGTTCGTTCGCGTGTCGCGCGGCCTCAAGCTCACCACCGAAGGAGAAGGCCTGTTACCGGTACTCAATGAGTCGTTTGAAAGGATTGCCGGGATGCTAGACCGTTTCACCGGTCACCAGGCGCAGGAGAAGCTCAAGATCGGCGTAGTCGGCACTTTCGCCACGGGTGTGCTGTTCCCGCTGCTGCCAGCCTTCTGGCGCGAGTGTCCGCATATCGATTTGCAGATATCCACCCATAATAATCGCGTCGACCCCGCCGCCGAGGGGCTGGATTATGTGATTCGCTTTGGCGGCGGCGCCTGGCATGATACCGCCGCGCAGTATCTGTGCGCCGCCCCACTCTCCGCTCTGTGCGCCCCGTCGTTAGCTGCCCGGCTAAATACACCGAAGGATATTTTGCAGTTCACGCTGCTGCGTTCTTATCGCCGAGACGAATGGTCGGCGTGGATGCAGGCAGCGGGAGAATTGCCGCCTTCGCCAACCCATCGGGTTATTGTCTTCGACTCATCCGTGACCATGCTGGAAGCGGCGCAGGCAGGCTTAGGCGTGGCTATTGCCCCGGTAAAAATGTTCAGCCATCTGCTGGAAGAAAAACGCATTGTGCAGCCGTTTAAGATTCATATCGATCTCGGCAACTACTGGCTGACACGTTTGCAATCGCGTCCGGAAACGCCGGCAATGTTGCATTTTTCCCGCTGGCTGGCGGAGGCCTTAAAAGGGGGTTAATTCGGCGGAGTAATGCGCCATCAGAAGAGCTCCCGAAGGAAATAGGAAACATTTGGAAATAACGCTTACACATTATGCATAGCGCTGGATTATGCAGCGTTTTTAATTTGCCCTTGCCTGCGCAGAAACGTTTTCCCCCTGATAAACAAAAACAATAAAAAACTTTAAAAACAACATTTTAATTAATTACCCGTCCCCATGACATCCTCTCCAGCCACCCGCTGACCATAAAATTATTATGGTTGCCAATATCAGATAAGTCCGATCAAGTGCATCGTTTATGTCTATTAATTTTCTGTAATTAAGTCACCGAAGCAATCAAAACGCGAAAACTGTTGCTGTATATTTCATCGCGATCAACACGCCAACATAGGTTATCTGGATACCCATCTGCACGGTATTCGCTTGCCGTGTTTGATTACCACTATGGTTATCCCCTTAAGTACATGGAGTTAAAATGAATAAGAAATTACTGCCTGTTGTAGCACTGATCCTGTCCGCGTCCGCCACCAGTGCTTACGCAGTTAACGGCAAGGTCAACTTCACCGGTGAAATCATCCAGTCAACCTGTACTGTGACTTCTACCGACCAGAACAAAGACGTTTTCATCGGTAAATACCCGACTACCGCGTTCAACGCTGTTGGCGATGTTACCGCTTCTAAAGCGTTCACCATCAACCTGGAAAAATGTGAAGCCGGTGATTACTCCCTGCGCTTCGACGGTGCGACCGTTGCTGGTAACCCGAACCTGCTGTCCGTTGATAACGCGAAAGGCGTAGGTATCGAAATCCTGACCAACGACGAAAAAATCGTCCCGATCAACCAGAGCGCAGACGACAACTCCCCGTGGGTTAACGTTGCAGCGTCTGACGACAACAGCGGCACTGCGGTATTCAATCTGAAAGCTCGCTACAAATCTTTCCTGAAAACCGTGGAAGCTGGCTCTGCTAACGCAAACGCCACCTTTACCATCGAGTACAAATAATTACGGATAAATGTTTTTGGCCATGGATGGCCGGTACCATTATTTGGAACGTGAAATGAAAAAGTTATTAACCGCTTTATTGTTATTTGTCTCGCTGGATACTTTTGCGGGTATTCAGGTCGATCAGACTCGGGTTATTTATAACGGCGGGGAAAAATCTGCGGCGTTATCCATTCACAATGATACCGATGAAACATGGATGGTTCAGACCTGGCTTGATACCGGTGACGCCACCGCAACGCCAACCAATTTACCGATGCAGGCTATTCCGCCGATTTTAAAACTGGCGGGCAATAAAGACGCTATTTTGCGCTTTGTTTATTCCGGCAGCGGATTACCGACCGACCGCGAAACCGTGTACTGGATTAACGTGCAGGAAATTCCGCCTTCGGCGAAACAAGAAAACGTACTGCAGATTGCGATCCGTACCCGCGTGAAGCTGTTCTACCGCCCTACCACGCTGAAAACCACCTTGCAAAAGGAAGCGCAGGCCCTGACCTGGCGTAAGCAAGGTAACGATCTGGTCGTGACTAACAAAGGTCCGCTACACGTGACTTTCGGCGTACTGACGCTGAAGAGCGGCGCGAAGACCTGGAAAGTGAATGCTGACATGGTTAAACCCATGGACTCTCTGAACATCAAATTGCCAGCCGGCGCGGCGGCAGCGGATCAGATGTCATTCACTTTTATCAATGATTTTGGCGGACATACGGAAATTAAAGATATCCGCATTCAGTAAGAGAGCAATACAATGGCTAGCCATAATAAAATAAGGACGATCCCTGGATGTCTGGCGCAGCACGTTCGCTTTGCTGTTTACGCCTCGACAATGTCATTACTGGCGACACCATTTGTCAATGCCGAAGAGCAATTCAATACCTCTTTCATCCGCGGGGCGAATAACGCCTCGCTGGTGCAAAACCTCTCTACCGGCGACGATATTTTACCGGGTAAATATTCCTTCGATATTTACCTGAATAAAAATCGCGTCGATCACCGGGAAATCGAATTTAAAAAAGATACGCCTAACACCCCGGGTTATTTCTGTTTAGATGCCGACAGCTACCGTTCATACGGCGTTCTGGTACCGGACACCGCCGGTAGCAGCGCCTGCTACGATCTGGTAAAAAATATTCCAGGCAGTAGCGTGAGCTGGAACGCCGCGCTGCAGGAGCTGAACATTTCCGTACCGCAAACCGAACTCGAAGCGCGACCACAGGGCGAGATTTCGCCGCTGGTCTATGACGACGGCATCAACGCCGGTTTCGTTAACTACGCTTTCAGCGGCAGCCACTCCCGTTTCTCCAGCGGCAGCAGCAAACAGGACAGCGACTACTACTTCCTGACCCTCAATAACGGCCTTAACGTCGGCGCGTGGCGTTTTCGCAACAACTCTTCCCTGTCAAAACAGACCGGGCAAAAAGAGCAGTGGAACCCGATTTCCACCTGGGCGGAAACCGACATCGCCTCGTGGCGCAGCCGTATTCAGATTGGCCAGAGCAACACCAATAATAACGTGTTCGATAGCTTCCAGTTCCGCGGCGCGCAGATTTCCAGCGTCCCGGAAATGCTGCCGGACAGCCGTCGCGGCTACGCGCCGGTCGTACGCGGCGTCGCCAATACCAACGCCCGCGTCGAAGTGCGCCAGAACGGCTATACCGTCTACAGCACCGTGGTGCCGCCGGGACCGTTCGCGCTGACCGATATTTCGCCAAGCACCCTCAGCGGCGACTTAGCCGTGACGGTTATCGAGGCGGATGGCTCACGCCATAGCTTCACCCTGCCTTACTCCTCCGTGCCGAATATGCTGCGCGACGGGATCTGGGAGTATCAGGTGACCGCGGGTAAATACCACGACGGCACCAATAATTATCAGCCGCAATTTATCCAGGGCACCGTGGCCCACGGCGCCGGCTCCGACTATACGCCATACGGCGGGATTATCATGGCCGAGCACTATCGCTCCGGCGTGGTCGGGCTGGGTAAAAACATGGGCGAATACGGGGCGGCCTCCGTTGACGCCTCATGGTCTGATACCGATCTGGCTTCCGGCGAGAACAAACGCGGCGCCAGCGTGCGCTTCCTCTATTCCAAATCGCTCAACACCCTCGGTACCGACGTGCAGATCGCCGGCTACCGTTATTCGACGTCGGGCTTCTATGACTTCTCCGACGCGGTAGCTGAACGTAACAACTGGCAGAACGGTTTCTACCACACCCAGTATTACGATCAGAGCGACGATAAAACCGGCGCGCCGGATTGGGCGACGCAAAACCAGCGCCGTCGTTACTACGACTCGCAACAGTACAACAACAAACGCCAGCGCGTCGAGATGACGGTCAACCAGCACATCGCCGGCGCTTCGCTGTACGCGACCTTTATTCGTCAGAACTACTGGAACACCTCCGCATACGACCGCACCATCCAGACCGGTTTCAACACCACCTGGAATCGCGTCAGCGTCGGCGTGTTTTACCAGAACAGCCGCAGTAACTACGGCTATAGCGACAACAGCGTTAACCTCAACGTCTCGGTGCCAATCAACATCTTTGGCCCGGACCACGAAAGCACGGTTAACTTTAACGCCACCAACAGCAAACAGAGCGGTAGCGGCTATAGCGCCGGGATGAGCGGCACGCTGCTTGATGACAACCGTATGAATTACTTCGTGCAGAGTGGCCACACCCAGCACGGCGGCGATACCAGCCTGGTCAACCTGGGTTATCTGGGCAGCATGGGTAACGTCGATCTGGGCTACAGCTACAACAACAACTATCAGCAGACTTCGCTGAACGTCTCCGGCGGCGTGGTCGCGCACTCCGGCGGCGTCACTCTGTCACAGCCGCTGCAGAACACCTTCGTGGTGGTGAAAGCGAAAGGGGCGCAGGGTGTGCGTCTGGAAAACCAGCCAGGGGTAGCGATTGACCGCTTCGGCTACGCGGTGCTCACTTCTGCGATGCCGTATCGCCACAACCGCGTCGCGCTGCGTACTTCGGATATTGGCAACGGCCTTGAAATTCCGCTGGCGGCGAAAGATATCGTGCCGACCGAGCGCGCCATCGGCCGCGTGACCTTTGAAACGCATCTCGGCCAGAGCCTGCTTATCCACGCCAAACTGGCGGACGGCAGCGTGCCGGTGATTGGCGCCAATATCTTCGGCCAGAACGGCGAACATGTCGGCGTGGTCGGTACCCGCGGCGAAGCCTACGTGTCCGGCGTTCAGAGCGGCGACCGTCTGCAGATGAAATGGGGCGACGATGCCGACGCCTCCTGCAGCCTGACGGTACCAGAGTTACCTGCTATTCAAGCCGATCAACCCGGTGGTTATCAGGTCGTCTCCCTGACCTGTAAATAACATGAAAGGACAATTAGTTATGTCGAAGTTTAACCTCTTATCCCGCACCGGGCTGACGCTGCTGGTACTCTCAAGCGCGCTGTTCTCCACCAGCAGCTTCGCGCTGAGCTGTAAGAAGAACGGTACCGAAGTATCGCAGACCATCGCGCTCACCGATCAGATTAACGTTTCGACCGCTAACCTGAAGCCGGGTACCCTGCTGTGGCGTTCGCCGACGTTTACCTCCACCTTTACCTGTACCGATACGGATCACATGCCCAATGGTGAAGATGCGTATCTGTACTGGGATCCGGAAACCCGGATGCAGAATATCCACAACTCGCTGGAAGTCGGCGTAACCTATCTCAGCACCGATATTAAACCGGTAAAAGGTCAGAAAACGGATATCGGGCCAGGTACGCTCTGCCGCCGCAACCGTCCCGGCGGTGCATGCCAGTCTCCGGCGACCCCGCAGACCGTCACGGTGACCTACTCGGTTTATATTAAAGCCACCGGCAATCCGCCGCCGTCAAACGGCGTGATTAACGACACCAACCGCTACGCTATCTTCCAGGTTGACGGCGTTGGCGGCCTCAACAGCCGCCCGAATAGTAACTTCCGCGCGTGGGTCACCGGGCTTGGTAATATTCGCTTTATCGCCTGCAACCCGAAAATCACCGTCTCGGCGAACAATGGTTCAACGGTCAACTTCGGCAGCATCCCGGCGCGCAATGCCGTCGTCGGCGCCATTGAGAAACAGGTTCCGTTCAGCGTCCGCGCCGACCTGACCGGCGCCGGCCAGGATTGCCAGGGTCAGACCTTAATGGCCAGCTTCAGTACCCAGCAGCCGACCCAGGACACCAACACCATTCTGCCATCCAACGATAGCGGTTTTGGCATCCTGCTCTCGCGCGCCGATGCGCCGACGACCTGGCTTTCCATGAATACCCCGACGCAGTTGGGCATGATTAACGGCAGCGTGGTAGAAAGCAACTTCTTGGCCAGCCTGAAATGGCTAAGCGTTAAGCCCAAAATCGGCACCTTTAATGCGACGGCCAATATCGACGTTACCTTTAAATAGTGAAGCAAAATGCCGCTGACCAACACCGAACCGACCGGGTTACGCTATGTATTTCAGCCGATGTTCAACCGCGAAGGCAAAATGATCGCGGTTGAATGTTTGACCCGGTTTGCTCATCACGAGCCTGCTAGTCCGCAAGATATAGAACGGTTTTTCAGTGAGGCATCGGAATCACTGCGCGCCCGCATCCTGCTCGAACAAATTGAGCTGGTCAGGCAGCATCAGCAGTGGTTCCGCCAGAACGACGTCATGGTCACGCTCAACGTCGACGAGTCGACGTTGCATATGCTGCATGATGATTTTATCGCCGAGTGTGTGAAAACCATCGGCTGCCTGCATTTTGAGGTTAATGAATTTTCCAACACGCTGGTGAAACGCACCCCGACCATCGATGCCCTGACGGACAAATACTCCTTCTGGCTGGATGATTTTGGCGCCGGTTACGCCGGGTTCGCCGCCCTGACGGCGCAACCCTTTCGTTTTATCAAGACCGACAAGAACCTGTTATGGAGCCTGCTGGAAAAGAAAAACGGCCAGCAGCTGATGGACTCGCTGCTGCACTATTTTCAGGCGAATCAGTATCAGGTGATCGTCGAAGGTATTGAAACCGAAGCCCATCTTCAGTGGCTGGAAAACATGCCGTGGTTTGCCCTGCAGGGGCTTCTCTGGCGGGAACAAACCATTGAAGCCTTAGTGGCCAGCGTCGAGAAATAACCCCGCTTTTCCCCGGATATCCACTCCTCCGCTATCCGGGCTGTCCGTCCTCTCTTCAACTTATTCATTTTCTGGCATTTTTCCTTTCCCACCTCGTCTGTCCTCGCCACTCATATTGTTAACTTATTGTTGCTAGTGATCACAAAAATTAAACAATATGGCTATTTCATACGCATTTTTCAAAAATGTAGATATTTTTAATTTATGGCTACGAAATGAGCATCACCCCGACTCTCTGACTCTACCCGAGGAATGATTCTGATGAATGCACTGACCGCCGTAAAACCTCATGCTGATGATTTGGCCCACAGCTACACCGGTTTTTCCTTCGCTCCCTCTGCGCAATCGCCGCGTCTGCTGGAGCTGACCTTCACCGCCGAAACGACCGCACAATTTCTTCAACAAGTCGCACAGTGGCCGGTACAGGCGCTGGAATACAAATCTTTCTTGCGCTTTCAGGTCGGCAAGATCCTCGACGATCTGTGCGGCAACCAGCTGCAGCCGCTGCTGATCAAGACGCTGCTCAATCGCGCGGAGGGCGCGCTGCTGATAAACGGTATCGGCATTGACAACGTCGCTCAGGCCGATGAGATGGTCAAACTGGCGACCGCCGTGGCGCATTTGATCGGACGCTCCAACTTTGATGCCATGAGCGGCCAGTATTACGCCCGCTTCGTGGTGAAAAACGTCGATAACTCAGACAGCTATCTGCGTCAGCCGCACCGCGTGATGGAGCTGCACAATGACGGTACCTATGTCGAAGAAATTACCGACTACGTGCTGATGATGAAGATCGATGAACAGAACATGCAGGGCGGCAATTCACTGCTGCTGCATCTCGATGACTGGGAACATCTCGACGAATTCTTCCGCGATCCGCTGGCCCGCCGTCCGATGCGCTGGGCCGCGCCGCCGAGCAAAAACGTCAGCAAAGACGTCTTCCATCCGGTTTTCGACGTCGACCAGCAGGGCCGACCGGTAATGCGCTATATCGACCAGTTTGTGCAGCCGAAAGATTTCGAAGAAGGCACCTGGCTGAGCCGCCTCTCCGATGCGCTGGAAACCAGTAAAAACATTCTTTCCGTACCGGTGCCGGTGGGGAAATTCCTGTTGATAAACAACCTGTTCTGGCTGCACGGTCGCGACCGCTTTACACCGCATCCGGATTTACGTCGCGAACTGATGCGCCAGCGCGGCTACTTTGCGTATTCCACGAATCATTACCAGACTCATCAATAAGGGTTCTCAGGCGAAGGAATTGAGCGGATGTATGATTTCGTGATTATCGGCGGCGGCATTATCGGCATGTCGACCGCCATGCAGTTAATTGAGATTTACCCGGACGCCCGCATTGCCCTGCTGGAAAAAGAGTCCGGTCCGGCCTGCCATCAGACCGGTCACAACAGCGGAGTGATCCACGCCGGCGTTTACTATACTCCCGGCAGCCTCAAGGCGCAGTTTTGCCTCGCCGGCAACCGCGCCACTAAAGCCTTTTGCGAGCAGAATGCGATTCGCTACGACGTCTGCGGCAAGATGCTGGTTGCCACCTCGCCGCTGGAAATGGAGCGGATGCGCGCGCTGTGGGATCGCACCGCCGCTAACGGCCTGCAACGCGAATGGCTGAGCGCGAGCGAGCTGCGCGAACGCGAGCCGAACATCAGCGGACTGGGCGGGATCTTCGTTCCTTCGAGCGGCATTGTCAGCTATCGTGAAGTAGCGGCGGCAATGGCGAAGATCTTCGAATCCAAAGGCGGAACGATCGTTTACGATGCCGAAGTCAGCGCCCTGAAAGAGCACGCCAGCGGCGTGGTCGTCCACACCCGCCAGGGCGGTGAATATGAAGCATCGACGCTGATTACCTGCTCCGGGCTGATGGCCGACCGGCTGGTGAAAATGATCGGCGTCGATCCCGGCTTTATCATCTGCCCGTTCCGCGGCGAATATTTCCAACTGGCGCCGCAGCACAACCAGATCGTTAATCATCTGATCTATCCGATCCCCGATCCGGCGATGCCGTTCCTCGGCGTCCACCTGACCCGCATGATCGACGGTAGCGTCACCGTCGGCCCTAACGCGGTGCTGGCGCTGAAGCGCGAAGGCTATCGCAAGCGCGATATCTCACTGACCGATACCCTTGAGATCCTGACCTCGCCCGGCATTCGCCGGGTACTGCAAAACAACCTGCGCTCCGGGCTTGGCGAAATGAAGAATTCGCTGTGCAGAAGCGGCTATCTGCGGCTGGTGCAGAAATACTGCCCGAGCCTGACATTAAGCGATTTGCGCCCGTGGCCTGCCGGCGTGCGGGCACAGGCGGTATCGCCGCAGGGCAAGCTGATCGACGATTTCCTTTTTGTTACTACCGCGCGTTCCATCCACACCTGTAACGCGCCGTCGCCGGCGGCCACGTCGGCTATCCCGATCGGCGCGCACATCGTCAGCAAGGTGCAAACCCTGCTGGCAAGCCAGAGCAATCCCGGACGCACGCTGCGTGCGGCACGTAGCGTGGAGACACTACACGCCGCTTTTATTCGTTAACCCCTTAAGACAGGAAGCGATTATGCAACTTAAAGATGCAACTCTGTTTCGCCAGCAGGCGCTAATTGATGGCCAGTGGCGCGATGCGCAAAACGGCGACGTGATTGCGGTGACCAACCCCGCCAACGGCCAGCAGCTGGGTAGCGTGCCGAAAATGGGCGCCGACGAAACCCGCGAAGCGATTGAAGCCGCCAACCGCGCCCTGCCAGCCTGGCGTGCCCTGACCGCCAAAGAGCGCGCTACGCTTCTGCGCCGCTGGTTCGATCTGATGATGGAGAACCAGGACGATCTCGCCCGTCTGATGACCCTCGAACAGGGGAAACCGCTGGCGGAAGCCAAAGGCGAAATCAGCTACGCCGCCTCCTTTATTGAGTGGTTCGCCGAAGAAGGTAAGCGCATTTACGGCGATACCATTCCCGGCCATCAGGCCGACAAGCGCCTGATCGTCATCAAGCAGCCCATCGGCGTTACCGCCGCCATCACCCCGTGGAACTTCCCGGCGGCGATGATCACCCGTAAAGCGGGCCCGGCGCTGGCCGCCGGCTGCACTATGGTTCTGAAACCGGCGAGCCAGACGCCGTTTTCCGCGCTGGCGCTGGCCGAACTGGCGAATCGCGCCGGTATTCCCGCCGGGGTATTTAACGTGGTCACCGGCTCTGCCGGGGCTGTCGGCAACGAACTGACCAGCAACCCGCTGGTACGCAAGCTCTCCTTCACCGGCTCGACCGAAATTGGCCGCCAGCTGATGGAACAGTGTGCGAAAGACATCAAAAAAGTGTCGTTAGAACTCGGCGGCAACGCGCCGTTTATCGTCTTTGACGACGCCGACCTCGATAAAGCCGTCGAAGGGGCGCTGGCGTCGAAATTCCGCAACGCCGGGCAGACCTGCGTCTGCGCCAACCGTCTGTATGTACAGGACGGCGTCTATGACCGTTTCGCCGAGAAACTGCAGCAGGCGGTGGAAAAGCTGCGCATCGGCGACGGCCTGCAGGACGGGGTCACCACCGGCCCGCTGATCGATGATAAAGCGGTAGCTAAGGTCGAAGAACATATTGCCGACGCCCTTGCGAAAGGCGCGCGCATCGTCACCGGCGGCAAACCGCACGCGCTGGGCGGCAACTTCTTCCAGCCCACCATCCTGGTCAACGTCCCGAGCAGCGCCAAAGTGGCGAAAGAAGAGACCTTCGGCCCGCTGGCGCCGCTGTTCCGCTTTAAAGATGAAGCCGATGTCATTGCCCAGGCCAACGATACCGAATTCGGCCTCGCCGCCTATTTCTACGCCCGCGACCTGAGCCGCGTCTTCCGTGTCGGCGAAGCGCTGGAGTACGGCATCGTTGGCATCAATACCGGCATTATTTCCAACGAAGTCGCGCCATTCGGCGGCATTAAAGCCTCCGGTCTGGGCCGCGAAGGTTCGAAGTACGGCATCGAAGATTATTTAGAAATCAAATATATGTGTATCGGCCTTTAACAGGAGAGCAGGACATGACCAACAATAAAGCGTTAATGCAGCGCCGTAGCGACGCGGTGCCGCGCGGCGTCGGACAAATTCACCCTATCTTTGCCGACCGTGCGGAGAACTGCCGGGTATGGGACGTTGAAGGCCGTGAATATCTCGATTTCGCCGGCGGTATCGCGGTGCTGAACACCGGCCACCTGCACCCTGAGGTGATCGCCGCGGTGGAAGGCCAGTTGAAGAAGCTGACCCACACCTGCTTCCAGGTGCTGGCCTACGAGCCCTACCTGCAGCTGTGCGAAATGATGAACCAGAAAGTGCCCGGCGATTTCGCCAAGAAAACCCTGCTGGTGACCACCGGTTCGGAAGCGGTGGAAAACGCGGTCAAAATCGCCCGCGCGGCGACCGGGCGTAGCGGGACCATCGCCTTTACCGGTGCCTATCATGGCCGTACCCATTACACCCTCTCGTTAACCGGTAAAGTGAACCCTTACTCCGCGGGCATGGGGCTAATGCCGGGCCACGTCTATCGCGCGCTCTATCCGTGCGCGCTACACGGCATCAGCGATGATGACGCGATCGCCAGCATCCATCGCATCTTCAAAAATGACGCCGCGCCGGAAGATATCGCCGCTATCGTCATTGAACCCGTCCAGGGCGAAGGCGGTTTCTACGCCGCCTCCCCGGCCTTTATGCAGCGCCTGCGCGCGCTGTGCGACGAGCACGGCATCATGCTGATCGCCGATGAAGTCCAGAGCGGCGCGGGCCGTACCGGCACGCTGTTCGCGATGGAGCAGATGGGCGTGGCGCCGGATATCACCACCTTTGCCAAATCCATCGCCGGCGGTTTCCCGCTGGCGGGCGTCACCGGACGGGCGGAAGTCATGGACGCCATCGCGCCGGGCGGATTGGGCGGCACCTATGCCGGCAACCCAATTGCCTGCGCCGCCGCGCTGGCGGTACTCAAGGTTTTCGAACAGGAAAACCTGTTGGAAAAAGCCAATCAGCTCGGCGACAAGCTGCGTAAAGGCCTGCTCAATATCGCCGAAACACATCGCGAAATCGGCGACGTCCGCGGCCTGGGGGCGATGATCGCCATTGAACTCTTTGAAGAGGGCGATCACAGCAAACCCAACGCCAAACTGACGGCGGATATCGTCGCCCGCGCGCGGGATAAAGGCCTGATCCTGCTCTCCTGCGGGCCGTACTACAACGTGCTGCGTATTCTGGTGCCGCTGACTATCGAAGATGCGCAGATCGCGCAGGGACTGAAGATTATCGCCGACTGTTTTAACGAAGCTAAACAAGGCTAACACTCCTGCACCGGATGGCGACGCTCACGCGCCCCGTCCGGTTGCCTGTCGGTCGGATTGGGCGCAATCGCCATCCGACAAACGGTGCCAAAAAACAATAAAAGGGGTTAATGATGGGGCAACTGTCGCAATCACATGATTTAGGGGGCGGGCTGAAATCACGCCACGTCACCATGTTATCTATTGCCGGCGTTATCGGCGCAAGTTTGTTTGTCGGTTCCAGCGTCGCCATTGCCGAAGCGGGCCCGGCGGTGCTGCTCTCCTACCTGTTCGCCGGGTTATTGGTGGTGATGATTATGCGTATGCTGGCCGAAATGGCCGTCGCCACCCCGGATACGGGCTCCTTTTCGACCTACGCCGACAAAGCGATCGGCCGCTGGGCGGGTTATACCATCGGCTGGTTGTACTGGTGGTTCTGGGTCCTGGTGATTCCCCTGGAAGCCAATATCGCCGCCATTATTCTCAACTCGTGGATCCCCGGCGTACCGGTATGGCTATTCTCGCTGGTCATCACCCTTGCCCTCACCGGCAGTAATCTGCTGAGCGTCAAAAACTACGGCGAATTCGAGTTCTGGCTGGCTATCTGCAAAGTTATCGCCATTCTGGCCTTTATCGTGCTGGGCGCGGTGGCCATCACCGGCTTCTATCCCTATGCCGAAGTGAGCGGGATTTCGCGTCTGTGGGATCACGGCGGCTTTATGCCTAACGGCTTCGGCGCGGTGCTCAGCGCGATGCTTATTACCATGTTCTCATTTATGGGCGCGGAGATCGTCACCATTGCCGCCGCCGAATCGGATACCCCGGATAAACATATCGTTCGCGCCACAAATTCCGTAATCTGGCGCATCTCTATCTTCTATCTGTGCTCCATTTTCGTGGTCGTCTCGTTGATTCCGTGGAACATGCCGGGGCTGAAGAACGTCGGTTCATACCGTTCGGTACTGGAGTTACTGCATATCCCCTACGCCAAACTGATTATGGACGGGGTGATCCTGCTGTCGGTGACCAGTTGCCTGAACTCGGCGCTGTATACCGCTTCGCGAATGCTCTATTCCCTGAGCCGCCGCGGCGATGCGCCAGCCATAATGGGCAAAACCAACCGCAGTAAAACGCCGTATGTGGCGGTGCTGCTCTCCACCGGCGCGGCCTTCTTAACCGTAGTGGTGAACTACTATGCCCCGGCGAAGGTATTTAAATTCCTCATCGATAGCTCCGGCGCCATCGCCCTGCTGGTCTATCTGGTCATTGCCGTATCTCAGTTGCGGATGCGCAAAATCCTGCTGGCGAAAGGCGGTGAAATTCGCCTTAAGATGTGGCTCTATCCGTGGCTCACCTGGCTGGTTATCGCCTTTATCACCTTCGTACTGGTAGTGATGCTGTTCCGTCCGGCGCAGCAGCTGGAGGTCATTTCCACCGGCGCGCTGGCGATCGCTATCATCTGTACGGTGCCGATTATGTCGCGCTGGAAAAAGCTGCTATTGTGGCAAAAACTGCCGCTACAAAATACGCGTTAACCCTGTACCCGGCGCAGGCCGGGAAATGTATTCAGGAGCAAGACTATGACCGCCATTCCCCAAGCGACGGCCATTGATGGATACCGCTGGTTGAAGAACGACATCATCCGCGGCGTTTATCAGCCTGATGAAAAACTGCGTATGAGCCTGCTGACGTCGCGCTATGAGCTTGGCGTCGGGCCGCTGCGGGAAGCGCTCTCGCAGCTGGTGGCCGAGCGGCTGGTGACGGTGGTCAATCAAAAAGGCTATCGCGTCGCCTCGATGTCCGAGGCGGAACTCCTCGATATTTTCGATGCCCGCGCCAATATGGAAGCCATGCTGGTGCGCCTCGCCATTGAGCGCGGCGGCGATGAGTGGGAAGCCGAGCTGCTGGCCCGCGCGCATCTGCTTAATAAGCTGGAATCCAGCGAAGCAAGTGAGCGCTTACTCGATGAATGGGATCAGCGCCATCAGGCGTTTCATACCGCCATTGTCGCCGGCTGTGGTTCGCAGTATTTACTGCAGATGCGCGAACGGCTGTTCGATCTGGCGGCGCGCTACCGCTTCATCTGGCTGCGCACCACGGTGCTGTCGGTAGAAATGCTGGAAGATAAACATGTCCAGCACCAGACGCTGCTGGAAGCCATTCTGGCGCGAGATGCCGAGCTAGCCAGCGCGCTCATGCGCGAGCACTTACTTACCCCCATCCCGATTATCCAACAGGCGATGGCCGGCAAACTGCTGTCGCAGCAATCCTGATTCAGGCAGCGGGCTTTTTATAATACGGCAGTTGTGTGACCGGATACTCGTAGTGTTCCTCCACCACGCAACGGTCCGGCGTCGCCATTCCCGAGTAGAAGAAAAAGTACTCCTGACTGTCCGGGAAAAAGACCAGATCGTCGCCGTTGCGAAAGCTGGTTACCCGATAGGGAATATGATTTTTGGTCTGCGCCTGACGCATGCCGGAAGCCACCTGGAAATGGTCGCCCCACTTCATGGTCGATAGCTGGTAATGGAAACGCGAGATGGTCACATTTTTGCGTAAAGAGCAGGACAATTTTACCGCTGTGCCGGCGAAAGCCGGAGAAAGAAAGAAGCTTAATAAACTGATAGATAATAGAAATTTCATGAAGGTCTTATAATTTTAGGGTCAATATTTGACGGTAACATGATTTTCCTGCGCAGGCAGGGATCGCGGCGGATTTTCTTGCCGCCGCGCCCTATTCCAGGAATATTCCTAATTATTCTCGCCGCGTAGCACCTCGCGAAAGTGCATCACCAGCGGGCGCTGGTTGGCTTTGTGCCATACCGCCCACAGCTGGGTCGAATAGCTCATCCATGGAAGTTCCCGCAGCACGACCCCCTCAGGGGCGTTATGCCGCAGGCTGTGCTGGATCAGCGCCACGCCCAGTCCCGCCGCCACCAGCCCCAGGGCCGTTAATGGCTCTCCGGCTTCCAGACGAATATCCGGATTAAAGCCCGCACGCACGCAGGCGGCGACGAAATCATCGCGCGAATGGGCATCGTCGTTATGGATAACCGCGATCCACTGCTGATCGGCCAGCTGCGCTGGCTGCAAGTTTTCCGCCGCGGCCAGCGGATGATTCTGCTGCAAAGCCAGCAGCATCCGGTCATCAAGCACCTGGGTATACTCCAGATCCTGTTCGCCCGCCGAAGGCGGCATGTCCACCAGCGAGAAGTCCAGGCTGCGCTGGCGCAGGCCCTCAATCTGCGTGGCGGGCGGCTGGCTATACAGCGCAATATGCACGTCCGGGCGCGACGTTCGCAGGGTGCGCAGAGCGGTAGAAAGCACGCCCGAGTGCATGGCGTTTTCGATATAACCGATACACAACCCGCCATCTTCGCCGCGCCCCAGCCGTTTACCTAATGATTCGAGACGGTTGGCGTGGGTCAGCAACGAGCGCGTTTCGGCCAGAAACGTCTGCCCGTCCGCCGTCAGGCGAATACGCTGCTGGTTACGTTCAAACAGCATGAGCCCAAGGCGCTCCTCCAGCTGGGCTATCTGGCGGCTGAGCGGCGACTGCGAAATATGTAAGCGTTCGGCGGCACGGCCAACATGCTCCTCTTCCGCTACCACCACAAAGTACTTCAACTGGCGTAAATCAATCATGTGAGACCTCAAAGGACTTAAGTCAGACGAATTATGTCCTATCAAGTCATAACACCGCAAGGTATTGTGATCTCCGTCACAGGGCGACAGCACAAATCGCCCGCACAGAACCCTTCCCAGACGGGAACCCAATATCGAGGACATCTTAGATGAGCATCAAACATATTCTGCCAGGCAACATTGGTTTAGGCGGCGCGCCGCTGGGTAACATGTTCCGTAACATCCCGGAAGACGAGGCGCACGCCACCGTCGCCGCCGCCTGGGATCTGGGCGTTCGTTACTTCGATACCGCACCGCTGTACGGGTCCGGTCTTTCTGAAATCCGGATGGGCGAAGCGCTCTCGCAATACCCTCGCGACCAGTTCGTTCTGAGCAGCAAAGTCGGCCGCATCATGCTTGATGAAATGGAAGACCCGGCGACGCGTGATTTTGGTGAGAAAGGCGGTCTTTTCGAATACGGCCTGAAGAACAAAATCCTCAACGACTACTCGGCCGACGCCACCCTGCGTTCTATTGAAGACAGTTTAAAACGGCTGAAAACCGACCATCTCGACATCGTATGGATCCACGATCCGGCGCAAGATTTCTACGGCGACAGCTGGCTGGAGCAGTTCAACATCGCCCGTACCGGCGCCTTCCGCGCGCTGACCCGCCTGCGTGAAGAAGGCGTAATAAAGGCATGGGGGCTGGGCGTGAACCGCGTCGAACCTTGCGAATTGACCTTAGCGCTCGACGAGCCGAAGCCTGATGCGTTCCTGCTGGCTGGCCGCTACTCGCTGCTGGACCACAAACGCGCCCTGCAGCGCCTGATGCCGGAAGCGCTGGAACAGAATGTCGATATTGTCGTCGGCGGCCCTTACAGCTCGGGCGTTCTCGCCGGCGGTGAACACTTCGAATACCAGAAAGCCTCTGCGGCGATCCACCAGCAGGTGGCGCAGATCAAGGCCATTGCCGCCCGTCATCAGGTGGATGTGAAAGCCGCTGCGCTGCAGTTTGCCCTGGCTCATCCGGCGGTGGCCGCCGTAATCCCAGGCTCCAGCCGTCCGGGCCGTATGGCGGAAGATCTGGCCGCGCTGAAAGCGACCATCCCAGCCGCTTTCTGGGATGAGATGCGCAGCCAGAATCTGGTGGCTGATAACGCGCCGCTGCCGATTCGTTAATTTTAGCGGGGCCGCAGGGCCCCTCTTAAAACAAGAGAGACAACATGAAACTGGATCTAACCCATAAAGTCGCCGTGGTGAGCGGCTCCACTTCCGGCATCGGACTGGGCATCGCTAAAGGCCTTGCCAGGGCGGGCGCGACCGTGGTCATCGTCGGCCGTCAACGGCGCGGTGTTGATACCGCCATAGCGGCGATTAATGCCGAATACCCCGATGCGCAACTGCGCGGAGTGGTCGCCGACCTCAGCACTGAAGAAGGCGTCAGCGCCCTGCTCGCCGCCGAGCCGCATGCTGATGTGGTGGTTAACAACCTCGGCATCTTTAACGATAAAGATTTCTTTAGCGTGCCGGATAGCGAGTGGCTGCACTTTTATAACGTCAACGTGCTTTCCGGCGTGCGCCTGTCGCGCCACTACGCGCAGGGGATGATCGATAACGGCTGGGGACGCATTATTTTCGTCTCCTCGGAATCCGGCGTCGCGATTCCTGCCGACATGATCAATTACGGCGTGACCAAAAGCGCCAACCTCGCGGTCTCCCACGGACTGGCGAAACGGCTCGCTGGTACCGGCGTCACCGTTAACGCCATTCTACCTGGCCCCACCTTCACTGAAGGTTTGCAGGAGATGCTGGCGGAGGCCGCTACGCAATCTGGCCGCAGCCCGCGTGAGCAGGCTGATGAATTTGTAAAGACCGCACGCCCAAGCTCGATTATCCAGCGGGCGGCGGACGTCGACGAAGTGGCGAACCTGGCGGTATATCTCGCCTCGCCGCTCTCGTCGGCCACCACTGGCGCGGCGCTGCGCGTCGATGGCGGCGTCGTCGACACCCTGGCAATGTAATTCTAATTATCTGAAATAAAGAGAGAAATAAAATGGCTACTACCACTGTATCTATCGAAATCCCGGCATCTGTCGACCAGGTCTGGCAACTGATGGGCGGCTTTGACTCGCTGCCCGACTGGCTGCCGTTCATCCCGAAAAGCGTGGTGAGCGAAGGGGGGCGCGTGCGTACGCTGACCACATCCGATGGCGGCACGGTCATTGAACGTCTGGAAGCGTTTGATAACCGCCAGCGCAGCTATAGCTACTCGATCATCCAGGCGCCGTTCCCGGTCGTGGATTACCTCTCCACTATCGCGGTAGTGGCAACTGCCGATAGCAATATCACCCGCGTTGAGTGGTCCGGCAGCTTCACGCCGGTTAACGTCAGCGACGCGGATGCCGAAGCGCTGTTCAGCGGTATTTATCGCGACGGCCTGCAGGCGTTGAAAAATAACTTTAGCGCCTGATTGTTGCCAGGAATGGCCGGGCCATTCCTTTTATGAACAAAAGAAGAAAAGTCTATTGCCCGTTGCCCTCTTTTTCAGACAACGGGCGGGACATATCCTTTACGCCATCACGTTGCAACGGGCAACGTTAACGAAACAACTTAACAGGATTATGAACATGAAAACCGTATCGACTATTTTTTCCGCAGCTGCACTTTCACTTTTTGCCTTTACCGCTTCCGCGCATAGCGTGACTGCAACCGGTAATACCCTTGACTCCGCTGAAGCGGTGATTGCCAAAAAAGCGAAAGAGCTGAATGCGACTGATTATAAAATCACCAGCGCCCATATGGGGAATAAGGTGACGATGAGCGCGGAACTGTACAAGTAAAGTCGGGTCCCCTTCAGAGCCCCGGCGACTCAGCATCTTGAGTTGGCCGGGGGCTAAGAATTCTCACTCTCCAGCCGCCGATTGTTTCACTTGCAATTAACCCTGTCCCTTGCATTCCTCTCTGCGTTTACGCTCATCAACAAATAATACTTCGGTATTAATCCCCCTCTATACCGCTTAAATAAGTCTCATAAAGAACATTAAAAAGCAGTTTTATTTTTAAACTGAGATTGGTCGACACTACTCAACTCATAGTCTACAATGATGATTGATAACCATTTATTGCAAATGTGAATGATTATCAGGCTTTCCAGTTAGTTTAAAAAAATAGCATAACGATGTTTAAATAACTCATTTTAAACGAGCAAAAAATGGCAGATAACAATATAAAAATTTATCATTCCCGTTATAGCAAGTTGATAAAACTACTGGACTTTCTCACCGTCAACGTTTTGATTTTTATCTATTTAAAATATTTTTATACTGAACCCACAACCGCTTCCGCGCTCGTTGGAATTATCTATTCATTAGTATTTATAAGAATTAATGAGTATTTTCATTTGTATTCAGGGCAATTTAAAGGGCACTATTTCACAAAATCAGCAGCGCTTATTTTAAGCGTGTGCCTTAGCAGTATTGTTTCATTCTTATTTTTCGTCGTCGCCGAGTGGTTAATTAATACGCAATCAGTCGTTAATTTTATTCCGCTGGCCGCCAGTCTGGCGAAATGCTCAATATTTATATTTCTCATTGTCTTCGTGGTACGGGCAATCACTGCCCATTATCTGTTTAACTCGGTGTTACGGGTCGCGATTCTCGGTATTACGCCCGCGGGCCTGGCCATCGAGCAGGCTTTACAAAAAGAGTACTCACAACGCGGTATCATCATCAGCTATTTTGAAGACCGCAACAACCAGCGAGATAGCCGGCTGATGAGTATCGAAAGAAAAGGCAACTCGCGCGATCTGCTGGCTCTGGCGAAGACAGGCGACGTTGATGAAATTTATATCGCGCTTCCCATGGTTGCACAGCAGCGCATTAAGCAATTTCTCAATGAATTCTCTGACACAACCGTCGATGTATTCCTGGTACCGGACCTGTTCTCTTACAGCTCACATATTTCCCAGCTGCGCATGTTCGGCAATCTGCAAACTATCAGTATCTTCACTTCGCCTTTTGATGGCGAAGGGGCAATCATCAAGCGTATTGAAGATATCATTCTCGGTTCTTTCTTTACCTTAATTAGCCTGCCGGCGATGCTGTTTGTGGCGATTGGTATCAAGCTCACCTCTCCGGGGCCGATTTTATTTAAACAGAATCGTTATGGCCTCAACGGTAAACAAATAGAAGTCTGGAAATTCAGAACCATGCGGGTCATGGAAAATAGCGCCGTGGTCACTCAGGCGACACGCAACGATCCACGCATCACCAAATTCGGCGCTTTTTTGCGTAAAACCTCACTGGATGAACTGCCGCAGTTTTTCAACGTGCTTCAGGGGCGGATGTCGATCGTCGGCCCGCGCCCGCACGCGGTGGCGCATAACGAGCAGTATCGCGTGCTGGTGGAGAACTACATGATTCGCCATAAGGTTAAACCAGGGATCACGGGGCTTGCGCAGATTAACGGCTTCCGCGGCGAGACCGACACGCTGGACAAAATGGAAAAGCGAATTCAGTACGATCTGGCCTACATCCAGTCGTGGTCGCTGTTCCTCGATCTCAAAATCGTCTTTTTGACTTTCTTCCGGGGCTTTGTTGGCAAAAATGCGTTCTAGGTTCGCCGTTCTGGCCGGTTTGCTGTCTGTGCCTTACGCACACGCCGACCTGCAGGCAAAACCGCATACCGGGGTTGCCGGCATCGATTTCGAGAGCCAGTTGGGTTATGACATCGGTTACGATGACAACGTGACCTGGCAGCGCTACGACCAAAATAAAATCGGTTCCAGCTACCAGAATATTAAACCTATCGTCAAAGCTATCGGCGAACGTTATGAAGACCGCTACCTGTTGATGTATTCCGGCGATTACCGCAACTATGGCAACGATAGCGCGGATAATCGCAATAACCATTTTTTTATGTTTAACGGCAAATGGCGATTTGGCAGCATGCACGGGCTGTCGCTGGATCTCGATGAGACGCTGGGTCATGAAGAGCGCGGCCGCGACACCACCGAAGGCTTTTTGCCCGAGCAGTTTAAAGAGTTTGGCATCAACAAGCCGATCGGCACCCGCTTCTTTAACAGCGAGCTGCGTTACAGCTACGGCGCGCCGGAAGGGCGCGGTAAAGTTGAAGTCGCGCTACTGCATAAACAGTTGCGTTTTCGCGACCTCGACAGCATCAAAGACGCCAGCGATGACTTTAACTATTACATGCACGATCAGGAGTGGCATGAAAACAGCCTGGTGGCCGAAGTGTTTGACCAGAAAGCCAAAACGCTGCGCTACCGCTATAGCTTTATCACCAACCAGCGCCGCTACGAGCTGAATCCGTTAAAAGACAGCAATGAGTATTATTTACTGGTCGGCATGAAGAATCGCCTGTCGGGTAAAACGGAGATTAACGGTAACGTCGCCTGGCTCTACAAAGACTTTATCCATAACCCGGACTCACAGGGTTTTAACGGCCTGAACTGGGATATCAACGCCGACTGGAAACCGCTGGAACAAATGAAAGTTAACCTACACAGCTCCCAGCGCATCAAGGACCCCACCGACTCCGGCGGCTATATCCTGGTGTCGAATTTCGGCGTCGGCTATGAACATCACTGGCTGGTGGATCGTTTCTCAACTCTGGTCGATTATTCATATATCACTGAAGACTATAAGCATCAGAGTAATAAGCGCAAAGATAAGTCTAATCTGCTGTCGCTGACCTTTAACTATGATTTCCGACCATCGGTTAACTTTAAGCTGAAGCTGCAATGGAACACCATGCACTCAAATAAAGATACGGACACTTTTTATATTGGCCCGGACTACTCGCATGCGGTTGACCGCACCCTGGGCTACGACGATTCGGCCATTATTTTTATGACGCAGGTACAACTATGACCTTTTTAAACAGGACACTGGTGATGCTTCCGCTGCTGGCGCTACTGCTGGCGGGCTGTTCAACGCCGCCGCAGACCATTAAAACGCCGCCGGACGCCGTCTACCTTTTGGACCAGGGCGATGAAGTCAATATTGCGGTCTCCGGGGAGCAGGATCTGACGATGCGGGTAAAAATCGATAATAGCGGCAGCATTGATTACCCCTATATCGGATCGCTGCTGTTAAAAGGCAAAACGCCTGAACAGGTGAGTAATGAAATCGCCGATAAACTGCGCGGTAACTACCTACAGGCGCCGATGGTCACGGTGAGCATCGCCGAATACCGCAAAGTTTATCTGCTCGGCGAAGTGAAAAAACCGGATGGTTATGCCTGGGAGCCGGGTTTAACAGCGGAAAAAGCCATCGCCCTGGCCGGCGGTTTCACCGACCGCGCCGATCGTCATGATATTCAAATTCGACAGGCCCGCGGCGGAAGGCTGCTGGAAAATGTCGCCGCCGACTCCGCCGTGCAGGCAGGAGATACCATCATTATTGGCATGAGTTTCTTCTGATATGGCAATTTCACTGGTCGAAAACGCGAAAAAGAAAGAAGGCTTTATCGACTTCACGCCTTATTTCAACAAAATTAAGCACAAGCTTATCTGGTGCCTGGCGGTGGTAATTGTCGCCGCCGTGGCGTCATTTATTCTGACGCGCTTTATGTCTTCCAGCTACACGGCGACCGCTACCGTACTGTTCAAAGCGCAGTCGCAGGACGTCTCTCCTCTGCCGCGACTGGAAAACTACGATTCCACGCGCAGCGATTACTACGAGACCAAGTACGCGTTAATGGGGTCACGAGTAGTGCTCGATGCCGCGGTGCGTAAATTAAAACTGGAGCAGGATAGCGAATTTAACGGCGGCGATAATCTCGACGAAACCGCGCGTATTAATAATGCTATTCAGGCGCTGCAAAAAAGCCTGACCATTTCCGGCGTGCGCACCACCCAACTGGTTGCCGTATCGATGGAAGCGAAATCACCGCAGAAAGCCGCCGATATCGCCAACGGCGTCGCCCAGGCCTTCATCGATTACAGCCTGCAGCAGAAGCAAAACACCTTGCTTCAGGCGCAGGGCTGGAACGAAAAAATGATGGACGACCTGAAAACCAAAATGGATCAGCAGAAGGCGGACATCGATAACTTCCTCAAGCAGAACGGATTACTAACCTTCCGCAGCATGGATGGTTATGAGACCGAGCGGCTGGGGATTGTGATTAACCATCTGGCCGACGCCACCCAGCGCCGCCTGAAAGCGCAGACGGTATGGGACAAGGTCCGCCGCCAGCAGGGTAAACCGGTAGAGCAGATTATCTCACTGCCGGAAATCTCCGGCCATCCGCAGGTGCAGGATTTACGCATTGCGCTCATCCAGACCCGGCGCAATCTTTCCGAAGCGGCCAAACACTACGGCCCGCAGCATCCGAAATATCTGCAGGCCCAGGCGCAGCTGCAGGCGGTGAATGCCCAGCTCGGCCAGGTATTGGGCGAGCTGTTTAACGGCCTGCGCCAGCAATATCAAATCGCCCTCGACGATGAGCAGCACTACCAAAAGATGCTCAACGATCAGAAGGCCGATTTCCAGGCGCTCGGCGCCAAGCGCGACCAGTACAACACCATGACTACCGCGCTGAATAAAACCGAAGAGCTTTATAAATCACTGTACCAGCGCGCTAACGAACAGAAATTATCGGAGACCTTCTCGGTACCGGATGAAGTCATTTACGACGCCGCCGTACCGCCGGATCGTCCATCTAAACCCCAGCGCGGCCTGTTGATCGTGATGATTACCCTGATGGCGCTGGCGCTGTATATCATGTACCTGATAGTCAGTACCGCACTGGATAAAACGGTGAATAGCCTCAGCGAGCTCAAAGCGAAAACCTCCCTCGAGGCCAGCGGCGAATTTCCGCTACTGGCGCATCTGGAAAACGCGCAGCAGATTTTCCATAACGTGCTCTACGCCGATATGATCCACAGCCTGCGGCTGGCGTTGCTCAATCAGCGCGATAAACCCGCCACCATCCTGGTGACTTCGGTGCAATCCCGTTCCGGCAGTTCGTATATTGCCGAACTGCTGGCCTGCTCAGCCAGCAAATCGCGTAAAACGCTGCTGATTGACCTCGACTACCTGGCGACTCAGGGGTTATCAGCGAAATTTCCGCAACATAAACAGGGCTTCAGTCAATTGCTGAACGGCGAGTGCATGCCGGAGCAGTCCGTCGTCAAACTGGATGATCAACTGGACTTTATACCCCGCGGCAAGCTCAACGACTCTTCGCTGCTGTTGCTCACCTCTGAACGCCTGCCGGCGCAGCTGGCAACGTTGCATCAAACTTACGATACGCTAATCATCGACGCCCCGGCGCTGAACCAGGCTCAGGATAGCCTGCTGTTGGCGGCACAAAGCGATATGACTCTGCTGGTGGTGAAGGCCGGCGAGCAGGCTCCGCGGATCCGCAAAGCGGAACAACGTCTGCAGAGCGCGGGTAGTAGCCGGGTGGCGAGCGTGCTTAACCAGGTGCGCGAAGAACACCTGGAAACGCAGGAAGGTAAACGCCTGCTTGAGCGCCAGATGCACGAACTCATTGCTCCGAAATAGCGCCTATGAATCTGATTAAGAGTATTTCATCCATCGCCAGTTCATCGGTGCTTTCGCAGCTGATCGGCGCCTTTTCGGTCTGGCTTATCTCTCATCGCTATGGGATGGCGGAGGTCGGCCATTACGCGATGATCTACAGCAATGTACTGATCGGCGCGCAGGTCTGTACCTTTGCCTCGCAGTTGCTAATCCCCCGTCAGGAGGATCACGAGCTTGGGCAAAACGTAGTGTTCTGCCTACTGCAGAGTCTGCTGATGGCCCTCCCCTGGGCGGTCATCACCGGGCTTATCTTCGAACTTAACATTGCGTTTCTCTATTTGCTGACCTTTGGCTATGCGCTGGTGCTGGTGGCGGAAAACCTTTCCCTGCGCGGCGGTAACTATCCTTTCCTGACCTTCCAGCGCATTGCGGTGTCGCTGGTGGTCGCTATTGCGCTGCTGGTGATGCCCAACCCAACGCTGTTTTATCTGGCGTGGATGGTCGGCATCCTGCTGCTGCTGGTCGCCTGCCTGATTCGCCTGTTTAACTTCAAAAGCTTAACGTTGCGCCACTTTTCGATTGCGACGAATGTACGTTTTTTACGCGAGCACTGGCAGCATATCAGCCGCGTCGGCAGCGCCGAGGTACTGGCGATGGCCAGTAATAACCTGCCGACGATGCTGATTAACATCTGGTTCTCGCCGCTGGTCGCCGGCTACTTTTCGGTGGTCAGCCGTTTCTGCCTGTCGCCGGTGATGATTATCGGTAACGCCGTGCGCAACTCCATCTTTTCTAAATGGTCGATGGATTTTCGTAACCGCACCTTTAACTATCCGGAATATAAAAAAGTTCGCCTGCTGCTGCTGGGCGCCGCCGCGGTTTGCATCCTTGGTATCTGGATTTTCTATCCACTGGTGATGCGCCTTGGCTTTAGCGAGGAGTGGCTGAATTCGATCCCCACCTCGCGCTACATGCTGCCTTATCTGTTCGCCGCGCTGGCGGTCAGCCCGCTGACGGTGATCGAACTGATCTTCGGCTCCCGGCGCTACTTTTTGCGTATTCAGATTGAGCAGTTGCTGATTATCGTCATCGCCTTCATCGCCTTGCCGTACTTTGGCGTCAGTTATGAAATCGCCCTGCTGGCCTTCTCGTTCCTGACCTTCGCGCGTTACTTGTTCATTTTGCTCAAAATGAATCAGCGGGCGAAAACGCTTTCGCTGCAGGAGCAGAAAATATGCAGCTAAACACCGGCCGCTATCTCGAAGCCTATGCCCTGATGACGCTGGTGTTCTGCGGTACGGTCCAGTATTTCACCGGTATCGCGGCCGTGCTGTGGCTGCCATTTTTTCTGGTGCTGGTGATGGCGGTGCTGCTCCTGATGCAGAGCCGCCCGCAGCCGCTGGCGCTCACCGGGCGGGAAAAGCTAATACTGGCGCTGTATCTGACCTTTATCGTACTCGGACTGGTCTCAACGGTACTACAGTCAGGGGTCGTCACCGCCATCGTCGGCTTTAAAAACGAGCTGGCGCTCTCGCTGCTGATGTTTTGCATGCTGCTGGGGATGTTTAGTGAATCACAGCTGTACCGTCTGACGCGGCTTTTCTACTGGATCTACTATGTGCAGATCCCGGTCGCTATCTATCAGGTGATTTTCGTGGTGCCTAAACGGGTGGCATTTCGCGGCGAAGATGAGAAATGGGACTCGGTGGTCGGCACTTTCGGCGGCGACCCGATGGGCGGCGGCAACACCGCGGCGATGGGGATGTTCTGTCTGCTGATCATGCTCATGAAAGTGTCAGAGTTTAAGCACGGCATCTGCTCATTTAAATCGCTGGTGATCCACATCGCGCTGGGTTTCTTCCTCTGCGTGGTGGGGGAAGTAAAATTCGTCATTCTGCTGTCACCGTTCCTGCTGGCCCTGCTGTGGATCCTGCCCGGCTACGTGAGCGGCGTGAGTAAAGTTAGCCTGCGATCGCTGCTGATCATCGCCGCCGGCATGGCGCTATTAATTTTTGTCGCCATTACCGTGTTGGCCTCCAACTATTCCTCGGCCTTCGGCGGCGACCCGACCAAAAGCGCGCTGTCGGTGTTTATCGATTCACTGGGCTATATTTTTGATACTAACTACATTATGCCCAGCGGCGAACTGGGGCGTTTTACCACCCTCTTCTTCTGGCTGCAGCATAACGAACTATTTGGTCCTGGCGGCATGCTGTTTGGTTACGGTCTTAACGCCACCAACAGCGGCAGTACCGTCTCGCCAGGCTATATCGGCGTCTGGTATCACCTGATCCTCGATTCCACCGCCTTAAGCATGCTGCTGTGGGAAGTGGGGATTATCGGCATCATTCTGTTCATTGGCACCATCGCCTCAATCCTGGTCGCCATGCGGCCGAAAGAGACCTTTTCGCGCCACGATCTCAAGCTTGAGGATCTGCAACTCCTTAGCGCGGCGCCGGCGTTCTACGTTTTTGTTATCGGCTGTCTGCTCAGCCTGCCCTACAGCCAGATCCTGATGATCATTCCCATGCTACAGTTTTTATTATGGTTATCCCTTGGGGCGCTGATTGTCATCCACCGCGCTGTCCGTCTTAACTCCGGTACCCACTATGAATAAAACGCCATCCATTACCGTCAGCATCAAGACCCTGAACGAAGCGCAGGGCATCGAGAAAACGATCGATAGCGTGCGCAAACAGCTGCAACCGTACCCGCATCAAATCATCGTCGCCGACAGCTTATCAACGGATAACACCCGCGAACTGGCTATCGCGAAAGGCGCGATGGTGGTGTGTCTGGATAACGCCGCCGACCGCTGCTGCGGTATCGGCCACCAGCTGGGCTGGCTGTATAGCGAAGGCGATTATCTGCTGCTGCTGGATGGCGATATGGAGCTGGAGCCGGGCTTTCTGGATACCGCGGTCGAATTCCTGGAAACGCATCCGGAGTACGCGGGAGTCGCCGGCAGCGTCGAGATGGATGATGCCTCTAACTATGAGTTCAAATCGCGCAAGCAGCGCCTGCATCTGATCTATCCACAGGGCGACACCGATCATCTGGGCGGCGGCGGCCTGTATCGTCGTGAAGCGATCGCGAAAATCGGCTATCTGACCAACCTCAACCTGCACGGCTACGAAGAAGCGGAGCTGGGCATTCGTTTACAAGCAGCAGGTTACAAACTGCATCGCCTGGCGGCACCCTACTTTAGCCACGCTTCTTACACCATGCCAACCTTTAAAATGCTGGCCTACCGTTGGAAGAACGGCTTTCTGTGGGCGCCGGGCGAGTTGCTCCGAAACTGCTGGGGTAAAGCCCATTTCCCGGCGGCGCTGCGGATTGTACGTAATGAGCTGCTCTTCACCCTCTATCTGCTGGTTTTACTGATTTGTCTACTGACCTTCAATGGCAAGGTTATCGCCATTGCCCTGCTGCCGCTGCTGGCGTTTATCGCTCTGAAGGCCATTAAAAATAAATCGCTGCGCGATGGCGTGCAGAGCGCGATTAACTTATCGCTATTTTCAGCGGGGCTGCTGCGCGGGGTGATTAATTCAGTGCGCGATCCGATGAAACGCCCGGCGGTGACCGTCTCGAATCCACAGCATATTGATACTGAAAATGAAAATTCTCTTCGTTAACAAATTCTTCTTTATCAAAGGCGGCGCGGAAACCGTTTATTTTCAGGAGCGCGACGCGATGCTGCAAGCCGGCTACCAGGTGGTCGACTTCAGCATGCTGCACGCGGAAAATAAACCGTCGCCGTGGGAGGAATTTTTCGTCCATAACGTCGATTACCACGACAGCCACGGCCTGATGAGCAAAATCAAAGCCGGGGTGGACTTTATTTATAATGCCGAGGCCTGCGCGAAGCTCAACACGCTTTTGTTGCGCGAGCGGCCGGATATTGTTCATTTTCATAATATCTATCATCAGCTTACGCCTGCCGTTATCGGCGTGGCGAAACGCTTTGGCTGCAAAACGGTACTCACCGCCCACGATTACAAAATCGTCTGTCCTTCGTACACCATGTTGCGCGATGGTCATGTCTGCGAAGAGTGTCTGACCGGGTCAGTGATCAACGCTTTTCGTCACCGCTGCCAGCAGGGCGATACTTTCAAAAGTCTGCTGCTATCGTTGGAGGCCTACTGGCAGAAGTTCGCCAAAAATTACGCCATGCTCGACTGTATCATCGCCCCAAGCGAGTTTATGCGCCAGACCCTGCTGCGTAAGCTGCCCGACGCCCGCATTGAAGTGATCGTCAACGGTATTGATGCCAATAGCACCGTCCCCGGCGAAACTGCGGGCGACTATTTTCTCTATATTGGCCGTCTGAGCCGGGAAAAAGGCGTACCGACTCTGGCGCAGGCGCAGCAAAAAATGCAGGAGGCGATGCCGCTTAAGATTGTCGGCGATGGCCCATTGGGCGCAGACCTGCGCGCGCGCTTCAACGGCCCGCAGTTCCTCGGCTATATGAAACACGGCGAGGAGCTGAATAACCTTATTCGCGGGGCCCGAGCGGTAGTCGTCCCCTCTGAATATTATGAAAACTGCTCCATGTCGGTGCTCGAAGCCATGGCTTTTGGCCGCCCGGTGATCGGCGGCAATATTGGCGGTATCCCGGAACAGATCCGTGACGGCGTCGACGGCTATCTGGTTGAACCCGGCAATAGCGACGCGCTGGCGCAACTGATGGACAAACTGGCTGCAGACCCTGAGCTGGCCCGCAATATGGGAATTAACGCCCGCCAGCGGCTGGAAGAAAAATACGATCTCGCCCGCCACATGCAGGTGCTGCAGGCGCTTTATGAACAACTTGTCGGGGAGAAAAAATGACCATCAACGTCACGGTATTAGGCACGCGCGGGATCCCCGATGTGCAGGGCGGCGTCGAAACTCACTGCCAGAATTTATACCCGGAAATCTATCGCCAGGGCAGCGCGGAAGTCTGCGTGATCGCCCGCTCGCCCTATGTGAACTACCGACGCAGCGAATATCAGGGCGTTAAACTCAAGAGTCTGTGGGCGCCGAAAAGCCGTAAATTCGAGGCTATTATTCACTCGGCGCTGGCGGCGTTCAGTACCTTATTCGACGGCTCCAACGTGGTTCACGTTCACGCCGTCGGCCCCGGCCTGGTGGTGCCGTTGCTGCGTCTGCTGGGAAAACGCGTCGTCTTTACCCATCATGGCCCGGATTACGATCGGCAGAAATGGGGCCGGATGGCCAAAGAGATGCTGCGCCTTGGCGAAAAATGGGCGGTGAAATACGCCAATGAAGTGATCGTCATTTCCGAGGTCATCAATAATCTGATTAAGCACAAGCATGGCCGCCATAACGCCCATGTTATCTACAACGGCGTGCGTCAGGCCGACCTGCCTCCTGCGGATCGGCAGGCGGAGATCCTCGATAAATACGGTCTAAAACCGGGCCAGTATATCGTTGCCGTGGCCCGTTTTGTCGAAGAGAAAGGGCTGCACGATCTCGTTGCCGCCTATGCCGCCGCCGGGTGTTCGGTACCGCTGGTGCTCATTGGCGATGCCGACCACGCCGATGAATATAGCGAGCGCCTGAAGCAACAGGCGACCGCCACGCCAAACGTCATCCTCACCGGCTTTATCAGCGGCGCGCCGCTGCATACGCTGTTCTCGCAGGCCGGGCTATTCGTGCTGCCCTCTTATCATGAAGGATTGCCGATCGCGCTGCTGGAGGCCATGTCGTGGTCACTGCCGGTGGTGGTCAGCGACATTCCGGCCAACCTTGAAATTGGCCTGCCGCCAGCGGACTACTTTCCCGTCGGCAACGTTCCGGCTCTGACGCAGAAACTGCAACAATGGGTCGCAGGAGAAAAAGCGGATTACAGCCAGTTTATGCCGAAGTACCGCTGGCCGGAAATCGCCGCGCAAACCGCGCAAGTCTATCAGCGCTTAACGTAAGCAGGTTACTCGTGCCGAAATCTACAGCAGAACTGGTGGTCGAGCGCTTCTATGCCGCGCTTGACCAGGAGGTTGAAACCTCATTAACCGCGGAGCAGAAACGGGGAATCGAGCAGGCGTTGGTGCGCGCCAACCTGGCGTCACGCCATCGCATCGATTTTCGCCACAGCTTTCCCTTCCTGCATCGCCGCTATTTCGTGGTATTTCTTTTTGGTCGGGATCTGCGCAAAGTTTCGCGCGAAAGCACTCTGTTCGGACGCATCTTCGCGACGCTGCTGATTACGCTTGGCGTGGTGTTCGCCCTGCTGTCGATCCTACTGGCGCTCTATATGTTGAAATCAGCGTTAGGCATTGATGTATTTAAAAATTTCCACGTCGGTATCTGGACGTGGTTTGTTAATCTTCATGACCACATGACAAAGTGAATTGAGTATGGCGATATTATCTCTGCATAGCGCTCCTCTGTTTCGCGCCCTGCTACTGGCCAGCGCGCTGGCGTCAGCATCCGTTGGCGCGCAAACCACGGTCATCACCCCGCCTCCTTTCGACGGCCTGCTCACCAATCCGGGCATCGGCGTCGCCAGCTTTCATGATGGCTATGGTGAAAAACCGACCCGCGCCGAGTATCCCGATACTGGTTTTGAATACGATCGCTTCTACTGGAGCGAGCTGGAGCCACAGGAAGGGGTCTACAATTTCGCGCCGATCGATAATGCTTTTAGCGTCGCCGCCAGCCATCAGCCAGCCATGAACGTCGGCCTGCGGGTAATGGCGCTCGACGAGCCGCAAACGGGATCGAAAATTCCCGACTGGCTGATCGCCAAAGGGATCAAAGGACAGTGGGTCGCCGACGGTAAAACCTTCGTGCCGGATCTCAGCGATCCAACTTTTATCACCTATGCGCAGAAACTGTTGAATGCCCTCGGTCAGCGCTATGACGGCAACCCGGAACTGGCCTTTATCGATATCGGCATGGTCGGCTCCTGGGGCGAATGGCACAACTCCAACTTTAGCGAGATTCCGCCGTTAATGGAGAAGTACACGCCGGAGCAGCTCAATCGCTATGTTGATATGCATTTCGATAGCTTCCCGAAAACGCCGAAAGTCATGCTGATTAGCGGCGGCGATTCGCTGGCCTGGGCCAGCCGCCGCGGCGCGGGCTGGCGGGCGGACTGCTGGGGCGACTGGCATAACTTCTCCAGCGAATGGAGCCATATGCGCGATGATTATCCGCAGCGTCTGGCCGCCGCTCAGGCCGCGGCGCCGGGGTTTGTCGATAGCTGGAAACGGGCGCCCGTCAGCCTTGAGATCTGCGGCTATATGAGCGAATGGCAGAGCGTACAGCACTACACGCGTGAAGAGGTGCAGGCCACCTTCGACTGGGCGCTACAGCAACACGCCAGCAGCCTGAACCTGAAATCACGACCGATTCCGCCGGAATACCGCGATATTGTCGATAAAGCCTTACTGCGAATCGGCTACCGTTTCCGGGTCAACAAACTCGCCTTCGAAACGCCGGTTAAGGCTGGTAAGCCGTTAGCGGTCAGTGTTACCTGGCGTAATGATGGCGTCGCCCCGGCCTACCTGTTCTACCCGGTACAATGGCGCGTGGTCAACGCCGCCGGCGCCACGGTTACCCAGGTAAAAACCCAGGATGACGTGCGCCGCTGGCTGCCGGGGGAGATGCAAAGCACTGTCACTCTCACGCTACCCGCCTCGCTGCCCGCCGGCGATTACGCGTTGCAGACCGCCATTACCGATGCCCAGGGCAAGCCGCGGCTGCTGCTGGCCAACCAGGGTAAAACCGCCGACGGCTGGTATCAACTGACCGCCTTTTCCCTTAAGTAAACGGAGAATTCATGCCTAATGCCATCAGCCAGGTCCGCCGCGAGATCAAACATACCGGCAGTATGAAGGCGAAAATCGCGATTCTGCTCTATCGCCTCGCGACGATGTATCGCAGCCGCAACCCGTTTTACAAGCTGCTCGGCATTCCATTCGTTATTCTCAATAAACTGATTAACGAGTGTCTGTTTTGCGTCGAACTACCGTGGCAAACGCGGATCGGCTACGGGTTGAGGCTGTACCATCCACACTGCATCGTCCTCAACCGCGGCACCGTCATCGGTGAAAACTGTATCCTGCGTCAGGGAGCCACCATCGGCAGCCTGACGGATAGCGAAGGCCGCGAAGGGGCAAGCCCGATGATTGGCAATAACGTCGAATTCGGCGCCCACGTGGTGGTCATCGGCCCGGTGACGTTGGGTGATAATGTCAAAATTGGCGCGGGTACCGTGGTGACGAAAGATCTGGCCGCCGGGCAGGTAGTGGTCGGCCAGCCATTCCGGGTGTTGTCAACTCATCGCGAAGTGCAGGAATAACGGCTGAAGCGCCGTGACCTGATGTCAAGTATCATCGTTGGCGGTCATCCGCTTCCCGCGGCAGGAAGCGGATGCCAAAAGCCGGGTTTACGCGCGCAGGCGAACCAGTTCGCTGAAATCGTCAGCCGGTTCGAGTTTCAGATTGAACGTTGCCAGCAGCGCCGCAGCGCGCTCGTGGAACTCACGCAGCGTTTTTTCGAGTCTTTCACGAACCTCGGGATCGTCGATGTCGACCGCTTGCCAGTCACCCTCTTTATCGAACAGGCCGAACTGGTAGCTATAAGTGAAACGAGATTCCTGTGCTTCCATTTCCATCCACCAGCCCCAGAATTCCCGCTTCTCCGGCGCTGGTTTAACGTTGACGCAAACTGCCAGGCAGTCGAAAAAAAAGCGGTTTTCTTCACACTGCCCTTCACGGATATAGGGGCCTAGCGCCGTGAATTTTTTAATCAGCTTACTTTTCAGGTGTCCACTCGGTAACGTCATTGCGATCTCCTTTAGTGATGCAACTGTTTTACCAAACCAATAAAATTTAGCAATATATTAACCAAATCTATGGTTGATCCAGCGGGCAATCTGACGCAATGCGTGATCGAAATTACGGTAAACCGGCTTAAACGGTATCTCCAGCAGCTTGCCATCCGCCGAGGAGGAGGTGATTAACCGCGACTCCTCTTCGGGGCTAAAGGGATCATCTTTCCAGTAGCCGGAGAGCATCGGCGTAGGGCAACGGCGGCCCAGCAAGCCCTGAGTTTTTAATGAATAACGGTTAAGTTCGACGCGCAGCGCTTCGTCGGAAGCATCGTGCATGCCAAGACGCGATGCCAGCACATCGAGGAACATCTCCGGCACCCGCGCCATCAGTTGCGGATCCACCAGCAGGTTGTGCACCACCGGCCCCAGACAGGCCACCGCCTTCAGCCGCTGCGACTCCAGATACCCCAGACGAACCGCAATATTGGCGCCGAAGCGGAAACCAAATGCCGCCACCCGGGTATGGTCAACCCAGGGGACATTCTGCAGATGCTGTAGCACGTACTGATGCAGCATGCTGGTGTCCTGGCTCAACGTCCACTTGGTTGAGAAACCGATGGACGGCATGTCCAGCGTCAGCATGGCGATCCCCAGCGGGGCAAAATACTTCTCATACAGGCTGTAATAATCGGTTTGCAGCGAATCCAGACCGCCGCACATCAGCACCGTCGGGAACGGGCCTTCGCCTTTCGGCATATGCAGGAAGCCCGTCACCGGGGCGCCGCCGGGAATAGCGAACTCCAGTTCACGCAGCTCGCCAGGCAGACGTTGCGCCGCCTCTTCATAGGCCCGATTGGCCAGCGTCTGCGCCTGATCGGCCAGCCCATCGCCCTTGATATGCGGGTAGGCGGCGATGCTATAGAGGTTGGAGGCGTGCAGCCAGTGGCGACCGCTCTGCAAAGGATCGGCTTCCTGAGTCGCTTTTTGCTGCCACATCATCGCTTGTTTAGTCCACTCATACACCCAGTTGCCGCCGCGATAGCCAATCACCGTATCGTAGAGCTCCGGGTCAGAGCGCTCGGCATCGCTCATCACGATGCGCGCCTGGACATCCCATATCTCCTGCGGCGAGACGCCGCGCCAGATCCACATCAGGCGATTGATTAAGCGATACCAGTGATCGACGTGATTACCGCTCAGCGCGGTCTGCATGCCCTGATGCTGGCCGGATGAAAACCGACGGACCAGCGTTGAGGTTTCCGGGTATTTGAATCGGGGTTTAAACAACGTTTCGCTAAGGTTAGCCTGTGACATGTGCCGCCTCCATCATGTTGCTGCTTTCGCTATTGTAACCCGCGTCAGGGTAAAAAAAACCACGCCCGGCATAACCGGGCGTGGTAATTATTCACGATTGGCGGGAATTAACGGCCAGCGATTGGCGGGACGAAGACGACGCCCATATCCCACGGCTGTTCAATCCAGGTATCCTGCGGGATATCAACCACATAATCATCAACCAGCGGACGGCCCGCCGGCTTAGCGAAAATGGTGACAAAGTGTGCTTTAGGATACATTTCGCGAATAGCGACGGCGGTGCCGCCGGTATCGACCAGGTCATCAATAACGATGAAACCTTCGCCATCGCCTTCAGCGCGCTTCAGTACTTTCAGTTCGCGCTGGTTGTCGTGATCGTAGCTAGAGATACATACGGTATCAACATGACGAATACCCAGTTCACGCGCCAGTAAAGCTCCCGGTACCAGACCGCCACGGCTAACGGCAATGATGCCTTTCCATTGTTCAACCGGCAGCAGACGGCTTGCCAGTTTGCGGGCGTGAATCTGCAACATGTCCCAGGTGACGACGTATTTTTCGCTCATGTGAATTGTCCCAGCCTGTGTATAACGGCTTAAATATTGTTCGAGGGGGAAAATGGTTGCGCGAGATTATAGAGACCTGACGCGCTAAAAACCAGTATTAAGCGCCTCCGGCAACGCTTTTTGCGTGCTTTACACTAGCAGAGCGCGTGGAAAGTGGTATTCTCAACCACATCGCGCAAGCCCGAGCTTGTAGTGAATCTTATTGCTAACCCTCGACCTGTAAACGACTTTTGCAGGTGACTGTAAGGAGACTCATCGTGTCTGAATTGTCTCAATTATCCCCGCAACCGCTTTGGGATATTTTTGCCAAAATTTGCTCCATCCCACACCCGTCCTATCACGAAGAACAGCTCGCCGAGCACATCATGGGTTGGGCAAAAGAGAAAGGCTTACACGCGGAACGCGACCAGGTTGGCAACATTCTGATTCGTAAAGGCGCGACCGCCGGTATGGAAAACCGCAAGCCGGTAGTTCTGCAGGCGCACCTCGATATGGTGCCGCAGAAAAATAACGATACCGTCCACGACTTCACCAAAGACCCGATTCAGCCGTACATCGACGGCGAGTGGGTTAAAGCGCGGGGCACCACCCTGGGCGCGGATAACGGCATCGGTATGGCCTCCGCGCTGGCGGTGCTGGCCGACGATAGCGTTGCCCACGGCCCGCTGGAAGTGCTGCTGACCATGACCGAAGAAGCCGGTATGGATGGCGCGTTCGGTCTACAGGCCAACTGGCTGCAGGCGGATATCCTGATCAATACCGATTCGGAAGAAGAAGGCGAAATCTATATGGGTTGCGCCGGCGGTATCGATTTCACCTCTAACCTGGCGCTGACTCGCGAAGCGATTCCAGCCGGTTTCCAGAGCTTTAAACTGACCCTGAAAGGCTTAAAAGGCGGCCACTCCGGCGGTGAAATCCACGTCGGCCTGGGCAACGCTAACAAGCTGCTGGCGCGCTTCCTGGCGGGCCATGCCGATGAACTGGATCTGCGTCTGGTCGATTTCAACGGCGGTACGCTGCGTAACGCTATCCCGCGTGAAGCCTTCGCGACCGTCGCCGTCGCCGCGGACAAAGCGGATGCGCTGAAAGCGCTGGTGAATACTTACCAGGATATCCTGAAAAACGAACTGGCGGCCAAAGAGAAGAATCTGGTCGTCCTGCTGGAAGCGGTCGCGAACGATAAAGCGGCGCTGACTCAGGCTTCCCGCGACGGTTTCGTGCGCCTGCTGAACGCGACGCCGAACGGCGTGATCCGCAACTCCGACGTCGCCAAAGGCGTGGTTGAAACTTCGCTGAACGTCGGCGTCGTCACCATGACCGACGACAACGTACAGATCCACTGCCTGATTCGCTCGCTGATCGACAGCGGTAAAGACTATGTTGTCAGCATGCTGGATTCGCTGGGCAAACTGGCGGGGGCGAAAACTGAAGCCAAAGGCGCTTACCCAGGCTGGCAGCCGGATGCCAACTCTCCGGTTATGCACCTGGTGCGCGAGACCTATCAGCGTCTGTTCAACAAGACGCCGAACATCCAGATTATCCACGCTGGCCTGGAATGTGGTCTGTTCAAAAAACCGTATCCGGATATGGACATGGTTTCCATCGGCCCAACCATTACCGGCCCACACTCCCCGGATGAGCAGGTTCATATCGAGAGCGTCGGCCAGTACTGGACGCTGCTGACCGAACTGCTGAAAGCTATTCCGGCTAAGTAAGCCCTATACCGGCGGCGCTATGCCGCCGGTTGTGCCTCCGGCCCCGGTGATGACCTGTTTTGTCGGGTGGCGGCTAACGCCTTACCCGACCTACGCCGGCTACAGTAATGTGCAGTTTGGTAGCCCGGATAAGGCGCAACGCGCCGCCGGGCAATAACCGCGGGTAAAGAGCCACTTTCGCGCCGGATGGCGGCTACGCCTTATCCGGCCTACGGTTCGTGGCCTCTACCCTGTACCCGTGGCTACTGAAACTGCCGGTGTTGGTGGCCTCAAAATCGCTGAGACGTTCCCGGCAGGCCGGGGCAGCCCGCATGGATGCGGGCTGAGGGCCGTGTTTTGCACGGACGCTGCCTCGGCCCGACCCGAAGCCTGCAGGGATAAGTCGAAGGTACCACGAAGTGGCGATTTTGGCGGCCAGAGCCCGGGGGTACAGGGGGCGGCGGCGACTGGCCGCCCCCTGTGCGCTCCCTGCGCCAGGAAAGCCATAACGCAGAAGAAATATCGGGAGCGCAATGTGCTCTGAATTAACACAAAACACGTGTTTTTCCCGGACCAAAAAAGTCGCAAACCGATAACAGTATCTATTCAGCCTTACCCGAACCGCGTTTTTCCATTCGATAGTTGGTGAACCTCTCTCCACGCGATTCTACTCGCTGCTCAGCGACGACACGAAATCCCTGACGAAGAAAACTGGATCGTGCCGTTATGCTCGCATCAACCGACAATATCTTTCCCGGAAGGCTGGCGCAGACCCCCCCGATGAGCGCATGACCGATTCCACGACGGGTATAATCCGGCGAGACGAAAAAGAGGTCGATATAATCATTATCGACAGTGATAAATCCAACCGGCTGATTATCAATAACCGCCACCAGCACTTGCGAATGCGCAAATTTCTGCCGCCAGCGGGATTCATCAACCTGCGCCCAGGCGGCAATTTGCGCGGGAGAATAATCCCGGCTGGCGGTCTCTTTAACCGCACGCAAAAAAATGGCGCACAGCGCCGGAAAATCCTCTTCTACATACGCCCTGATCGTTAACATCGTTATAGTCCAAGTACCAGTTGTCGTTCGAGCTGTGGGTCGAGCAGCGTCACGTGTAACCCCACCAGCCGCACGCCGCGACTGCCCCGACGCTCAAGCCAGGCGTTGCGCGCGGTCGCGATTAAATCCTCTTTGTTTAATCGCGGCCAGACGTGCTCCTGAGTAGTGAGCTGGAAATCGTTAAACTTCAGTTTAATGCCCTGACGCGCGATCAGTAGATCCGGTTTTACCTTCGCCAGACGGCGTTCCAGCTCGGGATAGAGATTTTCGATAATCGCTTCGCAGTCTGACCACTCGTGAATATCTTCCGCCAGAGTGCGCTCGACGCCGACCGATTTACGCTGACGATCGTTATGGATTTCTCGCTCGTCAATGCCGTGGCTGCGCTCCCACAGGATACGGCCAAACTTACCAAAACGTTTAAGCAGCATCGCCAGATCGCTGTTTTGCACGTCGCCACAGGTACGCAGCCCCATATTTTCCAGCTTCGCCGCCGACACCTTCCCGACGCCGGGAATTTTCGCCAGCGGCAGAGAGCGCACAAACTCCGCCACCTGATGCGGGGCAATGACGAACTGGCCATTCGGCTTGTTCATATCTGAGGCAATTTTAGCGAGGAATTTTACCGGCGCCACGCCCGCTGAAGCGGTGAGATTCAGTTCACGCTCGATGGTCTGGCGGATCTCCTGGGCCATCAGCGTGGCAGAGCCGTGGCAGTGTACGCTGTCGCTCACGTCAAGGTAGGCTTCATCCAGCGACAGCGGCTCGATTAACGAGGTATAGCGGGAGAAAATTTCGCGGATGTGGTTCGAGGCTTCTTTGTAGGCATCAAAGCGCCCCGGCAGCAGCGTGAGGTGCGGACACAGTTTAAGCGCCGTCGCCGTCGGCATCGCGCTGCGCACGCCAAACTTACGCGCAGGATAGTTCGCGGTACTAATCACGCCACGTTGTACCCGACTGCCGCCGATTGCAATGGGGATATCGCGCAACGCCGGGTTGTCACGCATTTCCACCGCTGCGAAGAAGCAGTCCATATCGACATGGATAATTTTACGCATCGCCTTGCCCAACACTGTATACCCATACAGCATAGCAAAACTACACGCAAATTTTATTCTTTTTTTAATTCAACCGCCAAAAAAGCTGTTACAACATAAAAGTGAAACAAATCACCTTTATTTTCATACATTTAAATAATGAATCAGGAAGATACAATCATGAAGAAAATACTCACGGTACTCTGTCTGCTGGCGACCGGCAGCGTTTTCGCCAATCCGCAGCTGATTGCCCACCGCGGCGGTACCGGCGATGCGCCGGAAAACACCCTACCGGCCATCAAACTGGCGCTGGAAAACCACGCGCAGGCCATCTGGGTCACGGTACAGCTAAGCCGCGATGGCGTACCGGTACTCTATCGCTCAAGCGATCTCTCCGCCCTGACCAACGCCGAGGGCAAGGTCTCAAGCTTAACCGCCGCCGAGCTGGCAAAAGTCGATGCCGGCTGGAAATGGGGCGATGACAGCCATCCGTGGCGCGGCAAGCAGGCCACGATCCCGACCTTACAAAGCGTGCTGCAGCAGTGGCCGCAGACCTTCTTCTACATCGATATAAAATCACCGGATGCCGATCCGGCGGTGATGGGCGAACGCCTGCTGGAGGTGTTAAAAAATACCCATAGCCTCGACCGGGTACGGGTTTATTCCACCGAAGACCGCTATATCGCCGCTCTGCCGCAACCGATCCCCCGCTTTGTTAGCCGCAGCGAAACCCGAACCAGGCTTGCAAACGTTTCGCTCAGCCACCAGTGCCAGCAAGACAGCCAGCGCGATGGCGATAAGTGGTACGGGCTGGAACTAAAGCGCAAGGTGGAGGTAGTCGAGAAGTTTACCCTTGGTGAAGGCGTTTCTCCGGCGACGCTCACCTGGGATAAAGAGGCGATGGATTGCTTCCGCTCGCAGGGCCAGGCCCACATCATTTTCTTCGGCATCAATAGCGCGGAAGATTATCGAACGGCGAAAGAATTAGGCGCCGACGGCGTGATGGTGGATTCTCCGGCGCAGGCGAAAAACTGGCAGTAAGATAAAAAAGGCCGCGAAAGCGGCCTGAAAAACACAAGCGTAGCGCCGTCGGCGCATTAGAGAATGCGCTGCTGCTGGCGCTGCGCCTCGCGGGCGAGACGTTTCTTACGCGCGTCGCACGGCTCCGGACAGTCGCAGACTTTCTCCAGCCCCAGCGAGGAGATCCCGCCGCAGCTGCCTTGAATACTCTTACGCTTCACCAAGTAGCCCAGGGACATGCCGAGGATCACCAGCGCAAAAATCACAAAGGTCGCGACAAATACCGTCCACATCATCAGCCTCCAAAGTCATCGAGCATGATGTTCTCATCTTCGACGCCCAGATCTTTGAGCATTTTAATCACCGCGGCGTTCATCACCGGCGGCCCGCACATATAGAACTCGCAATCTTCCGGCGCCGGATGGTCGCGCAGATAGTTTTCATACAGAACATTATGGATAAAGCCCGTATGCCCGGTCCAGTTATCTTCCGGCAGCGGATCGGAGAGCGCGACGTGGAAGGTAAAATTGGGGTTTTCGCGCGCCAGCTGTTCAAACTCATCGTCATAGAACATTTCGCGCAGCGAACGCGCGCCGTACCAGAAGCTGATTTTACGCGTGCTGTGCAGGCGCTTAAGCTGGTCAAAGATGTGCGAACGCATCGGCGCCATGCCCGCGCCGCCGCCGATAAACACCATCTCGGCGTCGGTCTCTTTGGCAAAGAACTCGCCAAACGGCCCGGAAATCGTCACCTTATCGCCAGGCTTCAGCGACCAGATATAGGACGACATAATCCCCGGCGGCGCATCCGGTACCTTCGGCGGCGGCGTGGCGATACGCACGTTGAGCATAATGATGCCCTCCTCTTCCGGGTAGTTAGCCATCGAGTAGGCGCGCAGGGTCGGCTCTTTCACATCAGAGACATAGCGGAACAGGTTGAACTTGTCCCAGTCTGAGCGATATTCATCGGGAATATCAAAGTCGGCATAGGCCACTTTATGCGACGGGCATTCGATCTGAATATAACCGCCGGCGCGGAACGGCACCGCTTCACCATCCGGCACCCGTAATTTGAGCTCTTTAATGAAGGTCGCTTTGTTATCATTAGAGATAACCTCGCACTCCCATTTTTTCACGCCGAAAATCTCTTCCGGCAGCTCAATTTTCATATTCTGCTTCACCGCCACCTGGCAGGCCAGGCGGCACCCTTCTTTGGCTTCGCGTTTGGTGATATGCGAAAGCTCTGTCGGCAGAATATCGCCGCCGCCTTCTTTGATGGTCACCCGGCACTGGCCGCAGGAGCCGCCGCCGCCGCAGGCGGAAGAGACGAAGATACCGTTGCTGGAGAGCGTGTTCAGCAGTTTGTCGCCCGCCGGCGTGCGGATCTGTTTATCCGCTTCGTTATTGATTTCAATAACCACATCGCCCGCGTTCACCAGCTTCGAGCGCGCCACCAGGATAAGCCCCGACAGGACCAGCACGATCAGCGTGAACATCACCACGCCAAGAATAATTTCCATACTTTTCCGCCCTTATAGCTGCACACCGGAGAATGACATAAAGCCGAGCGCCATCAGTCCGGTGGTGATAAAGGTGATCCCTAACCCGCGCAGACCGGCGGGCACGTTGGCGTACTTCATTTTTTCGCGGATCCCCGCCATCGCGACAATCGCCAGCATCCAGCCGATGCCGGAACCAAAGCCGTAGACAATAGATTCCGGGAAGTTGTAATCGCGCTGCACCATAAACGACACGCCGCCGAAAATAGCGCAGTTAACGGCGATAAGCGGCAGGAAGATCCCTAACGCGTTATAGAGTGCCGGGAAGTACTTATCGAGGATCATCTCAAGTATTTGCACCAGCGCCGCAATCACCCCGATAAAGGTGATGAAGTTAAGGAAGCTGAGGTCTACGCCTTCCATCAATGCGCCGTCGCGCAGCACCAGGTTATAGACCAGGTTGTTGATCGGTACGGCAAGACCCAGCACCACCGTGACCGCAACGCCTAGGCCAAACGCGGTGGAAACCTTTTTCGACACCGCGAGGAAGGTACACATCCCGAGGAAGAAGGCCAGCGCCATGTTCTCAACGAACACCGCGCGGACAAACAGGCTAATGTAATGAGCCATGATCGGTTACTCCTTTTCCTGCTGTTCAGGTTTCCAGCTACGCAGGGCCCAAATCAGCAAACCGATAATGAAGAACGCGCTCGGCGCCAGCAGGAACAGGCCGTTCGGCTGATACCAACCGCCGTTCTGCACCGTTTCCAGTACGGTGATACCGAACAGCTTGCCGCTGCCGATAAGCTCGCGCAGGAAACCGACGATAATCAGGATCGCGCCGTAACCGAGACCGTTACCGATACCATCCATAAAGCTGGCCAGCGGCGGCGATTTCATAGCATAAGCTTCGGCACGCCCCATCACGATACAGTTCGTGATGATAAGCCCGACGAACACCGACAGCTGCTTAGAGGTCTCATAGGCGAAAGCCCGCAGCAGCTGATCCACCACGATAACCAACGAGGCGATGATCGCCATCTGCACGATGATGCGCACGCTATTGGGAATATGGTGGCGAATCATAGAGATAAACATGCTGGAGAACGCCGTTACCAGCGTCACCGCAATGGTCATCACGAAGGCGGTTTCCAGTTTGGTGGTCACCGCCAGCGCGGAGCAGACGCCGAGCACCTGCAGGGCGATGGGGTTATTGGCGATAAGCGGCCCCACCAGCACGCGCTTCACCTCTTTCATATCGCTCTGTTCAGCCATTATTCAGCTCTCCCTCACGAACCTTTTTCAGGAACGGACCAAAGCCCAGTTCGCCCATCCAGAAATCAAAGCTATGCTGCACGCCGTTTGACGTCAGCGTGGCGCCGGATAAACCGTCAACCGCGTGGAGATCGCCTGCGCGCGCGCCGCCTTTTACCACCTTCAACGACGGCATGCCGTTGTCATCCAGCACCTGCTTACCGACAAACTGCTGACGCCAGTTCGGGTTTTCCACCTCACCGCCCAGCCCCGGCGTTTCGCCCTGGTCGTAGTAAGTAATGCCTTTCACCGTGCGCCCATCGACGTCCAGCGCCACGAAGGCATACATCATGGACCACAGGCCATTGCCATAGATAGGCAGCACGACTTCCTGAATCTGCTGCTGCGCGTCACGCACCAGGTAAATTTCCGCCAGGTTGCTGCGGCGTTTAATCCCGGCCGGATCCTGGCTTACGTCGAGCGCGATGCTCTGCTGCGGATCTTTCAGCGCCTGGGCCTGATTAAATTTACCCGGGTCTTTATCCAGCAGTTCGCCGGTCGCCAGATTGACCAGCCGCGGGGTAATGCGCGCGGCGAAGGTTTCCGCCACCGCGTCAGCATCCATCCCCTGCTGCATCAGGCCGGCGACGGCCAGGATATTGCGCTGTTTATCCAGCGCGCGTTGTTCCTGCTGACGCGACTTGAGGCCCACGGCGGAACCGGCGACCACAATGGAGCACACCAGACAAAGCACCAGCACCACCAGCAGCGTTTTGCCGATGCTATCGTTACTTTTCTTCTCAGCCACGCGACTTCCTCCGCTTGATATTGGCCTGCACCACCAGGTAATCGAACAGCGGCGCAAAGAGGTTGGCAAACAGAATCGCCAGCATCATCCCTTCCGGATAGGCCGGGTTGACGACGCGAATCAGTACGCACATCACGCCAATCAGCAGGCCGTAGCTCCATTTACCTTTATCGGTAAAGGAAGCCGATACCGGGTCAGTCGCCATAAACATCATGCCGAAGGCGAAACCGCCGAGCACCAGATGCCAGTACCACGGCATCGAGAACATGGGGTTGGTATCGGAACCGATGAAATTAAACAGCGTGGCGGTGGCGATCATACCGACCATCACCCCGGCGACGATGCGCCAGGAGGCGATACGGGCAAAGATAATGAACGCGCCGCCGATGAGGATCATCAGCGTCGACACTTCGCCAATCGAGCCGGGAATATTGCCAAGGAAGGCGTCCATCCAGCTCACCGGGATGCCGGTGGCGACGTTAACCAGCGCTTCACCGCCGCCGCTGGCCCACTGGGAGAGCGGCGTCGCGCCGGAAAAACCGTCCGCCGCCGTCCATACCAGGTCGCCGGAAATCTGCGCCGGGTAGGCAAAGAACAGAAACGCGCGCCCCGCCAGCGCCGGGTTGAGGAAATTGCGCCCGGTGCCGCCGAAAATTTCTTTGGCAATCACCACGCCGAAGGAGATCCCCAGCGCCGCCTGCCATAGCGGCATCGTTGGCGGCACAATCAGCGCGAAGAGAATCGAGGTAACGAAAAAGCCTTCGTTGATCTCATGTTTGCGCACAATCGCGAACAGCACTTCCCAAAAACCGCCGACGATGAATACGGTCAGGTAGATAGGCAGGAAAAATACCGCCCCCAGCGTCATCATGCTGAGCCACCCGGCATCGGCGCTGAAGCTCACCCCTAACCACTGGGCAACGCTATAGTGCCAGTTGTTGGCTATTACCTGCTGTAACTGTTCGGCGCCGTATAGCTTGTGCAGCGCCGGAATAGTCTGCAAGCCGACGTTATACATGCCCCAGAACATCGCCGGGAATACCGCAAACCAGACGAGGATCATCATCCGCTTGAGGTCGATGGCGTCACGTACGTGCGCCGCGCCGCGGGTGACTAAACCCGGGGTGTAGAAGATCGTCGCCGCCGCTTCATACAGCGGGTAATATTTTGCTAACTTGCCGCCGTGCGTGAAATGCGGCTCAAGTTTCTCAATCAGGTGCTTTAAGCCCATCTCTTATCCTTCCTGCTCAATCTGGGTTAACACGCTGCGCAGCGCCGGGCCGTATTCATATTTGCCCGGACAAACGTAGGTGCAGAGCGCCAGATCTTCTTCATCCAGCTCCAGACAGCCCAGCGCCTGGGCGCTATCGCTATCGCCGGCGAGCAGATCGCGCAGCAATATGGTGGGCAGAATATCCAGCGGCATTACCCGCTCATAGTTGCCGATCGGCACCATCGCCCGCTCGCCGCCGTTAGTATCAGTGGAGAAATTAAAGCGCTTGCGCTTAAAGAAATGACCAAGGGTGGTACGGGTAATCGAGAACTTCTCTTTGCCCGGCATCACCCAGCCAAACAGCTCTTTTTCACGGCCTTCTCGTACCACGCTGACCTGCAAATGGTAGCGCCCGAGGAAGGCGTGAGGGCCGCAGGCATGGGTGCCGCTCAAGACTGAACCGGAAATTACCCGGTTTTCATCATCCACCAGCTCGCCCGCCAGCAGTTCATCGAGGCTGGCGCCGAGACAGGTTTGCAGCAATCGCGGCTGTTTTACCTGCGGGCCGCCAAGGGCAATGACGCGGTCGCTGTACAACTCGCCGTCGAGGAACAGTCTGCCGATGGCGATGACCTCCTGATAGTTGAGATGCCAGACCTGTTTGGTCAGGCTGACCGGCTCAAGGAAGTGAATGTGCGTACCGGCAAGCCCTGCCGGATGCGGGCCGCTAAACTGGTTGAATGTCACCTGCCCGGCGGGATGGCCGCCCAGCTTGCCGCCGCTGGCCTGACAGACGTGGACTTTACCGTCCGTCAGGTGCGTCAGCACCGTCAGACCGGCATCAAAGGCTTCACGCTGGGCCAGGATAATCGGCTGCGGTTCAGCCGCCAGCGGGTTAGTATCAATAGCGGTGACGAAGATAGCCGCCGGAACGCTACCCGGCGCGGGAATTTTGCTGAAAGGACGGGTACGAAACGCCGTCCACTGCCCGGAGTCCAGCAGCTGTTGCTGCACCGCTTCCCGCGCTAAATCGTTAAGATCTTCTAATGCGTAGCGGGTAAACGACACCGCATCATTACTGCCGTCGACGTCAATCACCACCGATTGCAGCACCCGGCGCTCGCCGCGATGAATGGCGCTAACTACCCCGCTGGCTGGCGCGGTAAAACGTACCCCGGCGTTCTTTTTGTCTTCGAACAGCACCTGGCCTTTCTGCACCCGATCGCCTTCGCTCACCGCCATCGAGGGGCGCATGCCGACGTACTCCTCGCCGAGCAGCGCGACGCGTTTCACCGCAGGCCGGGACGAGATCTGCTGTAATGGCATGCCAGCTATGGGCAAATCCAGCCCTTTCGTGATTTTAATCATATCGTTAGCAGGTATCCGTAACCTAAACCCCGGCTCAAGCCGAGGCCAGCATTATTGATGGAATATCAGAATAAGAAAGGAATAGCGGTGCCACGGGGGCACAAGACGGGAGAGAAGCATCCTTTCTTACCCTGGTCATAAACGGCGGGAGTGTAACATTTTGTGAGTGGCAGAAGTAGGAAAAGCGCCAATAAGTGCTTCTAAAATGCGAGCTATTGCGCAAAGTTCTCACTGCGCTTTGCGGCAATATTCGCTATAAAGGAACATTAAATTGTAAACGCAGCCACACCGTGCTTGCGAAAAACTGCCGTGATGCTAATGTGAGCGCTCTAAATCCAGAAAACTCTGATTTCGGGTATCTCTTGCCGTCCTGGCATGTGGTTTTTTGTTTTATCAAGGAACAAGCAGTATGCGCAAAATCGCATTCTTTATTGCGATGCTTCTGTTGCCGTGCGTGTCATTTGCTGGGTTACTCAGCAGTAACAGCCCGACAACGCCGGTTAGCAAAGAATATAAACAGCAGTTAATGGGCTCTCCCGTTTATATCGAGATCTTCAAAGAAGAGCGGATGCTCGATCTCTACGTCAAAATGGGCGAAACCTACCAGCTTCTCGATAGCTACCGGATCTGTAACTACTCCGGCGGCCTCGGGCCGAAGCAACGCCAGGGCGATTTCAAAAGTCCGGAAGGATTTTATAACGTCTCGCGCAGTCAGCTAAAACCAGACAGCCGCTTTTATAAAGCGATCAATATCGGCTTCCCAAATGCCTACGATCGCGCGCACGGCTATGAAGGTAAATACCTGATGATCCACGGCGCCTGCGTTTCCGTCGGCTGCTACGCGATGACCGATACCGGCATTGACGAGATCTTCCAGTTTGTCACCGGCGCGCTGGTATTTGGCCAGCCAAGCGTGCAGGTCAGCATCTACCCGTTCCGCATGACCGACGCCAACATGGCGCGGCATAAGTTCTCGTACTATGCGGATTTTTGGAAGCAGCTGAAGCCAGGCTATGACTACTTCCAGCAGACCCACAAACCGCCGGTGGTTTCGGTGATGGATGGCCGCTATATCGTCAGTAAGCCGCTCAGCCACGAGGTTATCCAGCCGCAGCTGGCCTCAAACTATACGCTCCCCGAGGCAAAATAACGCCCACTCGCCTGGCATGATTTTATTCCAGGCCTCATTGCCGGTCAGCGGCTGAGTGGCGATAACGGAGACCACATCGTTTGGTGTGGTCTCACGTTGAAAATCAATTTCCACATCCTGATCCAGCAGCTTCGCCACGCCAAACGGCGCCCGACGGGTGATCCAGTACAGGTTGGTTGAACAGTACGCCATCACATAGCGCCCGTCCGATAACAGCATATTAAACACGCCCTTCTCGCGCATTTCGCCCGCCAGCGTCGCGATGTATTTAAACACGCCGACCATATTGCCAGGCGTGCGCGGATAGCGCTCGGTTAAACGGTGCAACAGCCAGCAGAAAGCCGTTTCGCTGTCGGTCTCGCCCACCGGGCGGAAATTTCCCGTCTTCAGCGATTTATAACCCTTGAGCTGGCCGTTATGGGCGTAGGTCCAGTGGCGGCCCCACAGTTCGCGGGTGAACGGATGGGTGTTCTCCAGCGCCACTTCGCCGCGGTTGGCCTGACGGATATGGGCAATGACGGAACAGGATTTGATGGGATAATCCTGTACCAGTTTGGCTATTGGCGACTGAAAGCTCGGCTGCGGATCTTTAAATGTGCGACACCCTTTCCCTTCGTAAAAGGTAATACCCCAGCCGTCTTTATGCGGCCCGGTGCCGCCCCCGCGCTGAACCAGCCCGGAGAAGCTAAAACAGATATCGGTCGGCACATTGGCGCTCATCCCGAGCAATTCGCACATAGATCACCTCATACCACTGCACAAAATATCCTGCCGCTAAAGCCTTGTCGCCGTGGCTCCTCAACATGGAAGCCACGACGCCGTCATCATGGCAAGTTAAGCTTTAACCATCTCTTTTTCGATCAACATAATCAGAATATGAATCACCTTAATGTGAATCTCCTGAATGCGATCGGCGTAACCGAAATGCGGTACGCGAATTTCCACATCGGCGGAACCCGCCATTTTGCCGCCGTCTTTACCGGTCAGGGTGATCACTTTCATACCCTGCGCGCGCGCGGCTTCAATCGCTTTGATCACGTTGCCGGAGTTGCCGGAGGTGGAAATGCCCAGCAGAACATCGCCTGCGCGGCCAACCGATTCAACGTAGCGGGAGAAGACATATTCATAGCCAAAATCATTACTCACGCAGGACAGATGGCTGACGTCAGAGATAGCGATCGCCGGATAACCAGGGCGGTTCTCGCGATAACGCCCGGTCAGCTCTTCCGCAAAATGCATCGCATCGCAATGAGAACCGCCGTTGCCGCAGGAAAGCACTTTACCGCCAGCTTTGAAGCTATCCGCCAGCAGTACCGCCGCGCGCTGGATAGCGTGAATGTTGGCCTCGTCCTGCAGAAAGTTGGCCAGCGTTTCCGCGGCTTCGTTCAGTTCGTTACGAATAAGATCCTGGTACATGAGGATAATCCTTCAGTATTGGTTGGAATAACCCTGGCAGTGTACCGGATAGCCGCCGAAGCGAGAAGCAGCAGGCGACTTTATCCCTCGTCCTTTTGATTTTACGTGCCGCTTTTCCAGCCAACAATGTGAGCAAGGTTGTAATTATTTTGTAAACACATTGCTAAAACAAATTACATCCACTACAACCAATACATCACAAGTGGTCAGACCTCCTACAAGATAAGGGAGCATTTCTCTATGATGATTTTGAGTATTGTTGCAACCGTAGTGTTACTCGGCGTGCTCTTCTATCACCGAGTCAGCCTGCTTCTCAGCAGCGTGATTTTGCTCGCCTGGACCGCGGCGCTCAGCGTGGCGGGGCTGTGGAATATCTGGCTGCTGTTGCCGCTGGCGATTATCCTGCTGCCGTTCAACTTTGCGCCGATGCGTAAATCCCTTTTCTCCGCCCCGGCATTCCGCGCCTTCCGCAAAGTAATGCCGCCGATGTCGCGTACGGAAAAAGAAGCCATCGATGCCGGCACCACCTGGTGGGAAGGCGATCTGTTCCGCGGCAACCCGGACTGGCACAAGCTGCATAACTATCCGCAGCCGCGCCTCACCGCCGAAGAGCAGGCTTTCATCGACGGCCCGGTAGAAGAAGCCTGCCGCATGGCGAACGACTTCGAAATTACCCATGAAATGGCGGATCTGCCGCCGGAGCTGTGGGCGTACCTGAAAGAGCATCGCTTCTTTGCGATGATCATTAAGAAAGAGTACGGCGGCCTGGAGTTTTCCGCCTATGCCCAGTCTCGCGTACTGCAAAAACTGTCCGGCGTTTCCGGGATCCTGGCGATCACCGTCGGCGTCCCTAACTCCTTAGGGCCGGGCGAACTGCTGCAACATTACGGTACCGAAGAGCAGAAAAATCACTACCTGCCGCGCCTGGCGCGTGGTCAGGAGATCCCATGCTTCGCGTTGACCAGTCCGGAAGCGGGCTCCGACGCCGGCGCGATCCCGGATACCGGCGTAGTCTGTATGGGCGACTGGCAGGGTCAGCAGGTGCTGGGGATGCGCCTGACCTGGAACAAGCGCTATATCACCCTCGCGCCAATCGCCACCGTACTGGGCCTGGCTTTCAAACTCTCAGACCCGGACCGTCTGCTGGGCGGCGAGGAAGAACTCGGTATCACCTGCGCGCTGATCCCTACCTCAACGCCGGGCGTGGAAATTGGCCGTCGTCACTTCCCGCTGAACGTACCGTTCCAGAACGGCCCCACTCGTGGTAAAGATATTTTCGTACCGATCGATTACATCATCGGCGGCCCGAGCATGGCCGGCCAGGGCTGGCGTATGCTGGTTGAGTGCCTGTCCGTGGGTCGCGGTATTACTCTGCCGTCCAACGCCACCGGCGGCCTGAAATCCGTCGCTATGGCGACCGGCGCCTACGCCCACATTCGCCGTCAGTTCAAAATCTCGATTGGTAAAATGGAAGGGATCGAAGAGCCGCTGGCGCGTATCGCAGGCAACGCCTACGTAATGGACGCCGCCGCTTCGCTGATTACCTACGGGATTATGCTTGGCGAGAAACCGGCGGTGCTGTCGGCGATCGTTAAATATCATTGTACCCACCGCGGCCAGCGTTCAATCATAGACGCTATGGATATTACCGGCGGTAAAGGCATCATGCTGGGCGAAGGCAACTTCCTTGCCCGCGCTTATCAGGGCGCGCCGATCGCCATTACCGTTGAAGGGGCGAATATCCTCACCCGCAGCATGATGATCTTTGGTCAGGGGGCGATTCGCTGCCATCCGTATGTACTGGATGAGATGGCCGCCGCGCAGAACAATGACGTTAATGCCTTCGATAAGCTGCTGTTTAAACATATCGGCCATGTCGGTAGCAACAAAGTACGCAGCTTCTGGCTGGGCCTGACTCGCGGCCGCACCAGCAGCGCGCCGACCCGTGATACTACACGTCGCTACTATCAGCACATGAATCGCCTGAGCGCCAACCTGGCCCTGCTGTCGGATGTATCAATGGCGGTACTGGGCGGCAGCCTGAAGCGTCGCGAACGTATCTCCGCGCGTCTCGGCGACGTGCTGAGCCAGCTTTACCTGGCATCGGCGGTGCTGAAACGTTATGACGATGAAGGCCGTAATGAAGCGGATCTGCCGCTGGTCCATTGGGGCGTGCAGGATGCGCTGTATCAGGCAGAGCAGGCTATCGATGACCTGCTGAAAAATTTCCCGAACCGCTTTGTCGCCGGCGCGCTGCGTCTCGCCATCTTCCCGACCGGCCGTCACTACGATGCGCCGTCCGACAAGCTGGATCATAAAGTGGCGAAAATTCTGCAGGTTCCGAGCGCGACCCGCTCTCGTATCGGTCGCGGCCAGTACCTGACGCCAAGCGAACATAACCCGGTTGGCCTGCTGGAAGAAGCGCTGCTGGATGTGATGGCGGCGGACCCAATCCACCAGCGCATCTGCAAAGAGCTGGGTAAAAATCTGCCGTTTACCCGCCTGGATGAGCTGGCCACTAATGCCCTGGCCAAAGGGTTAATTAATCAGGAGGAAGCCTCGATTCTGACCCGTGCGGAAACCAGCCGTCTGCGCAGTATTAACGTTGATGATTTCGCAGCGGATGAACTGGCGACCAAACCGGTAAAGCTGCCGGAAAAAATCCGCAAGATTGAAGCGGCATAATAAAAGCAATACTGCACATCACGACGAAGGCGGGGAATTTCCCCGCCTTTTCTTTTGTTACTCCCCCGCCAAAGTAGCATTTTTTTAACAAAATATTCCATGCCGCCTCCCGCTGCTGATATGGTATTAAAATTATCTAAACGCCCTCTTTATAATGGAGTTCACCACTGTGCCTGGCTTGAAAATTACGCTGTTGCAGCAACCGCTGGTGTGGATGGATGGTCCCGCCAACCTGCGCCATTTCGATCGTCAGCTGGAAGAAGTGAGCGGGCGCGACATCATTGTACTGCCTGAGATGTTTACTACCGGTTTTGCCATGGAAGCGGCGAAGCAGTCGATGCCGCAGGAAGAGGTCGTTGAGTGGATGCAGGCGAAAGCGGAGCAGACCAACGCGCTGATTGCCGGTAGCGCGGCATTGCAGACCGAACGCGGCCCGGTGAACCGCTTTCTGCTGGTAGAGCCCGGCGGTAAAACGCATTTTTACGATAAGCGTCACCTGTTCCGCATGGCGGATGAACATCACCATTATGAGGCAGGAACCGAACGAGTGGTCTTTGAATGGCGCGGCTGGCGGATTCTGCCGCTGGTGTGCTATGACCTGCGCTTCCCGGTATGGTCGCGTAACCACAACGATTACGACCTGGCCCTGTATGTTGCTAACTGGCCTGCCCCGCGTTCGCTGCACTGGCAATCGCTGCTGGTCGCCAGAGCTATTGAAAACCAGGCCTACGTCGCCGGCTGCAACCGCGTCGGCACCGATGGCAACGGCCACCACTATCGGGGTGATAGCCGTATCATCAGCCCGCAGGGAGAGATTATCGCCACCGCCGAACCGCATCAGGCGACGCGGCTCGATGCCGATCTGTCGTTGGCCGCGCTGCAGGAGTATCGCGAGAAATTTCCGGCCTGGCAGGATGCCGATCCTTTCACGATCGGCTAAACACTTTTCGGGAGCCGCTGCGCTCCCTTTTTATTCCACCACGATCCGCAAAGCGCAGTAGACCAATAACGCTGCCAATACCCAGTTCAGTTGCCGTCCGTACAGCAAAAACAGGCGCTGAAACAGATGCCCCGCCAGCGCCCAGCACAGATTTCCCAGCGCACCAATCGCCGCCAGCAGCAGACTCACGCTAATGAGCCAAATCGGCTCGCGGGTAACGGGCAGGACAAAGGTAGAGAGCGCGGTGATGCCATACAGAATAATTTTTACGTTGACGAACTGCAGGCCCAGGCTCGCCCAGAAACCCACCGGCTCTGTACTCAGCGCACCTGCCCCCGGTTTGCTTTTGGCTATCTGCCAGGCCAGCCACAGGATATACGCCGCGCCAATCCATCCCAATATCCGGGTAAATCGCGAGTCGAGTTCCACCAGCGAAAAGGTTAAAGCCGCGCAAATCAGCATAGTGATAATAAAACCAATGCTCATCCCTGCCAGCACCCGCAGACTGCGGCGTAAGCCATGGGAGGTGACGCTGCTGAGGGCAAGAATATTATTGGGGCCGGGAGTCAACGCGGTTATTAGGGTATAAGTCAAAAAAGCACTAATCAAAGCTGGGGTCACTTGTCTTCTCCTTCGTTTTGGCAGACAGTACCCAAAGCCATTCATTTAAAAAAATGAATGTTTTCTGATTCTGAATTCGATAATTTCGATAGTTGGTGGCGAAATGGATCTGCGGCGTTTTATTACTCTCAAGACGGTAGTGGAAGAAGGCTCGTTTTTACGCGCGGCGCAAAAACTATGCTGTACGCAATCCACCGTGACCTTTCATATTCAACAGCTTGAGCAAGAACTTGCCGTTCAGCTGTTTGAAAAAATAGGCCGCCGCATGTGCCTGACCGAATCCGGTAAAAAGGTGCTGCCGCACGTCCATGAACTGGCGAGGGTGATGGAAACCATTCGTGAGGCGGCTCGCGAGGATAGCGAACCGGCTGGCGAGCTGCGCGTTGCCTGTGGGGAAACCCTGCTGGCCTATAAAATGCCGCAGGTGCTACAGCGCTTTAAACAACGAGCGCCGCAGGTACGCTTATCATTGCAATCACTTAACTGTTATGTCATCCGTGATGCGCTACTCAACGATAGCGCCGATTTGGGCGTGTTTTATCGGGTTGGCAACGATGACGCGTTAACCATGACAAGCTTTGGCCAGCAGCCGCTGACGCTGGTCGCCTCGCCGCAGCATCCGGCGGTCGATTTTACCCGCTGCGGGCAACATATCCCGCTGAGCTTTGTTATCAATGAGCCACAGTGCGTATTTCGGCAAATTTTTGAAAGCACGCTGCGCCAGCGCGCCATTACCCTGGAAAATACTATTGAGCTCTGGAGTATCGAAAGTATTAAGCAGTGCGTGGCGAGCAATCTTGGCGTCAGCTATCTGCCGCGTTTCGCCGTTGAGGAAGAGCTTAAGCGCGGTACGCTGGTTGAGCTACCGTTTAGCGCTGTTCCGCTCACTATTAACGCGATATGCGCTCATCACGCCGGTAAAGTAGTTAGCCCGGCAATGCGGGTATTTATGCAGTGTGTTGAAGAGGCGTTAGGGGCGGATTAAATGATAATTCCCCCAAACGACGAAGGCCTGAATCATTTCTGATTCAGGCCTTCTGAATAGTGGCGGAACGGACGGGACTCGAACCCGCGACCCCCTGCGTGACAGGCAGGTATTCTAACCGACTGAACTACCGCTCCGCGTTGTTGTTCCGTTGGGAACGAGGCGAATATTACGGTTTCCCTACATCGTCGTCAACGCTTTTTCTTCACTTTTGAATCGTTTGATGCAAAATTAGCCCACCCGCCTATTTTTAGCGCATATTGTCGGCAATCAGGCGCGCCACAGGCAGCTTCCGCCCTTCTTCTGCACCAGATCGAGACGCGATTCATGGTCCGCCAGCTCGCTGTCAGAAGCATAAACCACGCGTAATTTACTGGCGGCGCGGACAACGCGCTGTATTCCAATATCGCCGGCCTGCTGTTGGCCTTCCCCTTCCATCGAAAACGCCATGCTGGTCTGCCCACCGGTCATCATCAGATAGACGTCAGCCAGAATCTGGGCATCGAGCAACGCGCCGTGCAGCGTACGCTTGCTGTTGTCTATTTCATAACGTGAACAGAGCGCATCGAGGCTGTTACGCTTGCCGGGGAACATCTTACGCGCCAGCGCCAGGCTATCGGTGACCTTACAAAAGGTTTCCGTTTTCTCAATGCCGCGGTTCAGCTTTTTGAATTCATAATCCATAAAGCCGATATCGAACGATGCGTTATGGATGACCAGCTCCGCGCCGCGGATATACTCCATGAACTCATCGGCAACGTCGGCAAATGTCGGCTTATCCATGAGGAATTCATCGGCAATACCGTGAACGCCGAAGGCTTCAGGGTCCACCAGCCGGTCGGGCTTCAGGTAAACATGGAAGTTATTACCGGTGAGGCGACGGTTGATCACCTCTACGGCGCCGATCTCGATGATCTTATGCCCTTCATAGTGGGCGCCGATCTGGTTCATACCGGTGGTTTCGGTATCGAGAACAATCTGTCGTGTAATTGCAGTGCTCATAGCGGTCATTTATGTCAGACTTGTCGTTTACATATCGATTTCAATTACAGGAAGTCTACCAGAGATGCTCAAACAGGTAGAAATTTTCACCGATGGTTCTTGCCTGGGGAATCCAGGGCCTGGCGGCTACGGCGCTATTATGCGCTATCGCCAGCATGAAAAAACCTACAGCGCGGGCTACCGCCTGACGACTAACAACCGCATGGAACTGATGGCTGCCATCGTCGCTCTCGAAGCGCTTAAAGAGCACTGCGAAGTGGTGCTAAGTACCGATAGCCAGTACGTCCGCCAGGGGATAACCCAGTGGATCCATAACTGGAAAAAACGCGGCTGGAAAACGGCGGACAAAAAGCCGGTTAAAAATGTCGATCTGTGGAAACGCCTTGATGCCGCTCTCGGCCAGCATCAGATTAAATGGGAATGGGTCAAAGGCCATGCCGGACACCCGGAAAACGAACGCTGCGACGAACTTGCGCGCGCCGCGGCATCTAACCCCACGCTGGACGACGTCGGCTACCAGCCGGAAAGCTAATTTCCCCCGTCGCGCCACTGCCTGGTGGCGCCAACGGCCGGACGCAGCTGCGTCTTCGCCTTCCCGGACTTCATCGGATTTAGCGTCAACGGAATGGTTCTTTTCCGCGCGACGATCATCTGCAAACATCCCAAAGCAGGCAGATGAGTACTTAGCATTTTTCCCCCCTGCCTCGACCAGGGCAGCACCTGATAGCGACCATAGTGCAGCACCTCAAAATTGAGCAGCGCCAGCCAGTCTAGCTGTCGCGTCATGGTAAACATCCGGCTGTTATAGGGGATAGTTTTTCGCAGAACCGGCGTCACTTTGCGCAATCCAATCAGGCTCAGCGGGTTAAAAGCAGTCAAAATCATCCAGCCATCGTCAATCAGCACGCGGTCAGCTTCCCGCAACAGCCGGTGCGGATCGCTGCACCATGGCAGAGTATGCGCCAGTAAACAGGCATCCACCGATTTGGCGGCGAAAGGAAGATACAGCGGGTCGGCTTTGACCTGGATAGGACTTCCCCCCAGCGAAACGTTCACCTGATGGGAGATCGCGCAGGCTTCGGTATTGATTTCCGCGCTCAGATTGCCAATCTTAAGTAGATGAAAGCCATATAATTTAGCCAGCCACGGTTTCATATGTCGTTCCAGCGACTCGCGATAGTATTCACCCCACGGCATACTGGACCAATGCTCTGGAGCTGTAATTGTATGAGGTATCCTTGCCGGCTTCATCGCAACCTTCCGCAACGCTTTGAGAGGTAATTTATGAATCTTATCAGTATTCCTGCATTTCAGGACAACTACATCTGGGTTGTTAGCGACGATAGCCGTCGTTGTGTGATAGTCGATCCCGGTGAAGCCGCGCCGGTACTCGCGGCCATTGAAGAAAACAACTGGCAGCCAGAAGCGATTTTGTTAACCCACCATCACCATGATCATGTTGGCGGCGTGAAAGAACTGCGGCAAAAATTTCCGCAACTTGTGGTTTACGGGCCGGCAGAAACCCAGGATAAGGGAAGCACGGATATTGTATCTGATGGCGATAGCATTACTCTTTTGGGTCACGAATTTTCTATTTTCGCCACGCCAGGTCACACATTAGGACATATCTGTTTCTACAGCAAACCTTATCTATTTTGTGGCGATACAATGTTTTCCGGCGGCTGCGGCAGGCTGTTCGAAGGTACAGCAGATCAAATGTATCAATCATTTATGAAAATAAATGCGCTTCCCGCTGACACCCTAATTTGTTGCGCACATGAGTACACTTTAGCAAACATGAAGTTTGCATTGAGTATCCTGCCAGATGATATGGATATAAAGGATTACTACCATAAAGTTAAGGAGTTACGCGCAAAAAACCAAAAGACACTACCCGTTACTCTGAAAAATGAACGCCGTATAAATTTATTTTTACGTACGGATGACAATGATTTAATTAAAGAAATATCCAAAGAAACAAATTTGCAACACTCAGCGCAGAGATTTGCATGGTTAAGGTCAAAGAAAGATGACTTCTGAGATTTAACGCTTGTCATCCTCGGCCTTCACCGTTATCCTTGCTCGTCTTTTAAGCAACTATTGACACACACATGAAGGCACGAGCGATATTACTCGCCTCTGTCCTGCTGGTAGGGTGCCAGGCGTCGAAGCACGACGGCACCGTAGAACAGCGAGCACAGAGCCTTTCTGCAGCTGGTCAAGGGGAAGCAGGCAAGTTCACAAGTCAGGCGCGATGGTTAGATGATGGAACCCTCTACGCGCAAGACCAGGATCTGTGGACTTCCATAAGCGACGAGCTAAAGATGGGAATTCCGGAAAACCCCCGGATTCGCGAACAGAAACAGAAGTACTTACGTAATAAGAGCTATCTCCACGATGTAACTTTACGGGCTGAACCGTATATGTACTGGATAGCCGGGCAAGTTAAGAAACGTAACATGCCAATGGAACTGGTATTACTACCCATAGTGGAGAGCGCTTTTGACCCACACGCAACGTCTGGCGCCAATGCCGCAGGCATTTGGCAGATCATTCCGAGCACAGGGCGCAATTATGGTTTAAAACAGACCCGCAGTTACGATGCGCGTCGTGATGTCGTCGCGTCCACTACCGCGGCGCTGGACATGATGCAACGTCTGAACAAAATGTTCGACGGCGACTGGTTACTGACCGTCGCAGCATATAACAGCGGCGAAGGCCGGGTAATGAAGGCCGTGAAGGCGAACCGTTCGCGTGGTAAACCCACCGATTTTTGGTCGCTCTCGCTGCCGCGTGAAACCAAGGTCTACGTGCCAAAAATGCTGGCTTTGAGCGATATTCTCAAAAACAGCAAGCGTTACGGCGTGAAGCTGCCAACGGCTGATGAAAGCCGTGCGCTGGCGCGCGTTCGCCTCGATAGTCCGGTTGAGATTTCTCAGCTAGCGGACATGGCAGGAATGCCGGTCAGCAAGCTGAAAACCTTTAACGCCGGCGTAAAGGGTTCAACGCTTGGCGCTAGCGGGCCAAAGTACGTTATGGTGCCTCAGAAGCACGCGGCTCAACTGCGTGAGTCTCTGGCCTCTGGCGACATTGCCGCCGTACAGCCGACGCAGCTAGCTGACAATACGCCGCTGACCAGCCATAGCTACAAAGTACGTTCTGGCGATACGATTTCCGGGATTGCTTCGCGTCTCGGCGTCACCACCCGGGATCTGCAGCAGTGGAACAACCTGCGCGGTTCAGGGTTGAAAGTTGGACAGAATCTGGTTGTCGGCGCAGGCAGCAGCGCGCAACGTCTGGCGAACAACAATGATAGCATCACCTATCGTGTTCGTAAGGGCGACTCGCTATCGAGCATCGCAAAACGCCACGGCGTCAATATCCGCGACGTTATGCGCTGGAACAGCGATACCGATAACCTGAAGCCTGGGGATCAGCTAACGCTGTTTGTGAAGAACAACGACAGACCTGAATCCTGATTTCAGAATAATGAGAAAGGCACCGATTCCCCGGTGCCTTTTTTATTGCCAGCGCTACACTGCTTTATGCGCTTCAAACATGATGGTATCGCTGGTAAACGATCCATCCTGCTGTAATTCGAAGTAGGCTTTAACCTCCGCCGATGCACTCTGCTGATATAAGCGAATCGCCTCCGCCAGCGCTTCTGGCGTGCGCATCCGCGCGACCCAGGAGCTAAATTCCAGCGGCAGACGATCGGTCAATAAATGATTGATCGCCAGGCCTGCGTCGTTGGCCAGCGCCAGCCACTCGCCGCTGGAGTAATTACGCACGTGCGAGGTGTCGCGCAGGGCCTCTACGGTCTGCAGCCAGACATCACGTACCGGATGCCCCGGAGACATTACGTCCATCATGATCATCACCCCGCCCGGCTTCAGCACGCGTTTCACCTCGCGCAGCGCCTGGCCGACATCATGCCAATGGTGAGCGGAGTAGCGGCTAATCACCACATCAAAACTGGCGTCGGCAAACGGCAGCATTTCAGCATATCCCTGCTGAGTGACGATGTTGGTAAAGCCTTTGTCTTTTGCCGCCTGAGCGACAACCTCCAGCATCTGGCTCGATAAATCATACGCGGTAACCTGCGCTACCTGGCCGGCAGCGGTAAAACTGGCGTGCCCTGCCCCGCATCCCATATCCAGCAACGTTGCCTGCGGGAAATCCGCCAGCCGTTCCGCCAGACGCTGCAGATCGCGCCCGGAGGCGTGTACGGCGCTGGTCAGATAGGCGCTTGCCTGTGAGCCAAACTGCTTTTCGACGTTGTCATGATGAGAGCGTGTTGTCATTGTGTTGTCCTTCGGTGGTTTGAGTAATAAAGGGCAGCATCGTGCTGAACGCAGACCTGCCCGATGGCAGGCCTGACATACCTTAATTAATCAGGCTTGCCGGGACTGAATTCGACTAGTAGCGGGTTGTGATCGGAGGCGCGGGTCACCAGCACGGAGGCATCGTGCACGCTTAAGCCGCGGTAGAACACAAAATCGAGCGGGCGACCAAACGCGCGGCGGCGCTGATCGTCAGAGAAACGAACCTCGCGTAACGACATCTCACGCGCAAAGCGGTACAACGCATTCATCCGCGGGCGGCTCCAGGCGTTGAAATCACCAGCCATGATTACCGGCCCGCTGTGATGGGCAATCTGATCGCCAATTGGCAGCAGCTGTTTACTATAGACATCGACGCCAAGACTAAAATTAACCGCATGGATATTCACCACCATTAACAGCCGTGCATCGGGCAGCGGATAAACGGTCACTAACGCCGATTTAGGCAAACGTAAAATAGGTTCGCGCTCGCGCAAGGGACAGCAATAGATGGGGTGAGCGGAGGCCAGCGTCATCACGCCGGAAGGATGCTGCGGCAATACCAGCGCCGGCACCTGATCGGCGGCCAGATAGTTTGAAGTCGCGAACCTGACCAGTTCTGGGGTGGTTTGCGCCTCCTGCAACAGGACCAGATGCGCGTCTTTGCCGAAATTTTTGAGCACTGACTGCCATTCTGCACGCTGCTGCTTAAAGATATTCCACACCAGCACGCGAATTTTCTCATCGCTGCTTAATGGCGCGCCGGCGGGATAAACCGGACTGACGCCCGCAAACGCCCCCGGAGGCAAGATTCTCTCCGCGGGTTGTCCGGCGACATAGCGCATGGCATAGGTATTCTTTCGCAATTTGGGCATTCAACCTCGATAACAGGAAACCAGCCCGACTGCGGCTGGTTCTTCTGTTATAGGGATTTTCCCATACACTTTCAATGCAATTTGCGAGAAAGCCTTATCCTTCGAGAGAAACGGCTGCCGAACGGCGTGGAGATTTATCTAAACGACCGCTCAGTACGACCAGTAGCAAAGCAACCAGCACAATCAGCGCGCCAATCCACGGCGTCTGCGCCAGACCGTACAGCTCGACCGTCTGTCCACCAATGACCGAACCGAGGGCAATACCAATATTGAAGGCAGCAATGTTCAAACCAGAGGCGACATCAACGGCGCCCGGCGTGTATTGTTCAGCCTTTTGTACCACATAGACCTGCAGACCCGGAACGTTGCCGAAGGCGAAAATCCCCATCACCAGTACCGTTGCCAGAGCGGCGTAGTGCAGATTGGCCGTGAACTGGAAGACCAGCAACAGCACCACCAACGCAGCGAAGATAAATTTCAACGCGGCGACAGCGCCATGTTTATCGGCGAGCTTACCGCCCCACACGTTACCGATAGCGACAGAGATACCGTAACCCAGCAGGATCCAACTGACCGCAGACGGGCTAAAGCCAGCCAGCTCCTGCATCATCGGCGCGAGGAAAGTAAATGCGGTAAACACGCCGCCATAGCCCAGCGCGGTAATCGCGTAGATCATCAACAGGCGCGGATGGGTCAAGACTTTCAGCTGATCGCGAAGGCTGGCGCCGGCGCGGCCCGGAATATTATTTGGCACCAGGATCAGGCTGCTGATAAGCGCAATGACGCCAAGAATCGATACCGCGAGGAACGTTTCCCGCCAGCCAAAATGCTGACCGATGAAAGTCCCGAAAGGCACCCCGGTTACCAGCGCGACCGTCAGGCCGCCGAACATGATAGCAATGGCCGAGGCGGCTTTCTCTTTTGGCACCAGGCTAGTGGCGATTGTCGAGCCGATTGAGAAAAACACGCCGTGCGCCAGGCCGGTCAGCAGGCGGGCCACAATTAAAGTGCCATAACCCGGTGCCTGCCACGCCAACAGGTTGCCGGCGGTAAACAACACCATTAACGCCAGCAGGAGCTGCTTACGCGGCATGCGCCCGGTTAGCGCGGTCAGCACCGGGGCGCCAATCGCCACGCCTAGCGCATAGATGGAAACCAGCAGGCCCGCAGACGGCAGCGAGATAGCCAGTTGTTCAGCAATGGTCGGTACCAGACCGACGATCACAAATTCGGTAGTGCCAATAGCAAAGGCACCGATGGTTAATGCAAGTAGCGCCAGTGGCATAATTTACTCCGTAGCATCAGGATTAAGATGACACGTAGTATGAAGGGATGTTTAAATAACAAAAACCATCAAAATCTCAATAGAATTTTGCTATAGGTGCAACAATGAGAGCCACGTCAGAAGAGATCGCTATCTTCGTCGCCGTAGTGGAAAGCGGCAGTTTTAGCCGGGCGGCCGAGCAGCTCGGGCAGGCAAACTCTGCCGTCAGCCGGGCAGTCAAAAAGCTGGAATCAAAGCTAGGCGTTAGTTTGTTAAACCGGACCACGCGCCAGCTGAGCCTGACAGAAGAAGGCGAGCGTTATTTCCGCCGCATGCAGGTGGTGTTGCAGGAGATGGCGGCTGCTGAGAACGAGCTTCTGGAGACGCGCACCACCCCTCGCGGATTGCTTCGCGTTGATGCCGCCACCCCGGTGATGCTGCATTTTTTAATGCCGCTGGTAAAACCGTTTCGCGAACGTTATCCAGAAATGACGCTCTCGCTGGTCTCCTCGGAAACCTTCATTAATCTTATAGAACGTAAAGTCGATGTCGCGATCCGCGCGGGTACCCTAACCGATTCCAGCCTGCGCGCCCGCCCGCTGTTCAATAGTTATCGCAAGATCATCGCCTCGCCTGATTATATCGCCCGCTACGGCACCCCGCTGAATGCGGAAGATCTTGCGGATCATCTCTGCCTGGGGTTCACCGAGCCTGTCTCGTTAAATACCTGGCCTATTGCCGCCAGCGATGGCCAATTACTGGAAGTCGGTTGCGAAATTACCTCTAACAGTGGCGAAACGCTAAAACAGCTCTGTCTTGGCGGCAATGGTATTGCCTGTCTATCGGATTATATGGTGGATAAAGAGATTGCCAGCGGGGAGTTTGTGGAGCTACTTGCCGACAAGCGCTTGCCGGTGGAGATGCCTTTCAGTGCGGTGTATTACAGCGACAGAGCCGTCAGCACGCGTATCAGGGCATTTATTGACTTTCTGAGTGAGCACGTCAAACAGCTCCCGAAGGAGCTGTAAGAAACTATCGTCCGGCAGCGGCGTCAACCGCCTGCCGGAATCGGTGGATTAATCCCACTTCGGCGCCAGACCTTCCGGGCTTACCAGACGGTCGTTGCAATCCAGCGCGGCAATCGCTTTACGATCTTCATCATCCAGCTTCAGATCCAGCGCTTTCAGGTTGCTCGCCAGATTTTCACGCTTGGTGGAAGATGGAATAACCGCATAACCTTCGCCCATCGCCCACGCCAGAATAACCTGTGCCGGGGTCGCATTATGTTTCGCCGCGATACGGGCAATCACTTCATCTTTCAGCGCCTTACCGTAGGCCAGCGTCATGTAAGAGGTGATGTGGATACCGTGTTCATGCGCCCAATCGACCACTTTACGGTTCTGCAGGTACGGAGACAGTTCAACCTGGTTGGTCGCGATATTTTCAGCGCCAACGGCAGCGATCGCACGTTCCATCAGTGGAATAGTGAAGTTAGAGATACCGATCTGTCGGGTCAGACCCAGCTTCTTCGCTTCCATCAGCGCAGCCATAAACTCTTCAACAGCAACCGCATCGTTCGGCGACGGCCAGTGAATCAGCGTCAGATCAACATAATCGGTGCGCAGCTTCTGCAGGCTCTCTTTCAGGCTGGCGATCAGCTTGTCTTTACTCAGGTTTTCGATCCAGATTTTGGTGGTGATGAACAGTTCATCACGCGGCACGCCGCTTTCCGCGATAGCCTGGCCAACAGCGGCTTCGTTTTCATAGATCTGTGCGGTATCGATAGTACGATAGCCCAGCTCCAGCGCCATTTTTACAGAGTTGATGACTACGTCGTCTTGCAGACGGAAAGTGCCAAGACCAAATGCAGGGATTGTCATGATTGATGTTCCTCGTTAATTATTCGTTTCGCTTAACTGAGGCCATTATGGGTGAAGGTTGGGTTGGGAAAAAGATCGATAAATGCAGAGGATTTTTGCTGATTTAGCAATAATTGGTTATTGAGAACACAAAAAAGCCCTGAGCGAATGCTCAGGGCTTTAAATAAGTGGCGGAACGGACGGGACTCGAACCCGCGACCCCCTGCGTGACAGGCAGGTATTCTAACCGACTGAACTACCGCTCCACCGAATTTTTTCTACATCTACCGGTTTAATGCCCCGGTTTTACTGCAAACTTGATGCCTGGCAGTTCCCTACTCTCACATGGGGAGACCCCACACTACCATCGGCGCTACGGCGTTTCACTTCTGAGTTCGGCATGGGGTCAGGTGGGACCACCGCGCTATCGCCGCCAGGCAAATTCTGTTTTCAACACGTCCTCAGGACGCATCGAGTAATCTGTATCAGGCTGAAAATCATCTCAAATCGCCAAAACACCTTCGGCGTTGTAAGGTTAAGCCTCACGGTTCATTAGTATCGGT